>JAADDW010000006.1 GCA_013153715.1 Campylobacterota bacterium | reverse complement strand
CGGTAGAGGAGATCTACCGCCGCTCCAACTCCTTCTACAGAACTGTCAAGGGCCACGCCTCCAAAAACCCCAGGGCCACCTACCTCTTCCAGACCGCCACATTCCACCAGCTCTCCTTCCTCCTCATGAGTCTCTACGGAGTGGGTGAGGAGGAGCGGAGGGAGTACTTCCTCAAGGGGGTGGAGATCATCGGGGACCACCTCCAGAAAATCGAGGAGAAATTGGAGGGCCTCCTAAAAAATAGTTCCCACCCCCCGATAATGGGAGTGTAAAAAAAATAAGGAGGCGAAATTATGGCTCTCAAGATTAATTACAACTTCCAGGCAGACTTTACCCATGCCAATATGTTGAAGACCGAAGCGGCACTCAACAAAAATTTGGAGAGATTGGCTACAGGCCACAGAATTAACAGAGGTGCAGACGATACAGCGGGACTCTATATAGCCGACCAGTTGAAGACATTTGCCAACTCCCTCGATCAGGGTACTCGAAATGCCCAAGATGGGATCTCAGTGGCTCAGATCGCCCAAGGCTCCCTGACAGAGGTCTATAATGTCCTCAACGACATCAAGGCCAAAGCGATCCAGGCAGGAAATACAACACTTGACGGCAATGCCCGGGGTGCCCTCCAAGAGGATATTAACAAATTGGCTGAGGCGATCTCCAAGGTCTTCAAAGATACAGAGTTCAACGGAAAGAAACTCTTCGATGTCGCCGATAACAGCTTCTTCCTCATCCAGTACGGGGGACGGAAGGGACAGACTATCAATGTGGACAGGATCAATATGAGTGCCACTGCTGGAGGAAACTCCGGTGAGGCTTCTGTCATCAAGATCAACGGAACCAACTACACCCTCGATGTAACCGATTCCGACAAGACCCAGACCACAATCGAAACTGTGGACTGCCTCATTCGGGCTGTCGATAAACAGCAGGCCTACTTCGGTTCCCGCCAGATCGAGTTGGAGAAGATCATCTCCAACAACGAGACCCAGGCCGTCAATACCCGAGATGCTGAGGGACGGATCAGAAATATCGACTTTGCCAAAGAGATGTCCGAGTTCACCAAGAACAACATCTTGATGCAGTCCGGTACAAGTATGCTGGCACAGGCGAAACAGCAGTCCCAGCTTGTGCTCCAGCTCCTTCGATAGGGGGGTCTCCTCCTATCGATCCTTGAGCTGAGCCTCCGGCTGAGTTCAGGGATTGAGGAGTAGGGTATGGAAATTCAGAGTATCGATCAGACCCTTCCACCCCTCCAGAACCAGAGAGAACTCCCCTCCACCCACCAAGCAGGAGAGGATCGGATCCTAGAGGAGCTGTTAGAGGAGTCCCCAGGGGAACAGAATATAGGGGAGCTCCTCCAGCAACTGGAAGAGGAGATCTCTACCCTCACCACAAACCTCCGAGTGGAGGTGGAGGAGGAGAGAGACGGTATTAGAGTCGTCAAGATCGTTGACAGGAGAGATGGAGTTGTGATTCAGCAGTTCCCTCCGGAGGCGGTCATTGAGATGGTCAAGAGAATTGGGGATGACCTGTCGTCGGGTCTCCTGGTGGATAAGGAGGTATAGATGGCCGGAGAGATCTATCTGAGTAACTTGAGCGGACAGTTTGACTACCAGTCCATTCTGGACAAATATGAGCAACTCAAGTATCAGCAGGTTTCCATTATACAGGAGAAAGAGTATAAGGTGGAGATGGAGAAGGCCGCCTTTGAGAGCTATGTCTCCATGTTAGAGGATTTTAAAGGGAGCTTTGAGAACCTCATCGATGAGGAGCTCTTCGATCAGAAGGTGGTCACCGTCTCCGATGAGAGTATCGCTTCGGTGAGTGTGACCGATCCCGAAAAGGTCAATCCGACCAAACTGGATTTTACCGTTAAACAGCTGGCCAAAAATGATGTCTGGCTCTCCCAGAGCGGAGTGGAGAATAGAGATGATAGTGTCGCTTCAGGAGATGGGACCCTGACCATCGCCATCGATGGGGAGGAGATCGATATAGAGTACACCGCAGATGATACCATCGACGATATAGCCCAGAAGATCAACAGTGCAACCGACAAGGTCAACGCCTCCATCTTCTTTGACGGAGACAACTACCGACTCATACTCTCCTCTAGGGAGACAGGGACCGACAACGCCATCACCCTCAAAGATGATGGAGACCTCCTGGACAATCTGGAGCTGGGAAGGGATTACTCCGATTCCCATGTTCAGGAGGCCCAGAACGCCCAGATCGACATATATGGAGAGAGTGTGGAGAGTCAGACCAACACCTTCTCCAACCTGATAGAGGGGATTGAGATTGAGGTGAAGGAGAGCTCCGATACCCCTGTCTCCGTTGAGATAGCCAACGATGATGAGGCGATCAAGAGCTCCCTGGAGGACCTTTTCGGAAAGTATAACTCCCTTGTGGACTATATCAAGAGTCAGAGCGAAGAGGGAGCTCCACTGGCAGGGGATTTCACCCTCCAATCCATTCGGTCCCAGATCTTCCAGAGGCTCACTCCCCTCATGGAGAGGAACCTGATGGAGGTGGACCATACAACGGGCCACATCTCCCTCAAGACTACAGAGTTGGAGGAGCAACTCTCCCAGGATAGGGAGGGGATCCAGTCGGCCCTCTCCGACCTTCAAAATTCCCTCCAGCCCTACTTGGAGGCCCTCTTCGACACCGATGGAGTGGTGAATCAGAAGGAGCTCTCCTACGACAAGAAGATCGATCGGTATGAGGATGATATAGCGGCCGTTGTGGAAAGGATCACAAAGGAGAGCGAGATTCTGAAGGCCCAGTTTATCCATCTCGATAGTATCCTGGCCCAGCTCAACGATATGAAGACACAGATCGCCGCCCTGTTGCCGTCGGATGAGACAACTTAATCACACCTAATTACAGAGAGGAAAGGGGGTAGATGAATCCTATCGATGCCTACATTAAGAATAGCGTAGAGACAGCTTCGCCCTTGCGGCAGGTCATTCTCCTCTACGAGAGGGCGATCCTCTCGCTGAAGGGGGCTATCAGCGATATAGAACGGGGGGACATCCACTCGAAGGTGGAGAATATCACCCGGGTCTCCGATATTGTGAGGGCCCTCGACAGTGCCCTCGATTTTGAGCAGGGGGGGGAGATCGCCCGAAACCTCCATCTCCTCTACGATTTTGTTGACCGCTCCCTTTTGACGGTCCATGCCAAGAATGATGTGGAGCTGGCCAAGGATCTCATTGAGATTCTGGAAAATCTTAAATCTGGTTGGGAGGGGATAGAATCGAAGGTCTAGATCGATGGATAGATACCCTCTTTCTCGCCCTCCACAGGGGGGAGTTTGAGAGGGTGGATCGGCTTTTGAGGGAGTTGGATCTCTCCGCCCTCTCCCCATCCCAGCTCAGGAGAGTGGAGCGGATCATTGGGGAGATAGAGGGGATCGCCCAAGAGGAGCGGAAGAAGATCTTGCACCAGATGCAAGACCTTCAGAAACTCAAAAAGTTCCGCTACTAAGCGGCTAGATATTTGAGGAGCGAGAGATCCTTGTTCTGGTTGAAGACAGCCATAGAGGCTTCGTAGGCCACCTTGGCCTTTTCGAGACCTGTAATAGCCGCCGTAATATCTGCATCTTCCAGATTGGAGATGAAGTTGTTGTAGACGGTCTTGTACATCTCGTGCTGTTGCTCGAACTCTTCCAAGGTCCTCTCTTCGGCTCCAATGAATGAGCGGTTCTGGAGGAGTTTGTTGTACCCCTGATCAAACTGTTCTAGGAGGGCGCCTGTAATCTGGGAGAGATCCTTCTCATCCTCTATCGCCTTCCTGATCTGTTCGATCACATCTGTCATCTCCTGGAGTCCCAACCTCTTACTCCCGTCGAAGGTCGCCGTAGCCTGGAACCTCTTGGAGACAGGGACCCGCTGTTCCTCCTCATTTCCGTTATATTTGAGCTCTTTGGAGCTGTCATCCCACTCAAAGGGTTTTGTCCCGCTCTTGGTACCCCCGAAGAGGTAGGTATCCCCAATCTGGACATTGGCTTGGTCGATCATATAATCCTTGAGGTCCTGGAGATACTGGTTGACGATCTCCGCATCTTCCAGATCGAGGACTCCCACATTGAGGAGACGGACAATCTCCGTCCGGGCCTCTGTCCCCGCATCGGCGATATTGGTCATGGCTGTCTCGGCCGCCGTCTGCCTCATCTTGACAGAGTTGATATTGGTGAGATAGCTGGAGAGCTCCTTGTCAATTCCCCTGAATTTCAAGGATTTGGCCAGAGAGGCGAAATCGTCGGAGGGAGCCAGAATTCCCTTTCCAGAGGCGATCTCCTCTGTGCGGCGGGCTATCTCCTTCTGTTTCGCCTTGTCATACTTGATAAAAGTGTTGAAGATTGCTTCATTGCTTATCCGCATGGTTCTCCTCCATATATTATGGTGCACCCTCCATTATCGGCGATTTTAAGATTTTTTTTATCCTTTGTCCGGAGATAGGTCTCTCCCCCTCTGATAGGGGCCATAATTGACACTATAGCGAAGATGTGGTAGGTTATCGGTATGGGAACGGGACCCATCGAGACAGTCTCAGCCTGTGGGGATTGGTAGAAGGGAACCGTCGATGGGGGAGATCCCCCTCTGTTCGCTTCAATGGAGAGTTAGAGGAAAAGGGTATAATCCCTCAAAAAAGGAGGCTCTATGGGTGTCATAATGGTCAAAGGATCGGCGAAGGTTGTCAAGCTCTACAATGTGAGCCGTCTGGAGATGGAGGGGGTTGACTGGGACAACTACGATATGGGGAGTCAAGAGGAGATACGGGAGCTCTTCGAGCTCATCAACGACTTTGTGGAGGGGGGGGAGGCAGATGCTCTAGAACCCCCCTTGGAGTTGAGGGGGGTCGATCCCGATGACTGTCTCATTCGGGTGGGGGAGGGGACGGTCTATCCCGATGAGGTGACCCTCTTCAACCTCAACATCACCGATCTCCTCCACTCCATTCAGGAGGCCGACCTCCACGACATCTACTATATCCGCTCCATGGAGGGTGATGGCCAGTGGCTCCTGGAGGTGGAGGGGGAGGTGGAGAGGGAGAAGCTCTCCCTCGACTATGTGGACTGCTCCATCTATTTCGACGAGTACGATGTCTTGAGGGAGGGGTACCTCGATACGATCTGTGATACCCTCCTCCCAGAGCGGTTGAAGGTGGGGGAGAGTCCCGCCCAGGTGGCAGAGTTCATCTTCGATCCAATCCAGGTCTATGGCCAGCTCTACCGGGTTGTGGAAGATCCTGTCAGCGGAGTCAAAGTTCTCCAGAAAATCGATTACGGTGGGAGAATGTTGGCGGGGACAGATTTCATCGTCGATGACTTCGACGCCAATTAGAGTCCCTTCAAGAGGGTTCTGTAGAGGAGATCGATCTCCCTATCCTGGAGGTACTGGCTGTCATAATAGGTAAAGAGGTGGCCGACTCCTCCCATGGAGACCCCCTCTCCCCCTATACACTCTCCATGGGCGGGGAGAAAGGAGGGGCCCAAGGCGATTTTCTCCCCCCCAATGATCCCCCCACACCGAAAACAGAGGGCCTCCCTCTGTAATCTTCCCTCAAAATCGAGGAGCCTGGTATAACCCTCCACTATGGCCCTCTTGGGATCCTGTCTCACCAGCCACCGTGACTGGTCATCCAGGAGGGAGAGGTAGAAGGGGTCGATGGTCCCCACCCCCTGGAGGTGGTTCCAGAGAAGGGTTATCCAGCTCTGCCAGACCGCAACTTTAGGGAGTTCTCGGAGCCACGGGGTCCCTAGGTGGATGACATTACGGAGTTTGGGCAGGTATCCCCCCTGGTACTCGATGGTGAAGTCGATCTTGTAACCGAGATTGATGGTGCTGTGGCGGGCCCCGTAGAAACGGTAGAGTCTGTAGAGCCTTCTGGAGGTGAGGAGGTGGACCACCAGATCCTCATCCCGGACCGGGACCGTTTTCAATATGTAACCCTGCATCGGGTTTCCCCCAGGGGTTTTAGTCTCCCTTAACCGACTATTGGATAAAATTATGCTACTTATACTAAAAAGAGTATTAAACTTCCTTTAAAAAGGCGTGCTGATGGACCAGTTTACAAGCTACCGAGACAACTGCGGTTTCGGACTCCTTGCCAGTATCGATAACAGAGCCACCCATGAGAATGTGGAAGATGCCATTAGGGCCCTGGAGCGGATGATGCACAGGGGGGCCATTGCGGCAGATGGGAAGAGTGGAGATGGGAGCGGTCTCCTCTTCTCCATGCCCCACCGCTTCTTTAGGAAGGTGGCCGACCAGGAGGGGTTCACCCTTCCAGCGGAGTACGGGGTAGCCATGGTCTTTTACAGAGATGAGGAGAGTCTGGAGACCTTTCGGGAGATCTGTGGGAAGAATGACCTGAAGATCCTCCACATTAGGGAGGTCCCCATCAATACAGAGGCCTTGGGGGAGCAGGCGAAGCGGACACTCCCCCACATTGTCCAGATCTTCGTTGCTCCCAGCTCCCTCATTGCCAAAAAGAGGCTAGACGCCCTCCTCTATCTGACCCGCCGGGAGATAGAGAGGGCGTTGGAGGACGATGGGGAGTTCTATATCCCCTCCTTCTCCTCCAAGACCATAGTCTATAAGGGGCTAGTGATGCCCACCTATATCAAGATGTTCTACCCCGACCTCCAGGATCCCGATTTCGAGGCAAGTTTCGCCCTCTTCCACCAGCGGTTCTCTACCAACACCCTCCCCAAATGGAAGTTGGCCCAACCCTTCCGTATGATCGCCCACAATGGGGAGATCAACTCCATCAGCGCCAACCGCCTCAATGTCTTGGCCAAGTGTGAGTCGATTAAGAGCGAGGTCTTCAGCGATGAGGAGCTGGCCAAGATCATCCCCCCTTTGGAGAGGGAGGCCAGCGATAGCAAGAGCCTCGACAACTTCTTCGAGTTCCTCATTGTCAACGGTATGGAGTTCTTCAAGGCGGCCCGGGCCCTCATTCCGGCCCCGTGGCAGAATGCCCCCCATATGGATGCCAAATTGCGAGCCTACTACGAGTACACCTCTACCTGTTTCGAGGCGTGGGACGGGCCTGCCGCTGTGAGTCTCACCGATGGCCGCTATGTCGGTTGTGTCCTCGATCGGAACGGACTCCGCCCGGCCAAATATATTATCACCAGGGACAATAGGCTCATCATCGCCAGTGAGTATGGAATTCTCCAGATCCCAGAGGAGGAGATTATCGAGAGGGGGAGGCTCCAGAGTGGGGAGATGATCGCCCTCGACCTGAAGTACGGGGTTGTCCTCAAAAATGAGGATATTAATGACTATCTCAAGAACTCCAACCCCTATGACCAGTGGCTCAATGAACATATGGTCTATCTCCAGGAGCATATTGAGAGCCCCTTTACCGATATGAGCGAGTATGAGATAGAGGATATTGTCCATAAACAGCGGTACCACAATATTACCCACGAGCTCATCGAGCAGGTGATCGAACCTATGATCAAGGAGGGGAAAGAGGCTGTAGGGAGTATGGGGGATGATACCCCCATGGCCGCTTTCAGTAACCACCAGCGGAGCTTCACCGACTTCTTCAAACAGAAGTTTGCCCAGGTGACCAACCCCCCCATCGACCCTATTCGGGAGAAGATCGTCATGAGCCTCAATACAGGGTTTGGGGAGATCCACAACATCCTCGACGAGGATCCCCACCACGCCGTCAGACTCAAGGCGGTCTCCCCCATTCTCATCAAGGAGAAGCTCGATATTCTGAGGAGCTACGGGGATGAGAGACATCCGAGGTATAGGGCCGCCTTCAAGAATAGGAGCTTCTCCACAGCCTTTGAGAAGGATCTCCGGGCCTCCCTCAACAGATTGGTCGATGAGATTATCCTCTCCGTCAAGGAGGAGGGGGTCCGGATTGTCTTCCTCGACGATCGGGAGTTGAGCCCCCACAGGAAGACGATCCCTATGGCCATGGTCATTGGGAGGCTGAACCGCCGCCTCCTGGAGGAGAAGATCCGCCACCTGGTCTCTATCGTCGCCATAACGGGGGAGGTGGTTGACTCCCACTCTGCCGCCGTTATGGTGGGGTATGGGGCCAGCGCCGTCTATCCCTACCTCCTCTTCGCCACAGTCTATGAGAGGCTCAAGAATAAGAAGTTGAGCCCCTTCGAGCTGAAAAATAGGTTTAAGAATGTGATCAACGCCCTCAACGGTGGCTTCCTCAAGATCATGTCCAAGATGGGGATCTCCACTATTGCCAGCTATCGGAACGCCTCCCTCTTCGATGTCCTCGGCTTGAGTAGGGAGATTGTGGAGGACTGCTTTACAGATAGTGCCGCCCTCCTCCCCGGTCTGGGCTATGGGGATATTGAGGCGAGGCTGGAGCGGTACCACAGGAGTGCCTACGAGATCGACATCGAAAAGCGGCTCTTCCCCCTGGAGATGGGAGGGTTCTACAAATATATTGCCGGCACCGAATACCACGACTTCTCCCCCGATACGGTCAACCAGATCCATAGGGTCTCCATAACGGGGAGCTGGGATGATTATGGGAGGCTGAAGGAGCTCGTAGATGGTCGGGGGCTCCGCTTCATCAGGGATTTCCTCCAGTTGGAGAGCGATAGGAAGCCGATCTCCGTCGATGAGGTGGAGCCTGTGGAAGATATTTTCAAGCGGTTCGACTCGGCCGCCATGAGTCTCGGCTCCATCTCCCCTGAGGCCCATGAGTGTATTGCCGAAGCGATGAATACCATCGGAGCCCAGTCCAACTCGGGAGAGGGGGGAGAAGATGAGAGCCGCTTCGGGACCATCAAGAACTCCAAGATCAAACAGGTGGCATCGGGACGCTTCGGGGTGACCCCTGCCTATCTGCGCAGTGCCGAGGAGATCCAGATCAAGATAGCCCAGGGGGCCAAGCCCGGAGAGGGGGGACAGCTCCCCGGCCACAAGGTGACAGAGCTCATCGCCAAACTCCGCCATACTATGCCGGGAGTGACCCTCATCTCCCCTCCCCCCCACCACGACATCTACTCCATCGAGGATCTGGCCCAGCTCATCTTCGACCTGAAGCAGGTCAATCCAGACGCCAAGATCGCCGTCAAACTGGTCTCCACGGCCGGTGTCGGAACCATTGCGACAGGTGTGGCCAAGGCCTACGCCGATAAGATCATCATCAGCGGCGGAGAGGGGGGAACGGGGGCCGCTCCCCTGAGCTCCATTAAGTTCGCCGGGAACCCGTGGGAGCTGGGGCTCGTGGAGGCCCACAACTCCTTGAAAGCCAACGAGCTCCGGGAGTTTGTCCAGCTCCAGACCGATGGGGGGTTGAAGACCGGACTCGATATTGTGAAGGCCGCCCTCCTGGGAGCCGAGAGCTACGCCTTCGGAACGGGAGTTCTCACCATTATCGGATGTAAGATCCTCCGGGTCTGCCACCTCAACAGGTGTACTGTCGGGATAGCGACCCAGAATGAGTTTCTCCGGGAACACTATGTCGGTACCGTTGACAGGTTGATCAACTACTTTACCATCATTGCCGAAGATGTGAGGAAGATTCTGGCCCACCTGGGCTATAGGAGGTTGGAGGAGATAATTGGGCGGAGCGACCTCCTCAAGGTTGTGGAGAACGATCTGGCCAAGAAGTTTGACTTCTCCCAGGTTCTGGTCCGACTGGACGGAGTCGATACCTGCCAGATGGAGTCCAATGAACCCTTTGATACCAACGAGTATGAGAAGGAGATTCTCAAGGAGATCTACCCCGCCATCGAAAATCCGGGTAAGAAGGTGATCGTCAACAGGAAGATCGAAAATATCAACAGGAGCTTTGGGGCCCGAATTAGTGGGGAGATTGCCAAATACTACGGAGATAAGGGACTCGGCGACGGTAATATCACCATCAATCTAGAAGGGGTTGCCGGTCAGAGTCTCGGAGCCTTCCTGATCAACGGGGTCCATATCAATGTGAAGGGGGCCGGTAATGACTATGTCGGCAAGGGAATGCATGGAGGAAAGATTGTCATTACGGCCAAGGAGGACCATGAGAACTTCAGCCTTGCGGGAAATACCTGTCTCTACGGGGCGACAGGGGGGACCCTCTTCGTCGCCGGAGAGGTGGGAGAGCGGTTTGCCGTCAGGAACTCAGGAGCCCTGGCCGTCGTCGAGGGGACAGGGGACCACGCCTGCGAATATATGACCGGAGGGATTGTCGTCATCCTCGGAAAGACCGGTATCAACTTCGGTGCCGGTATGACAGGGGGGCTCGCCTTCGTCTATGATGAGGACCATACCTTTGTGGAGAAGATCAACCAGGAGCTCGTGGAGGCCCGCCGAATAGATATAGATGAGTTTGATGAGGCCCGCCACTACCTGAAGAAGCTCTTACAGATATTCTATGATGAGACGGGGAGCCGAAAGGCAAAGGCGATACTTGATAGTTTCCGTATGGAGATACGGAATTTCTGGATGGTGAGACCCAAAGAGCTCCGTAAGGTGCCGTTGAACTTGGAGGAAGGGGAGTAAGATGCAGAATTTCATATTCAATGAGAGAATCGAGCCGGCCAAGAAGCCGGTCAACGAGCGGATCAAGAATTTCAGCGAGATCTACGAGATCTACAATCCCAATGAGGCGGCCATTCAGGCCGACCGCTGTGTCCAGTGTGGGGATCCCTACTGCCACAACAGCTGTCCCCTCCACAACTTTATTCCCCACTGGCTCAAGACGGTGGCAGAGAAGGATCTGGAACTCGCCTTCAAGATCAGCAATGAGACCTCCCCCTTCCCGGAGATCATGGGACGGGTCTGTCCCCAGGACAGACTCTGTGAGGGGGCCTGCACCCTTAACGAAGGGTATGGGGCCATTACGATCGGAGCTATCGAGACCTTCATCAGCGAGGAGGGTTTCAAGAGGGGTCTCCGACCTGAGTTTGAGGAGAAGAAGAGGGGGAAGAAGGTGGCCATTATCGGGAGCGGTCCGGCCGGTCTGAGCTGTGCCAGCTTCCTCCTCCGCCACGGTATCGAACCCCATGTCTTCGAGAGGGCCGACAGGGCCGGGGGGCTCCTGACCTACGGAATTCCCAACTTCAAGCTGGATAAGAAGGTGGTCCAGAGGCGGATCGAATGGCTCCTGGAGGCCGGCATGCAACTCAATCTCGGTATCGAGGTCGGAAAGAATCTGGACTTTGGGGAGCTGTTGGAGAGTTACGACGCCATCTTCATCGGTATCGGAGCCACAAAACCCCGTCGGGCAGGGATCGAGAACGAAGATGCCCGGGGCGCCGTCATGGCCATGGATTTCCTCACCAACATCCAGCGTAAGCTCTTTGGCGACCCCTACGACAAGGAGATGGAGGTCAAGGAGAAGACGGTCCTGGTCATCGGTGGGGGAGATACGGCTATGGACTGCGTCCGTACAGCTATCCGTGAGGGAGCCAAAAAGGCGGTCTGCGCCTATCGGAGAGATGAGCAGAGTATGCCCGGAAGTCGGAAGGAGGTGAAGAACGCCAAGGAGGAGGGAGCCGAATTCATCTACAATGTGGCCCCTACAAAGATCATTACAGGAGATGGGGGAGAGGTGGTGGCCGTCCAGTTTGTCAAGACCATCTCCACTGTGGATAAGAGCGGAAAGAGGAAGCTGGAGATCGTCAAGAATAGTGAATTTACCTTGGAGGCCGATATGGTGATCTTCGCCCTCGGCTTTGAGAATACCCCCTTGGAGTTCCTGGCCAAACACGGCATCGAAACCAATGAGTGGGGGGCGATCAAGGTAAATGAGTATTACGAGACCACCAAACCCGGTGTCTTTGCTGGGGGAGACTGTTATCGGGGGGCCCATCTGGTGGTGACAGCCGCCTACGATGGGCGGGAGGCGGCAAAGAATATAGCCCTCAGAATTCTAGAGTAGTGGAGCAGATATTCCTAGCCCTCAGAGAGGCCTCCCTCAAGGTCTTCTCCCTGATCCACCGCCCCATGGAGGAGGAGTATTACCGCTACGAGGGGATTGGAGCCGGAGGGGATCGGAGCTCCAAGATAGATCTGGTAGCCGAAGAGATCTTCTGTAACTCCCTGGCCCCCTACGGCCAGATCGTTTCGGAGGAGAGGGGGCTCTTCGGAGAGGGGAGGTACAGAATTGTTCTGGACCCCATAGATGGGAGCGACAACCTCCTCTCCCGTTTCCCCTATTACGGCTCCTCTGTCGCCGTCCTCGATGGGGAGAGAACCCTCCTCTCCTTCATTGTCAACCTGGCCAACGGGGAGTTCTTCATCAAATATGGGGAGCTCTACAAAAAGGGCTCCCTCCTCCACGGGAGGCTCAAAGATGTCCGTCCCAACAGCTACTCCCGGGTCGGACTCTTTGAGAAGGCCTACGCCAATCCCGAAACTGTGAAGGGGTTGAAGGAGGCCGGTTTCAAATTCAGAAGTCCCGGAGCTGTGGCCCTCTCCCTAGCCTATGCCCGCTATGTCAGCTTCGTCATCTTCATAGGGGAGATACGGGAGTACGACATAGAGGCGGGGCTCCACCAGTGTCAGGGGCTCCACCTCTACCGGGACGGGAGGAGAATTGTGGTGGCCCGGGAGCCGGAGGTCTTCGAGAAGATAGCAGGAATTGTCTTAAAAGGTGAGTGATGGGTATCAGCGATCTCTTCAAAATCAGAAAATCCCAACCCAGCGTCAGTGAGCAACCCAGCCACTGGATCAAGTGTCCCAAGTGCAACGCCCTCATGTACTACAAGGAGGTCAAAAATAGGTACAATGTCTGCCCCAAGTGTGGCTACCACTTTCGGATCGGGGCCAAGGAGCGCATCGAGATATTGGCAGATGAGGGGAGTTTTGTCGAGTACGATGGCAATCTGGAGCCTGTCGATCCCATTAAATTTGTGGATAAGAAGAGCTACAAGAAGAGGGTGGAAGAGGGGAAGAAGAAGACGGGGAGGGCCAGTGCCGCTATCAGTGGGAGCTGTCGGATCGGGGGGGTCCCTACCCAGCTGGTGGTCTTCGATTTTGCCTTCATGGGGGGGAGCCTGGGAAGTGTAGAGGGGGAGAAGATTGTGAGGGCGGTCAACCGCTCCCTGGAGAGACGGGAGCCCCTGGTCATTGTGAGTGCCAGCGGGGGGGCGAGGATGCAGGAGAGCACCTTCAGCCTCATGCAGATGAGTAAGACCTGTGCCGCCCTGGCCAGACTCCATGAGGAGCGGATCCCCTATATCTCCGTTCTGACAGATCCGACAATGGGAGGGGTGAGTGCCTCCTTCGCCATGATCGGGGATATTATTATGGCCGAGCCGGGAGCCCTTATCGGATTTGCCGGCCAGCGGGTCATCAAACAGACCATCGGTGCCGACCTCCCTGAAGGGTTCCAGAGGAGCGAATTCCTCCTGGAACACGGCCTCATCGATATGATTGTGGAGAGGGGGAAGATGAAGGAGACCATCGCCGATCTCCTGAAGGTGATGCTCCCTCCCCCTCCGACGGAAGAGGTCTCCGGTGAACGATCTCCAGATCTACGCCCTCTGTGACAGAGATCTCCTCCGGGAGTTCCACCTCTCCCTGGAGGAGTTTGTCGCCATTGCCCGACTCTTCAGGGTCCAGATAGTCCAATATCGGAATAAGAGGGGGGGGATCGAGGAGCAGAGGGAGGAGCTCCTCAGATTGAGGAGGCTCTGGTCCGGAAAACTCATTGTCAACGATACCCTCTCCCTCGCCCCCCTCTGTGACGGGGTCCACATAGGGCAGGAGGACCTGGCAGAGCTCTCCCGAGAGTTTGGGGTCCAGGGAAAGGATAGGGGGATAAGGGCGGTCCGCTCCGTGGTGGGGAGGGGGAAGATGATAGGCCTCTCCACCCACAATCTGGAGGAGGTGAGGGAGAGTAACAGGCTGGAAATCGACTACATAGGGATAGGGGCCTACCGCCCCTCCCTGACCAAAGAGGGGACAACCACTCTGGGGGAGAGGCTCCCCCTTCTGGCCCGGGAATCTCTCCACCCCGCCGTCGCCATTGGAGGGGTCCAGCTCTTCGACCACATTCCCCATGTCTGGCTCAAGGCCGTCGGGAGGGATCTCCTCATCAAGGGGCTCACCTATGCATAGGGTTACCGTCTACTCCATCGGAAAACGGGATGACCCCTGTCTCAAGGAGCTCATCGGTTCCTTCATTACCCAGAGCCGCCGATTTGCCCGGATAGAGTTTATCGATATTTTCGACAAGAGGATAAAGAGGGCCCAGAGTCGGGAAGAGGGGAGGGAGGCCTACCAGGAGGCTCTCCTCCCCTTCCTGGCCCGGGAAACCTTCAATATCGCCCTCGATCCGAGGGGGGAGGAGCTGGAGAGCCACCAGTTCGCCCAGCTCATCAGGGAACATCCGAGAATCTCCTTCTACATCGGAGGGGCCTACGGCCTCCCCCAGACCTTCCTGGACCGGTGCCATCGGACCATCAGCCTCTCAAAGCTCACTCTGAGCCATAAGGTGGCGAAGATTGTCCTCGCCGAACAGCTCTTTCGGGCTTTTAGTATAATAAACAACCACCCATACCACAAATAGGAGCGACTATGAGGCTCAAGAAATATATCTTTTTTAGTATTGTACTGATGTTGCTGGTCGGAGGCTTCGTCTATTCCCAGATCGATAGGAACTACACCTTTGAGATTCTCGGTATTCCCATCTCCCTCCCTGTGGCTGTCTGGATTGTCATTCCGATGTTCATCATGTTCCTCGCCTCCTTCTTCCACATGGCCTACTACTCCTTCAAGAATTTCATGGTCCTCAAGAAGTACCGAAAGGACTATGATAAGATGGTGGACGCTGTGGCCGCCTCCCTCATGCGGGAGCCCCGGGACCACAACTACAAGACCCAGGAGGCCCGAAACCTGGGGAATGTCATTGACCACAGCGATATTGTCCCCAGGGAGTTCCGAATTGAGACAAGGGATGAGCGGCTCAAGAAGAGCCTCGAATATATCAAGGATATTCAGAACGGTATCTATGTGGAGATCGACAACTTCCAACTCTCCCCCCGAAACCCCCTCCTGGTCAAGAATATTGAGAACAGGCTCAAAGAGGAGCCCACCTACAGCGGCGTCGTTCTGAGGAACTGCAAGGAGTACCCCATCGATCTCTGTAGAAAGTCCCTCAAGGTCTATATGGGGTTCAGCGATATTGGGAAGATCAAGGAGTATGTCAAGCTCTTTAACAAGGAGCTCCTCTTCTACCTCATCGATCTAGCGGCCCGGGAAGATGGGGCCCTCAAACCCAACTATGACGATATTCTCTATATTATCCAGGAGATGGGGGAACGCTTTGGAGCCCAGGACTATATCGATCTGGCCCGAAAGGTCAAGGAGATTATGAGCCCCGATGAGCGGCTGAAACTCTTTGAGCTCCTCAAGGTGCGGGATGAGAAGGCCGAGGGGGGCTACCTCTACACCCTCTTCGATCTGGAGATGATCGAGAAGGCCAAGGAGTTCTTCGAGACCACCCATGAGGAGGAGTGGCTCAACTTCAAGGCCTACCTCGAACTCAAAGAGTGTGGCCGCAACTACCCTCTGGAACTCTTTATCTAGGGGTCCCATGGAGCTCGATTTCTCTCGCCCCCTCTATGTTCTGGCCCCCCTGGCAGGTTATACCGACCTCCCCTTTCGGGCCCTGGTCAAGAGGTTTGGAGCCGATCTGACAGTGAGTGAGATGGTCAGTGCCAACGCCTTGATCCACGGGAGCGAGAAGAGTTTCAAGATGGTCCGGAAGGCCCCCGAAGAGAGCCCCTACTTTGTCCAGATCGCCGGGAGCGATCCGGAGAGTGTGGGGCGGGCCGTAGAGATCCTCAACGGGATGGAGGGGATCGACGGGATCGATCTCAACTGCGGTTGCCCCGTCCCCAAGGTTGTGAAGCAGGGGGCCGGGAGCGCCCTCCTCAAAGATCTGGACCGGCTGGAGGCCATTGTGAAGGAGATCAGGAAGCGGTCCAAGAAGAGGTACACCTCTGTCAAGATCCGCCTCGGCTTCGAGACCAATAGGGTTGTGGAGATCGTCAAGAGGATCGAGGGGGCCGGTGCCCACTTTGTCACAATCCATGGCCGCACCCGGGCCCAGGGGTTCAAGGGGGAGGTAGATTACCAGGCCATCAGGGAGGCCCGGGAGGCCGTCTCCATTCCGGTCATTGCCAATGGAGATATAGACAGCTACGAGAAGGCCCGCTGGGTCCTGGAGGAGATCACCCCCTACGGGGTCATGATTGGACGGGGGGCCATTGGGAGACCGTGGATCTTCCACCAGCTCAAGGAGTCCCAAGGGGAGATTGGAACCCCCCTCAAGTTGGAGATCGTTCTCGAACATCTGAACCAGATGGTCCACTTCTACGGGGATCACGGAGCCATCCTCTTCCGGAAACATCTCCATACCTACTCTAAAGGGTATCCGGGAGCCATAGAGTTCCGGAAGAGGATCAACAGAATCACCGATCCCGAAGAGATGGGGGAGGCGATTAGAGATTTTTTCAAAGGAGTACCATGACCTATCCAGACTTTTTCGACCAGGTTCCCTCAATCCTCCTCTATGACCCCTTGGCAGAGTTTCTGGGGGCCCTAGAGAGTGGAATTGTCGAGATAACCTACCTCGACTGTGTCAAATTGGCAGGCCACTCCTGCCCCACTGTGGCGGGAGCCTATCTCATGGCCAAGATGGGGCTCCAGGAGCTCTTTGGAGAGGAGCTCCCCGTTCGGGGGGAGATAGAGGTCCTCATCAGAGGGAGAAAGGGGGAGGGGGTCAATGGAGTGATCGGAACCCTCATAGCCTTCATCTGCGGTGTCAATGATGAGGCCGGCTTCAAAGGGATCGGAGGGAGGTTCAGCAGGGCCAACAAGCTCCACTACGGGGTGGAGGAGCTGAAGGGGGAGGTGGGGTTGAGGTCCCTCACCACAGGGAGGAGTGTTACCCTCTCCTACGATCCTTCCCCAGTCCCTCCCGATCCCGCCATGAGGGAGCTCATGGCCGCCCTCCAACAGGGAAGGGGTGGAGAGGAGGAGATCAAGGAGTTCCGCCGCCTCTGGCAGGAGCGGGTAGCCAAGATCCTCCTCAATAGGGAGCTCTGGGACCGCCTCGTCACTATTTCTTGAGAATATAGGTGTAGTGGCGCCCCTCGGCCTCACTGCTGTAGACCGGAAATCCCCTCTTCTCCATCTCTCCGATGAGGGGTTCCGGTCTAAAACTGCTGAGGAGGAGGAGAACATCTCCCTCTTCCATCTCCCGGAGGAGCTTGGTGATACGGGTGAGAGGGTTCTCCCCCTTCTCCAGGAGCTCGTCGGCATCGAGGATCGCCACAGGTTCCCGGGTAATCCACTCCGGTGCAGGTCTCTCCTCCTCCCCTTCCAGTTCCATCTGAAGGGGGGGCTGTCCCACCTTCTCCCGAACTCTGTTGAGGAGATCGATGGGGTCCATTCCCCCTACCCGGGCCGCCTGTCTGATGGAGGCGATCCTCGTCACCGTCCGGCGGAGTACGGGGTTCTTCAACTTCTTAAATTTGGGGTTGATCTTGATGAGTTCATCTTCCAGAAAGGGGTACTCCTTGAGAAGATCGTAGATCTTCGTATCCAGTTTTATCTCCATAGCTTCTCTCCCCTCTTCCATCTCAGAAATAGGACAACGCCATCTTTGATGACCAATCCGGCCGACCAGAGCCAGAGAATATCGAGGTAGATATTCCTCGGATAGTCGTAGAAATTGTAGAGTATGGGCAACCCTATGAGGATCGGGTATTTCATATAGTAGAAGAAGAGGATCCCGGCTCCGTAGAGGTGGCGGAGCTCCCTCTTTATCTCAGCCAGCACCGAGGGCCTTTTTGACCACATCGCTGGCCATGGAGATGTTCCAGGGGGGATCCCAGACAATCTCTACCGTCGCCTCCTTCACATCGGGGATCCGCTCTACCGCCTCCTTAACCCACTGTTGCATCATCTGGTGGAGGGGACACCCTCGGGTGGAGAGGGTCATCTTGACATGGACATTGTTCTCATCATCAATGTCGACGCCGTAGATGAGCCCCATATCGACGAGATTGAAGCCCACTTCCGGATCGATGACGGTCCGTATTGCGTCGTAAACCTGTTCTTCTGTCACTTTAGCCATCAAGACTCCTTGAACATGAGCATAAATTTGAGGGAGGTGGCGAGGAAGATGGCCCCCACCAGAAGGAAGCTGGCTCCGGCCCGGAGGGCTGTGGTGCTCTCTATGAGGAGACCCAACTCCACCAGGAGGGAGCCGATGAGGGAGAACCAGAACTCCATGGCGGCCCCCCTCTTGGGATACATCTCATGGAGCATCGGTACCTTCCGCTTCCCGACAAGGGGGCTGAACCTGTGGAACCAGACCAGAAAGGGGACAATCTTGTAGAGGTGGCCGTTGATGAGGAAGGCGAAGAAGGCGAAGAGGGCCCAGACCATGGCATAGACCAGGTTGAGCTCCCCACCACTCAAGAGGACCAGGAATCCCAGGAGGAGGGCAAGGGCGAGGAAGCTGTAGCCGGCCACCATGGAGAGGTACCAGACCTCCGTCTCCCTCCTCACCCTGGTCCGGTAGATGAGGGCGATCTGGTAGAGGTAGAGGGCGACAGCCAGGAGGGAGAGCTGGAAGGCGACGAGGAAGAGGAAATTTCCCCCTAGGGGGGAGAGGAGGGCGATTGTGACAGCCACCACCATCAGTCTGAAGGCTCCCTTGACCGGTCCCTCGTCAAAGCCGTGGGCCAGGCCGAACATGGGGAGGAGGACCATGCTGATCCCGAAGATGGTGATCATAATGTACCCCCCGAGGACCGCAAATAGGTGGACCCGCACCATAGCCTCCACATCTATCCCCAGGAGACCGCTGAGGGTGAGGGCCATGAGGAAGCCTGTCACAATTCCGATGAGGAGGAAGATATTGGAGACTTTGACAGCCTTGACCGTCAAGGAGTCGAGATGACTCCTCCTGATGGTGAGGAGGACCTCAACGGCGAAGATGACCATGGCTGAGAGGACCAGGAGTCCCCCGAAGCCCAGGAGGATCGGATTGAACCAGAAGCCGAGAATGAGAGTGACCGTTCCTCCCAGGAGGAGGGGGAAGATGAGGTAGTACCAGTCAACGCTGAAGTGGCCGCTCTCCACCACCACGGGGACCAGCTGGGCCATAGCTCCGAAGATGACCATCATCACATAGCCCACCAGGAAGAGGTGGACCCAACCGGCGACAGAGAGCTCTCCGTAGTGGAATGTTGCGGGATAGAAGAGGAGAGCGGCAGAGGCCAGGAGGTAGAAGGCCACCCCCGTAATGAAAAAGGGGGCGATCAGTCTGAATGGTGGAGCGAACTCCTTGGAAATATTGAACATCCCCTCCCCCTCCTTCTAGCCGTGGCAGTGGGAGTCGGTGAGATCGGCCTTCTCACTGGCTCCAGGTTTGTAACTGAAGATCAGCTCTACCCGACCGTCGGGGAGCTCCTCCTTCTGGATCTCGTAGTTCTCCCCGATCTTGTTGAGGAGCCCCATGGGGGTTTTGTGGTTGATCATAATCAACTTAGTCTCGGGACCCTTGATCAGCTTGAGTCCGGCCATGGCATTGACCATGGGCTCGGGAGGGCCGCACCGGGAGGTATCGAAGGCGTAGTAGGTCACCCCATCCTTCTCGAACCTCTTGAACTCAACTGTAGCCCCTTCAACAGGGACGGTCTGGGCATCGTGTGGAATCTCTACCATAGGAACCTCCAGATAATTAAGATAAAATTTCTCCTAATTGTAGGTCAACGGCCCCCCTCTGTCATTGATCTAGATCAAGTCTTCCTAGAACTCAAAGGAGTAGGGCCGCTTCTCCCTCTTCCGATAGACGGTCTCCTCACTCCACTCTTTGAAATCCTCCAGATCGAAGAGGAGGAGGTTCCTATCCCCCATTTTGAGGAGCTCATTGGAGAAGCCGCTCTTGGAGAAGAGGGCGTAGTAGGTCGGTTCAATTCCGGCAATGGCCGCCCTCTTCTTCAAGGAGTTGAGGGTCTGTTTGCAGATTTTGGAGTTCTTCCACTTGCACTCTCCCACAAGACTCTCCCCGTTGGGGAGCTCCATGTAGATGTCGATCTCCACCTTCCGATCCCAGTAGCTCCCGCTGGAGAGGGAGCGACCAAACCGCTCCTGGAGGAGCTCGTTGGAGAGCTCCTCGAAGAGGAGACTGACAAAGTTGTCCAGATCGTCCAAAACGATGGAGAGGAGGAGATCCCCCTCCCCATTGAGGAGGAGCTCTTCGTTGGGGTAGATGTAGCGGTACCAGAAGCGGTAAAAGGGTCTGGTGAAGGCGACCTTATGCTGGATACGGTACCGCCTCAGCTCCTTTTTGAGCCTCCTCTTGGCCTCCTTTTTAGGGAGTCTCTCCCTGCTCAAGACCTTCCGAATGTAGCTCCCCTCAATGAGCTGGGAGAGGGCGGCATAGCCTTGGGCTTCCGAAAGGAAGCTCTTCCTGATAGTGCTCTCGATCCGTCTATCCCCTGTAGCGAAGGCCGAGAGGAGGTGCTCGTTCTCCACGGAGATGAGGGGTTTGATCTCACTATAGGACTCAAAAAGTCGGGTCAGATTGTCGATAAGATCTTGGGAGGTATCGGGAATGAAGAGGGGCTCTCCTCCTCCGAAACAGGCGAAGAATTCAATGGCCCTCTCTATCTGGTGGCGGGGGAAGTTTCTGTAGAAATCTTTAAAGGCCTCTCTTATTGTCACTCCTACAAGCTTTGTTATAATAATCTATCTCACAAAGGGAGCTAATGCGAACGATCCTCATCCTCTCTCTCCTCCTCTCCTTCGCATACGCTTCCCCTATCGACAGGCTCCTTTTAGACGCCGCCAAGGCCCTCCGGCGCTTCATGCTCTTTCCCAAAGAGAGAATTCCACCCCAGCTCCTCAAAGAGGCAAGGGCTATTGCTATTATACCCAATATGGTGGAGAAGGGGGGACGGAAGGGGAGAAGGGTGGGGAGGGGAGTGATCCTCTTCCAGACACCCTACGGCTGGTCCAACCCCCTCTTTATCAAGATGTACAGCGAAAATCTGGGGTGGCAGAGTGGAGCTGAGAGAATCGACATAGTGATCCTCTTCATGGAGGGGGGAATACTCCAGACCTTGGCCAATGGAAAGGAGCTGGTCCTCGGTATCGATCTAGATGTGGCCATCGGTCCCATAGGGGAGGAGATCACCCATCTTAAGAGGAGAAGGGGAGCCTACTACTACGCCCGATCCCGGGAGGCATTTGTGGGAGTCGCCCTTGCAGGGAGTAGATTGGAGCTGGATCTCGACCTCTATGAGCTCTTCTATAAGGCCGGCTATGTGCGGCTCTACGACCTCTTCGAGCGGAAGGTGGAGAACCGCTTCTTGAAGGTTCTCAAGGGGATACTGGCCCTCTATAGTCGGTAGGGAGGGGGAGGTAGAGGTATTCGACTAGCTCCCTCTGCTCTTTGAGGAAGGCGGTGGCCGAGGGATCCCCAATTCTCCTGGGGGTGACCAGAATTCTCTTGACCCTATACCCCCTGTATTGGGGGTTTTTCTGGAGGAACTCCTCTGTCTCCTTGAGGAACCTCTCAATATCTCTCCTGGTAATTCCGAACTTCTGGTTAGCTCTTCCCCTCTCACACCGGACCAGGAGGAGCTCCTCCCGCTTCACCCCGATCAGATCTATCCCTCCCTTCCGTCTCCCCCTCTCGATACTGCTGTATTTGACAATATACCCCCTCCTCTCCAGATACTCCCCTACAAACCTCTCATAGAACCTGGAGGGAGAACTCCCTCTCCTCCTCTCTCCACCTCCCCTTCTCCTTCCCCTCCCTCGGAAGATCTCTCTTGCCACTCTCTCCTCTCCCCCTTTACACTCTACCCCCTTCTCCAGGAGGAGGGTGTTGAGGAGCTCCTCCAGCTCCCCTATCTCCTTGGTGGAGAGCTCCTTGGGGGATCGGCTGGGGTCCTCCTTGACAATTGTCTCGATGAGGTTCCTCTTATAGACCGTATCTTCGGAGGGGAGGATGAGTTCTAAGAGCCGCTTCAGCATGGAACCTCCTTTCTCATGGGAGATGGGAGAAGAGGACGAAGAGGAGTCCGGTCACCAGCCCCCCCACAATTCCAGCCACAATATCGTCGGCCATCACCCCCATTCCGCCGGGAAGTCCCTCGGCCCTGGAGATGAGGGAGGGTTTCTTTATGTCGAGGATACGGAAAATGACCAGGAGGACCAGGAGCCAGAGGGGGTGGGTGGAGGGGAGGATGGAGGCTCCGAAGAGGACTCCGGCCACCTCATCGATCACTATCTTCGGATCGTCATGGATCCCCCCTTCAGCCTCATATCTGTCGATCTCCCTGACGGCGACCACCGTTATGAGGAGGGCCAGGAGGAAGAGGGTAGATTGGGGGAGGAAGAGGAGGATGAGGAAGGCGAGGACTACCCCCAGAAGGGATCCCCATGTTCCCGGGGCCTTGGGGAGGAGACCTGTATAACACCCTGTGAGAAAGCAGTTGCGCATTGGAGCCACTCCTAAGTGAGAGATGTGGTCTGGTAGAGCTTCATGAGCTCAATATAGAAATCCTCTTCACTGTGCTTCTCCATGAGCCCCGGACTGGGGACGAAGTCTGCAAAGAGTTTGCCGAGATTTTTGAAGCGGTGGGGGAAGAAGCGGCTGAGGATAATGGCGCTGATCTCCTTCCTGACCAGGACGGCAGGAGGGAGGATCCCCAGTTCCAGGAGCTCCATGATGGAGTCGGCATGGTAACAGATATGGTGGTGGCTTCCGTGGGGACAGGTATTGGTGCTCACAATTGTCTTACACTCGTTGCAATAGACAAATTCGCTGATCACCTCTATATCGATGGAGATCCCCTTGAGCCTGTCAAAGACGCTCTTGAGGTTGTTCTTGGTGTCGTAGTAGAGGTTGAGGCCGGCGTGGTTCTGTCCGACGACAAGTTTGGTGCAACCGAAATTCTGGGCGACAATGGCGTCGATGATGAGCTCGTTGAAGCCGGCGAAGATGTAGGTATTCTCCAGGGGAGCTATAATGACCCTGTTCTTGGGGAGGTAGTTTTTGACAAAGTAATCCAGTATCTTATGGCGGAGTTCGTAGGTGAACCTCTCCTTGGAGTAGGGTTTGAGGAGGAAGAGGACGACGAGATCGCTATTCTCCAGGGTGAGGCGGATCAGCCGCTCGTGGGCCCTGTGGAGGGGTTTGGCGGCCAGCATGATGGCGGAGACCCGCTTCGCCTTGAGCTCCCTCTTCCTCTTCACTATGAGCTCCTTGGTTCTGTGGACCTCGTCGAAATCTACCCAGTAGTCACCGCTGAGGGCATACTTTCCCATTCTCTTGAGGGTGGAGATGATCCCTGGGTGGGAGGTATCGCTGGTTCCGTAGATACTCTTCAACCTCTGGATCGGATCGATGGGGAAGACCTCATCGACAACGATCTCCCCCACCTTCTTTCCCCCTTCGATGAGGTCCAGCTGATCCCCCCTCTGGGCCCTTCGGAGCACCTCTTCATTTCTCTTCCCCGCAGGGGCGAAGATGAAGGGGAAGGGGAAGGACCTTCCGTGGTACTCCTTTGTCTCATCGACCTCCTGGGCCTCCTTGGACCCCATCAACTTGGTGACGGGGTAGAGGAGACCCTCCTGGAGGAGGGCCAGGGTGGCGAGAGCCTCTCTGTCGATGAAGAGGCTATCTCTTTTTGAAGATTTCATACTTTTTCCTCTTCTCCCATAGACTTTTTCGGGAAATACCCAACTTCTTGGAGAGAATAGTATCGGGAAATTTGTTCTGATAATTAATGATCACATATTTGACATACTCATCTATTGTCAGAATATCGTTGATGTCGTAGATCTTGTTATCGCTCTTCAACTCCACCACCCTATAGGGGATCTCCTCCTCCAGAGGCTCCGTCGTCGAGATGAGGGCCCTCTTCCCCTCGACAGCCTGGAGGAACTGTTCCCTCTCACTCCTCTTGAGACTCTGATAGTCGGTGATATAGAGGAGTTGCCGCTCCTTCTCCTGCCTGATTCTGTTGAGACTCCCCTTCTCGGCAAGGGAGTAGAAGCGGAAGGTCTCCCCCAACAGGTCGGCAAATTGGAAGGCGTAGGCGTCGGCGTACCGCTGGTAGTTGGTCTTGAGGAAGAGGGGAAGGGGCTCCTTTATGGAGATATACCCCACCTCCAGCCCCTGGAGGGCGTAGTCGATATAGCTCTTGTAACACTCGTTCTGGGCCTTGAGCCGTTGGTACTCGATGAAGTGCTCGATCTTTCGGATCAGCTCTTCGATCATAAAGGGCTTCAGAATGTAGTCGTTGGCTCCTGCCTGGAGGGGATCGGAGACCGTATCCTGGGAGATATAGGAGACCAGGAGGATAATGATGCTCTCCCGATACCGCTCTATGACGGGGTAGAAGTTCTGACCACTCATATTGGTGGAGAGGAGGACCACCTCCACCTCATCCTCCTTCAGGGCGTCGTGGACCGAGGCGGCTATCTCGCAGGTGTACCCCTTCTCAGAGAGTTTGCTGGCTATACTCTGGGCCAGGTAGATCTCATTTTCGACTATGAGGATCTTCATCTCCGACTCCAATCGAAATATCTGAGGGTGACAAGGGCGGTTGCGGCTATCCCCTCCTCTCTCCCCACAAATCCCAACCCCTCTGTTGTCGTCGCCTTCAGATTGATCTTTCCCCTCTCCAGGGAGAGGAGCTCCGAGAGTCTCTCCTCCATGGGGAGTTTGAACTCCTTGAGTTTGGGCCGCTCCGCCATAATTGTCATATCTACCTGTTCCACTCTGAAACCGCAGGAGGTGAGAAGGGAGAGGGTCTCCTTGAGGAGCTGGACAGAGGAGATCCCCTTGTACCGGGGATCGTTGTCTGGAAAGAGCTCTCCAATATCGCCGAAGCCGGCGGCACCCAAGAGGCCGTCGATGAGGGCGTGGAGAGCCACATCGGCATCGGAGTGGCCCGCCAATCCGTGGGAGTGGGGGATCTCCAGACCACAGAGGTAGAGGGGGCGGTCCGGGGTGAAGGGGTGGACATCGAAACCGTACCCGCTTCTCCCCCTCTGGGAGGGGGGAGTGAGGCAGTCCAGCCACCGGAGATCTTCGGCAAATGTCAATTTCAGAGCCCCCCTCTCCCCTTTGACATAGAGGACCCGTTCTCCAAGGGCCCTGATGGCACTGCTCTCATCGGTAAATCCCCTCCCCTCCTCCAAGGCCCTCTTCAGCGTTTCGGTGTGGCAGAGTTGGGGGGTCTGGACAAGGAGGACCTGGGAGCGGTCAACTGTTTCGTTTTGATACACAACTGTATCGGGGGGAGTTATGGCCGGGGCGACGCAAGGGGCCTCATCCCTATGGAGGAGAATCCGCTCCACCAGCTCTCTAGAGAGGCAGGGACGGGCCACATCGCTAATGAGAAGGTGGGGGCTCTTCTCCATCTGGAGGAGGGCCTTTCTCACCGTCTCCTCCCTTGTTGCTCCCCCCTGAACAACGGGAAACTCCGAATATCTACGGAAAAAGGGGAGCTCCCTTTCGGGGACAGCTATTGTGATCCTCTCGAAACCCCACCCCCTGAACTTTCTGGCTACAGAGAGCCAGAGGGGTTCCTCCCCGATCCAGAGCCACTGTTTCTTCACTCCCAGTCCGAACCGGTTGGATTCCCCTGCGGCAAGTAACAGGACAGCTATATCGGACAATTTTTATCCTTTTTACTTAACTGTTACCAAATTATACACAATAAAAGCTTTTTTTTATCTTTTTTAAGTAAGATTGTGTACAATGGAGCGGTGATGGAACTCTCTAGAAAGGATCGACCATGCGTTCAGAGTGGGTGAGGAAGAGGGAGAAAGATGGGTGCAGGACCCAGATGCACTACGCCAAAAAGGGGATGATCACCGAGGAGATGAGGTATGTAGCCGAGGTGGAAGGGTTGGACCCGGAGCTGATACGGCGGGAGGTGGCCCGGGGCCGTATGATCATTCCGGCCAATATCAACCACGCCCACCTTAAACCCATGGCCATCGGGATAGCGGCCAGGACCAAGATCAACGCCAATATCGGATCCAGCGCCCTGGCCAGTGATATAGAGGGGGAGGTCGAAAAGGTACGGATCTGCCAGAAGTACGGGGCCGATACTATTATGGACCTCTCGACGGGAGGGGATCTGGACGCCATCAGACGGGAGGTGATCCGCCATGCCACCGTTCCGGTCGGGACAGTACCCATCTACCAGATCCTCCACGATTGCAACAACAGAATTGAGGATCTGACTATCGACAAGATGTTGGAGGTCATAGAGCGGCAGGCGGAGCAGGGGGTCAGCTACTTCACAATCCACGCCGGTTTCCTCCTCCGCTTCATGCCCCTCGTGGCCAAGAGGAAGATGGGAATTGTCAGTCGGGGTGGGAGTCTCATGGCCGCCTGGATGCTCCACCACCACAGGGAGAACCCCTTCTACACAGCCTTCGACGAGATCCTCGACATCTGTCGGAGGTACGATGTGAGCCTCTCCCTGGGAGATAGTCTCCGCCCCGGTTGCCTGGCCGACGCCAGCGACGACGCCCAGCTGGAGGAGCTCAAAGTCCTCGGAGAGCTGACCCTCAGGGCCTGGGATCGAGATGTCCAGGTGATGATTGAGGGGCCCGGCCATGTCCCTATGAACCAGATAGAGCGGAATATCAAGATTGAGAGGGACTACTGCCACGAGGCCCCCTTCTATGTTCTGGGACCTCTGGTCACCGACATAGCCCCCGGCTACGACCATATCGGGAGTGCCATTGGAGCCGCCATGGCCGGCTGGTACGGGGCCAGTATGCTCTGCTATGTGACACCCAAAGAGCACCTGGGACTCCCCAACGCCGAAGATGTCCGGAACGGGATTATCGCCTACAAAATTGCCGCCCACGCCGCAGATATTGCCCGGGGACGGAAGGGGGCCCGGGACAGAGATGACGCCATGAGCGACGCCCGCTACAACTTTGATTGGAAGAGACAGTTTGAGCTGGCCCTCGATCCGGAGCGGGCCCGGGAGTTCCACGATGAGACCCTCCCCCAAGAGGTCTTCAAGGAGGCGGAGTTCTGTAGTATGTGTGGCCCCAAATTCTGTAGCTACAAGATCACCCAGAATATTATGGAAAAACATGAGATGGAGATAGGGGAGGCCGGAGTCTGAGCCCCCCAACCAGAGTGTGAGAGTCGAGAGAAGGAGGAAGATCGATGATCAATGAAGAGGTTGTGAGAGAGGTACTGAGTACCGTCACCTATCCAGGGTTTACCAAGGATATTGTCACCTTCGGCTTTGTCAAATCGGTTAGAGTCGATGGAGAGCGGGTGGAGGTGGAACTCGACATCACATCGAGTGCCCCGGAGGTGGCAGAGCAGTTGAGGGAGGAGATCGAGAAGAAGTTGGAACTCAAGGGGGCCAAGGAGGTCAAGGTGACAATCCACCAGCCCAAAATGCCCCGGGAGACCTCTAGCAGAGGGAAGAATCTGGCCCCCCAGATCGACAATTTCGTCATGATCAGCAGTGGAAAAGGGGGGGTCGGAAAATCGACGACCACAGTCAACCTGGCCATAGCTATGGCGATGCAGGGGAAGAGGGTCGGTATCCTGGACGCCGACATCTATGGGCCCAACATTCCCCGAATGATGGGAATTCTCGGAGTCCAGCCCGAGGTTGTAGGCAACAAGGTAAAGCCGATAGAGACCAAATATGGTGTTGAGGTGATGAGTATGGGGCTCCTCATGGAGGAGGGGCAGAGTCTCATCTGGCGGGGGGCTATGATTATGAAGGCCGTCGAACAGTTCCTGAGGGATATACTCTGGAGCGATCTCGATATTCTCTTCATCGATATGCCTCCCGGAACAGGTGATGCCCAGCTCACTCTGGCCCAGAGTGTCCCTGTGACGGCAGGGGTCACTGTGACCACCCCCCAGATGGTGAGCCTCGACGATAGTCGGAGGAGCCTCGACATGTTCAAGAAGCTCCACATTCCGATAGCCGGTATTGTAGAGAATATGAGTGGCTTCATCTGCCCCAGCTGTGGAACGGAGAGCGACATATTTGGGAAGGGGGGAGCCCACGATGTGGCCCTGGAGTATGGGACGACCCTTCTCGGCCAGATCCCGATAGAGCCCGCAATACGGGAGGGGGGAGATGAGGGAAAACCGGTGGTCTACTACCACCCCGACAGCGAGACTGCTAAGCGGTACCACAAGGCGGCCCACAAATTGTGGCACTTTATCGAAAAGATCAATGAAGAGGGGGGAGTGAGCAACGAGATGATCCAACCCACAACCCCTCCCGGAGTGAGTGCCTGTTCCACCCGGTAATCGACTCTCCCTAGCCCGGTTGTGCTATAATTTGCCAAAAAGTGAAGAGGGGCTATGGGTAAGAAGCACCAGAAGATCGCCGTCGTCAATGCCAAGGGAGGGGTGGGGAAGAGTACGGTGAGCATGCAACTCATCGTCCCCTACCTCTACCAGAAGGGGGGGAACCCCATCTCCTTCTTCGAGTTCGATGATGAGAATGAGGATAGCATCTCCTTTGAGAAGAGCCGACTGGTCTGGCTCGAAAAGGTGCGGGTGGCCGGCCAGGATATGCGGGAGGAGCTCAGGGATATTCTCCTCCTGGAGAACGATATTGTCATGGATGTGGGGGCCAACAAGACCACCGTCTATGTGGTGGATGCCCTCATCCACAGCGGTATGGTCTACGCCCTGGACGCCGTCATCATCCCCCTCATGGATGGGGAGCTCGACGCCATCAGCGCCATCAACCTCTACCAGAAGATCAAGAATGCCAACCCCAAAATCAAGACCCTCTTCGTCCTCAATCGGTGGAACGAGATGCGGGACCTGGAGCTCCAGTTCGATATATTCCTGGGGGATAAGTACGGCTTCTTCGAGACAAAGGGGGTGATCAACTATATCGACGAGGCCGACAGGAACTATGTGGTCCTGGCCGACAGCGACGCCATCAAATATTCTCGGGCCTTCGGAATTACGGTCTGGGAGTTTGCCAATATGGAGCTCGATCTGGATCGGGAGCTGAAGGAGGCCATTGAACGGGGGGCCAACAAAGAGGAGATCAAGATCCTCAGCTTCAAGAAATCCCTCAAGACCGACTGCGAAAACTACAAAAAACGGATTTTGGAGCCGGCCTTCAAGGAGATAGAGAAGATTTTAGAGAGTTGACCCCTTCCCCACACCTCTCGAAACTTCTCCCTGCCACCTGGGGATAGATCTGGAGTATGGAGATCATCAGGGTAATAACGGCCGGTCCGATAATCATTCCCCAGAAGCCGTAACTGGAGAGGCCGGCCACAAGGGAGAAGAAGATGAGGAGCTCATTGATCCGCATCCCCCTATTGGCCACCATGAGATTGTCGATATATCGGATGATAATGGGTTTGACGAAGGTGTCGGCCACCACCGAGATGACGAGGATGGAGTAGAGGGCCAACCCCAGGGCCTCCCCCCCCTTCCCCTTGAGATAGAGATCGATGGAGAGGGGGAGCCACATGATGACCCCCCCTACGACGGGTATGAGGGAGGCGAAGCCGTAGAGGATGCCGAAGAGGATGCCGTTGTAACCGTAGTAGGCTGTAATGAGGCCGAAGAGGGCCCCCTCCAGAACGGCTGTGGCGATAATGGAGTTGAAGACGACCCCCATGACCCCCGCCAGACTCTCAAAGATGGTTTTGGACTCCTCCTTGGAGAAGGGGATCAGGTTCTGGAAGTAGAGGAGGATCTCCCTCCCGTAGAGGTTGGCGAAGAAGTAGAAGATCAGGATGAGGAGGGTATCCTTGAGGAAGTTGGCGCTCTTGGCCCCCAAGAAGGTGGTCACCTTTACAATGGAGTTGACCAGGGCCTTAATGTCAAAGGAGGCCAGGGTCTTCTTGAGGATGGGAGCATCGATGGCACCGCTCTTGTCCAGAATCTCCCGAATCCACTCCTTGACGAAGAGAAAGCTCCTATTGATACTCTCCATATCGAGATAGGCCACAATGGAGGCGGCGTTGGTGATGATGTAGATGATGGGGGCGAAGAGGATGGCCCCCAGAATGAGGGTACTCAGGAGGGCGGGGAGAACCCGACCCGGAAGGGTCGTGAGGAAATATTTGTTAATCTTATAGGTAGCCAGGGCCAAGAGGGCGGCTATGGTCATAGTCTCCAGGTAGGGGGAGAAGAGGCGGTAGGTGAAATAGCCTACGATGAGGAAGAGGAAGGCGAGGAAGTGGATCGGTTTCATTCTCCTCTCCCTTTCAGAAGAGGCTCTCCCTGGGGCGGAGTCTGATGATCTCGTAACTCTTCTCTGTGGCTACCCTCCCCCGAGCCGTCCGCTCTATGTAGCCGTTGGCCAGAAGGTAGGGTTCGATGACCTCCTCTATTGTCCCCTCATCTTCGCTGAGGGCCGCCGCCAGGGTACCCAGTCCCAATGGTCTCCCCCGAGCCTCCACAAGGAGTCTCAAGAGTTTGAGGTCCAGCTCGTCGAGCCCCATCTCGTTGACTCCCAAGGCCTCCAGAGACTCCCGGGCCCTCTCCACCGTAATTTTCCCCTCTCCGGCCACTTCGGCAAAATCCCTCACCCTCTTGAGGAGCCTCAAGGCTATTCGGGGGGTCCCCCGACTCCGTCTGGCGATCTCCAAGGCTGCCTCCCTCTCGATGGGGAGCCCCAGCTTCTGGGCCCCATTCTCCAGAATCTTCGCCAGCTCCTGGGGGGTGTAGAACTGGAGGCGGAAGTGCATGCCGAACCGATCTCTGAGGGGGGAACTGATCATCCCGGCCCGGGTTGTGGCCCCGATGAGGGTGAAGGGGGCTATATCGATCTTGATGGTCTGGGCGGCCGGCCCGCTCCCGATGATAATATCGAGTCTGAAATCCTCCATGGCCGAGTAGAGAATCTCCTCGATGGCCGGGGAGAGGCGGTGGAGCTCGTCGATGAAGAGAATATCCCCCTCTTCCAGATTGGTCAGGATGGCCGCCAAATCCCCGCTCTTCTCTATCATTGGGGCGGAGGTGGTCTTGATTGTGGTCCCCATCTGGGAGGCGATAATGTTGGCCAGGGTGGTCTTTCCGAGGCCGGGGGGGCCGAAGAAGAGTGTATGGTCCAGGGGCTCCCTCCTCCCCTTGGCGGCCTCGATGAAGACCTGGAGGTTCCTCTTGATCTGCTCCTGTCCAATATAGTCGTCGAAGGTCTTGGGGCGGAGGGAGTTCTCAAAGGATTCCTCGGGAGTGAACCGCTCAATATCGACTATCCGCATCAGTAGCTCTCCTTCTCACTGGGGAACCGTCCAGATCGGACATCTTCCACATAACGGCGGAGAGCCCCGTCCACCAGCTGGGCCCCTTCCAGGTAGCGGCGGACAAATTTGGGTTTGAACTCGGTGAAAAATCCCAACATATCGGTCCAGACCAGGACCTGTCCATCAACATCTCTCCCTGCACCAATGCCGATGACGGGGATCTTCAGCTCCTCTGTGACGGCGGCGGCTATATCGGCCTGGACCCCCTCCAGAACGAGACTGAAGGCCCCGGCTTCCTCTACGGCCAGGGCATCTTCCACCACTCTCTCCCGATCCCTTTTGATCCTGTATCCCCCCTCTCCCCGGACATGTTGGGGCATGAGACCGATATGGCCCATGACGGCGATCCCATTCTCCACAAGGGTGGCTATCACCTCCGCCTTTTCGGCTCCCCCTTCCAGCTTGACGGAGTCGGCCCGGGTCTCCTTATAGACCCGGAGACCGTTGGCTAGGGCGGTGGAGGGGTCGGTATAACTCCCGTAGGGCATATCGAAGACAATGAAGCTCCGCTGGGCCCCTCTACAGACCGCCTGGGTGTGGTAGATCATCTGGTCCATCGTGGCGGAGAGGGTATCCTGGGCACCTGCAAAGACCATATTGAGGCTATCTCCCACAAGGAGTATATCTGTGTAGGGGTCGAAGAGTTTGGCAAAGAGGGCGTCGTAGGCCGTCAGCATGACCAGTTTTCTCTTCCCCTTGGCCGAGAGAATGTGACCGAGACTCACTTTTTCCATAGCAGTTCCCCTCCTCTCTTCTACTCAATATTATACCATGAGCCGATAAACTAGGAAGGGAGAGGAAAGTAGGGTATAATTGCACCTAAAAAGGAGGGGGTGTGAAGAAGCTGGTGGGCTACATCACATGCAGTTATCCGAGTAGAGAGTTCACAATCGATCTCATACTGGCCATGAGGGAGAAGGGGTGCGATATGATCGAGTTGGGGATCCCCTTCAGCGATCCTGTGGCCGATGGTCCCGTTATCGAGGAGGCCAATATGCGGGCCCTCCAGGGGGGGTTCCGATTCAGAGATGTCCTGGAGGTCTCCCGGGCCGTAGCTCAGAAGGTCGATACCCTCTGGATGGGCTATTTCAACCCCTTCTACCATCGGGGTATGGAGAGGGTTGTCCAGGAAGCCAAGGAGCTGGAGGTCAGCGGTTTCATCATCCCCGATCTCCCCTATGAGGAGGGGAGGAGATACCGCCCCCTCTTTGATGAGCAGAGGATCGCCCTCATCGACTTTGTGGCTCCCACCGACTCCAGAGAGCGGATCGGAACAATAGTGAGGGACTCCAAGAAGTTTATCTACCTGGTAGCCTATGCAGGGATTACGGGAGCCAAGAAGAGGGAGGAGCTCCTGCCAACTATCCAAGCTATTCGGGAGGTGACGACAACACCGATCTATATCGGTTTCGGAGTCGATGAGAGTACGGCTCGGGAGCGGGCAGAGGGGGTAGATGGAGTCATTGTGGGAAGCGCCTTCATTAAGATCCTCCTGGATGATGGGTTGACAGAGTCCCAGAAAATTGATAAAATATCATCGCTATCGGGAAGAATTAAGGAACTTATCAACTCCTGAACCTGCTCTACCCCACAAATGGGGGTGACATGGCTTCGACGGGAGCAGTCTGCCATAGACTGCGTGCCGGCTTGGGCGATGCCGTAAAAAGAGCCCAAAAAAATAGACGCAAACAATACAGACTACCGACCGGCTTACGCTGTAGCGGCGTAAGTAAGAGAGATTTACGGTCCCTCGCACTAGACCCTGCCCTCTGGGTCTAGCTCATGCGGGGTCATCATCGAGAGGGCTTGGATCTTGGAGAGCCCGATCCAAGATCGACACCGAGGGCTAGGCTGGCAACCAGCTTTGGGCGTCGAGCTGTTGCCAGCCGAAATTGATCGGCGCTACTACGCACGTAGAGGTCTATGGTGGGTTGTTTCCGGACTCGGGTTCGATTCCCGACACCTCCACCAAATATGAGGACTTCACACCATACCAAACCTCCCGAAAAAAGAGACTCTCTGAAAAATATCTCTCCCTCTATGATCTCGTCGAAATTCTCATGTGCTGATACCCCTGCCAGCGGGAATGGAGAGGAGTACTCGATTCCCTTCACAATGTGATAAATATGCCCCTGGAGGTGATACGGAGACGGGGCAACAGCCTCAAATTCAAGCCATAAGGGGACGGGCCTCCCATCTGTATCAGAAGAGGGCTTACCGATCTGTTCGAGGTCATCTCCCCAATGCCCCACCAACGGAGGCCACTATCTTAATCAACCGCTTCAAGAAGGGGAGGCTTCATAGGGAGCTAAAAGAGGGATTGAGATAAGTAGGGTGGGACGCTCCGAATTAATGCCTGTAGAGGTGGCTCTAGCGGGGTCTGGTTATACAGATTGTGTTATGCCGAGTTCTTCACACACCTTTAGTGACAATTTTCAGCCATTTTGGGTTCTCTTATCATGTGTGATCGCTCCACAAATGGCGTAGGCGATGCCAGCTATTGCAAAGAGTGCGGTAATGGTGATGAGAATGTTCATAGCTCCTCCAATTGGTCGATTTTTTGAAGTATCTTCCTGTTTACGGCCACAATACCAAATCAGGTGGTCAGAGAACATATAAATGGCAAATCCTCCTATGATACCCCTCCCTCTCACGAGGGGTGTTATGGGTGAAGTAGCAAACACAATAGTCTCCCTTCCTCAACTCGATGGGTATATCCTCGGAGCCTCCGGAGGATCCCAGGTATGGGAGTGACGGTATTAATGGTATCAGGCTATTATAGTCGGTGATAGTCCCTCTCTCTGTGTCGAGGAGCGGAGAGGGGAATATCTCCAAGGTTGGGCGCCAACCTTTGGGAGAGATGGAAGGAATTGCAGGTACCGTAACCACCGCTCTCAAGTCAGAACTCCCTCCCGCCGAGGCGGGGAGAGTAGAGGGAGTCTTCTGGTGAGAGAGGGGGAAAACCGATCTCTAAAGGCCCTCTATGTTGAAGAAGCACCTCATCGAACAGAGCGCCATCTTCGTCACTCTCTTTAAATGGATGGTTCTCTCCTCCTTTATCGGTATTCTGGTGGGTGCCATTGTCACCCTCTTCCTCAAGGTCATTCAGTATGGAGAGGAGTTCCAGGGAGAGCTCCCCTTCCCCCACTACTTCCTTCTCCCCGTCACCCTGGTTCTCGTTCTCTGGATGGTCAGAACCTTTGCCCCTTCCGCCCAGGGCCACGGGACGGAGAAGGTGATTGAGGCGGTCCACAAAAACCATGGGAAGATAGATGTAAAGGTGGTTCCTGTCAAACTTGTGGCTACAGTCCTCACCATTCTTTCGGGGGGAAGTGTGGGGAAGGAGGGACCGGCCGGCCAGATCGGAGCGGCCAGTGCCTCTTTCGTCAGCGACCTCCTCAAATTCAGCGACAGGGACCGGAAGAAGGTGGTCATCTGCGGGATCAGCGCCGGCTTCTCAGCTGTCTTTGGAACACCTATTGCCGGAGCCATTTTCGGCGTGGAGGTCCTCATTATCGGGGTCATCCTCTACGATGTCCTCCTCCCCTCCTTCATCGCCGGTTTTGCGGCCTTCACGACAGCCCAGTTCCTCGGCATCGACTATACCTACTTCGACTACCACTACTACCAACCTATGGTCCTCAATATCCCCCTCATCTTGGAGGTCATTCTGGCGGGACTCTTCTTCGGCTTTGTCTCAGATCTCATGATTACAGCTATGCAGTGGATTGAAAGGGGAGTTGAGAGAATCAGACTCAATATCTACCTCAAATCCTTTCTCATCGGCCTCGCCCTTGTTGGAATTGCCCTCATCTTCGGGGAGCAGTACCTCGGCCTCGGTATGGAGACCATCAAGGATACCCTCAATCCGGATCCCTACTTTGCCCGGGACCTTCCATGGTACGCCTTTCTCCTCAAGACTCTCACAACCTCCCTCACCCTCAGTGGAGGGGGGAGTGGAGGGGTCATCACCCCCATCTTCTTCGTTGGGGCCACCAGTGGCCACGCCCTCGGCGAGTGGCTGGACCCGGAGCGGATCACCCTCTTCACAGCCCTAGGGTTCATCGGCGTCCTCTCGGGAGCCACCAACACCCCTATAGCCGCCACAATTATGGCTGTGGAGCTCTTCGGTCTGGAGATCGCCCACTATGCGGCTATCAGTGCCGTCATCAGCTTCCTCGCCACAGGCCACAGGAGTATCTTCCCCTCCCAGATACTGGCTATGAAGAAGAGCGAGATTTTGGAGGTGAAGATCGGAGAGGAGATTGAGAAGATAGAGGTCGATCTTCCTCGTCGGGATTTCACCCGTCTCCAACGCCTCCGGAGACGGTTCCTCCGAAAGAAGCGCTCCCTCAAGAAGAGGTAGGGTCCTTTCCCTCCCTATCCACAAGTTGGAGGGCCTCCAAGGTGTTGAGGAGGATCTGCTTCTTGGTGACCAAGGGCTTGGTCCTTCTATTCTTCTCTCCCTTATCCCACTCCCTGTTGGCCAGAATCTCCATGAACTCCCGCTCCAGCTCCTGGAGGAGCCCTTCCATACACTCCCGATACCGCTCTGTAACCCTCTCCATCAGCTCCCCTTGGGGCGGAAGGCTCTGATCACCTCTTCGTTGGTCACAATATAGGGGCCGCCGATGAGGTCGATACAGTAGGGGACGGCCGGAAAGACGGCATCGAGACACTCTCTGATGGATTTGGGTTTTCCAGGGAGGTTGATGATGAGGCTCTTCCCCCGAATGCCGGCTGTCTGGCGGGAGAGAATGGCTGTCGGTACATAGTTGAGGCTGACAGCCCTCATGAGCTCTCCGAAACCGGGGAGGATCTTGTCACAGACCGCCTCTGTCGCCTCCGGAGTCACATCTCTCGGAGCCGGTCCCGTCCCTCCGGTGGTGACAACCAGTGCCGCCCCCTCCCGATCACAGAGCTCCTTGAGGGCCTCCTCGATCCTCTCCTGCTCGTCTGGGACACAGCGGTAGAGAATCTCGAAGGGGTTGAGGAGGTACTCCTCCATGGTCTCCACAATCGCCTTACCGCTCAGGTCTTCATATATTCCCGCACTCGCCCTGTCACTGGCTGTGACAACACCGATCCTGATGGTATCCATCTCTTCCCTTTCTATCGGAGTAGATGTCCCACACCCTCAATCTGGTAGAGTGTCCCGTAGGCTTTGAAGAACTCCGCCACCCTCTGGGGAGGGACAATCTTGTCCAGAGAGCCGATATAGACCTCCAGAACTACCCCCGCCTCCCTCAATCTCTCCAGCTCCTCCCCCTTCCATTGGAAAAAGAGGAGCTCCTTGAGCTGGGAGAGCTCCGGTCTCCTGGTGAAGGGGGCCACATCTCCGGTGTAGGGGTAGGCCGCCTTCCTGTAGAAGAGCCGCATGTAGAGGTCCGGGTTCCTCATGAAGTTCTCTATCTCCCTGACCTTCAGAGCCTTAGGGAGATGGTCGAAATAGGCCGGCGAGAGGAGTTGGAGCCTCTCTACCCTCCTCCCCTCTTCCAGACGGGAGAGAACCTCTTTGAGGGCCTTCTGGGCTCCGTAGCTGAACCCGGCCACCACAAACTCTCCCTCCTCCAGATACTCTCTGAAGAGGGCCTTTTCGCAACAGAAACCGAAACCGCTAAAAAAGGTCACCCAGGGCCTCCCGTACATCCTCCTTGGTCAAGACCTCCCGTTCCAGGAGACGGTGGGCCAACCTCTTGAGAATCTCCCTCCTCCTTCCCAGAAACTCCCTGAGTTCCCCCAGGGACTCCTCCACAATTTGAGCGGCATCGCTCCCATCGGCAAAGAGTCTCTCTCCCATGCCGTAGCGGAGGACCATCTCCTCGGCCAAAACTTTGGCCTGCCGTATATCTTCGGCGCTGATGGAGAACTCCTCGTTAAAGAGGAGGGAGAGGGCGGTATAGCCTGCCAGGAGGACCTTGATCTTCCCCAGAAGATCCTGTTTGGAGAGGATCTCCTTGTCAAACTCCTTGACTCCCCCTCCGATGAGGCTCAATTTATCGAAATCCTGGCCGTACCAGTAGGCCGTGAGGGCTTTGGCCCCCTGGTAGATGGCCTGGATCTCCTTCTCCTTGTCGCTGAAGCTGAGGACCCTCTTCTTCCCGAAGATCACCTTCTCCCGAACGGCCTCGAAATCCTCCATAGTCACAACCTCTCCCCCCCGTCTGAGGGCGTGGAGGGCCGCCTCATTGACCAGGGAGCTCAAGGCCGCCCCGCTGAAGCCGACGGTCATCTCGGCGAGGTGGTCCATATCGACCCTGTGGGGGATCCGTTTGAGGTAGATGGCTAGGATTTTGAGGCGGTCCGACCTGTTGGGGAGGGAGACGAAGATCCTCCTGTCGAAACGGCCCGGGCGGAGGAGGGCCTCATCCAGAATCTCAATCTTGTTGGTGGCCCCGATGACAATGACCTCGCTGTTCTCCCGAAAGCCGTCCATCTCTGTCAGGAGCTGGTTGAGGGTCGCCTCCCTCTCATCGTTCCGCATCCCTCCCCGAGCCTTTCCGACGGCGTCTATCTCATCGATGAAGATGATGCTGGGAGACATCTCCTTGGCCTTCTTGAAGAGTTCCCGGACCCTCTTGGCTCCCATACCCACATAGATCTGGACAAAGGCGCTCCCACTCTGGTAGAAAAAGGGGACCCGGGCCTCTCCGGCTACAGCTTTGGCTATCAGGGTCTTCCCCACTCCGGGGGGGCCGATGAGGAGGACCCCTTTGGGCATTCTGACACCGAAGGAGGTATACTTCTTTGGATCCTTGAGGAAGTCGATGATCTCCTCCAGCTCCTCCTTCACCTCATCGATACCGGCCACATCCTCAAAGAGGACCGAGGAGGCCTGGGGACGGATGTCGAAGCTATAGTCCTCAATCTCATTGGCCGGGGCTATCTGGATCTGGTGGTGGATCGGAATGGGCTCCTGTTTCTGGCGTCGGAGATAGAAGACCACATAGCCGACAAAAAAGGCGAGAATGAGAATGGTCACAATATCATAGATGTAGCTGTAATCTTCTGCCATCTCGACAGGTACTCTCCTGTATAGCTCTTTGAGATCGACCAACTCCTTGGGAATCTGGAACTGCTGGCCGGCGCTCCTGATGAGAATATACTCCCTCCCGATGACGGCCCTGTCTATTAGGTTGTTCTCCAAGAGGCTCTCATAGGTCCCGTAATCCAGGGTTGCAGGCATAGATCTCTTCACCCCGTAGATCAGGATGAGCAGGAGGAGAATGACCACCGAAAGAGTCAGAATCAGGAGTCTCTTCCTAAAACCGTGCCACATTTGCCTCTTCTCTTACCTCATACTGCTCCACTCTCACCCAGTTACCGGCGAGATCCAGGGAACTCTCGATACGGACCGGGTTGAAAAACTGATCGTAGCCAAAATAGTCTCCTCCCTTCCGTCGGGATTCGACCACCACCTCCAGGGGCTCCCTTCGGGAGAGTCTGAAGGCCATATTCTTCTGGGCTACGATCTCCTTGATCTCTCTATACCGCTCTCGGGCGATCCTCCCGTTGACCGGATCCCCCATGGAGGCCGATCTGGTCCCATCTCTTCTGGAGTAGGTGAAGAGGTGGATATGGGTGAGGGGAAACTCCCGGAGATGGGCGAGGGCCTCTCTGAAAATCTCCTCACTCTCGCCGGGGTGGCCGACGATGAAATCTGTCCCCAGGGCGAACCCCCTCTCTCCAATTTCGTGGAAGAGCTCCAGATCCTCCTCCACTCTGTTCCGCCTCCCCATAATCTCCAACATTCTATTACTGCTGTGCTGGATGGCTATGTGGAGGTGTTTGGCCAACCACCGCTCCCCCAGGAGCTCTCTGAACTCCTGGTCGATCTGTACCGGTTCCAGGGATCCGATCCGAATTCTCCGGACCCCTCTGATCAGGGAGAGCCTCTTCATCAATTTGGCCAGAGAGCTCCCCCGATCTCTCCCGTAACTCCCCACATTGGTTCCGGTCAAGATAAACTCTCCAAAGCCGTTGGCCGCTAGGGTGCGGACCTGTTCCACTATGAGCCCTTCGTCGAGGCTCCGGGCCCTCCCTCTGACAGAGGGGATGATACAGTAGCTACAGTCGAAATCACACCCCTCCTGGACCTTGATAAAGGCCCTACTCCGTCCCACAAAGTGGGTGACCACCGTCCTATCGATATGGTCCAGATCCCCCAGCTCGAAGTACCCCTCCCTCTTGAGGAGTTCGTTGATCCTCTCCTTCTCCGAATGGCCGAAGACAGCCGCCACCTTTCCCTGGGCCAGGAGCTCCTCCCCCTTGGTGAAGGCGCCGCAACCTGTCAGATAGACCTTCTTCCCCTTCCTCTGAATCCTGTTAATATAATTGCGGACACTGCTGTCCGCTCCGTTGGTGACGGTGCAGGAGTTGACCACAACAATATCGGCATCATCCTCCTTCTCTGTAACGGTAAACTCCCGCAATCTGCTCACCATGATCTGGGTATCGAAGAGATTGGTACGGCATCCAAATGTTTTGAAAAAGACCTTCACCCCTGCTCCTCCTTCTGTGGAGGCAATGTATCACGCTTTTCATCTTTTGTCAAGAATATTCTCTGGGCCGGATAGGTGATCTCAATGTCGGGCTCCGCCAGATAGCGGTCGATGATCTCTGTCGAGATGGTGCTCCGGAGGGTGAGGGTGGCGTAGGAGTTGGTCTGGTACCAGACACTGACCCGAATACCCCACTCCTCCGTAAATGTATAGACCCGCACATCGACATTGGTATTTTTGAGGTGGTAGATGCTCCGGAGCTTGTTAAGCTGTTTTCGGGCGATGTCGGTATATCCCTTGGCATACTTTCGGGCCACCTCCTTGGCGATGTGGGCCGCCTTCTTATGGTTGGAATCGAAGGTGATATTATAGCTGAGGCTGTCCCAGACCGTCTTGAGCCCCTGGTGGGTATAGTTGGCGATGAGGTCGGTGAAGATGTAGTTATTGGGGATGAAGATGACCCGACCTGAACGGACATTTTTCAGGTAGCTGGTCAGGGTTACATCTTCCAGAATTGTAATTCTGAGGAGGGAAATATCGATAACATCCCCCACATACTCGTGGCCCTCCTTGATCACCTTGATCCGATCCCCCACATGGATGGAGCCTCCGAGAACGATGACCATCCAGCCCAGGAGACTCATGAACATATCCTTCATGGCGATGGCGATACCTGCCGAGGCGAAACCGAGAATGGTCACAATGTAGTTGACATTCTCGATGTAGGAGAAGAGGAGGATCAATATGATGAAGAGGGCCAGATTGAAGTTGACAAACTTGTTGGCCATGTAGGCCCGCTGGTTGTCCTGGATGTAGCGGCGGATCAACCATTTGATGATGAGGCTGATGAAGAGGAGCCCCAGTATTGTTGCGACGATGATGGCGGTCCTCTCGCTCTGCCGCTTGATCTCGTCGGTCACTTTGAGGATATTCTCCTCAATCTTCCGCTCATAGACCTCCAGGGTCTTCTTGGCTATGGAGAGGTTCTCCTCGAAGTCGTCGATCTCCTTCTTCAGACTCTCCAGCTGTTTCTTCAACTCCTTGGAGGGCTGGAGCTCCTGCTTCTTCTGGAGGATGGTATATTTCTCGATCAGGAGTCCCAAGGCCCTCCGAAGGTCCTGGAGCTGGGTCTGGTAGTACTCCCTGGTCGAGGTGAGCCTCTTGATGTAGGAGAAGGCCTCTATGATGTCCAGCGGGTTCTTGACAATGGGGGGCTCTGGAATCTCCTTGGGCTTCAGGAGCTCGTGGAAGGGAGACTGCTGGTACTCCTTCAGGAGCTCCAGCTGGTTCTTCAGAGTGACCTGGGCCTCCTGGAGCTCCTTCACCTTGGATCGGTACTTCCTATACCTTTTGTACCGTTTGATCTGCCTCTCAATCTCGTCCAGCTCCTTTTTGATGGCGTAGTAGGTCTTATAGTTCTCATACCTCTTGAGCCAGACATTTTTGGCGATCTCCCCATCGATCTTTTTCAGCTCATCGTTGTAGGTGGAGAGCTTCAGCTCCCGCTCAATACTACTGGTCGAGGAGCCGCTGGAGGGAGAGGTGGTGGAGCTCCCCTTCTCCCCTTCCCCCTTGAGGGCGAGGAGGAGGGCGAGGAGAATGAAGAGGAGCCTCATGGGGCAGACTCTCTCAGAACGGCCAATACCCTCTCCCTCTCTATATCCCTTCTGATCTCAAAACTGCCTATCCCCTTGGGGAGGACAAAGGCGATCTGGCTCCCCCTGCTCTTCTTGTCCAGGAAGAACCGATCGTAGAAGCCCTCTGGATCCTCGATAGGGTAGCGGGTCGGAAGGTTGTACCTCTTCAGGAGCTCCTCGATACGGCGGGCCTCCTCCTCCTTCAGGAGCCCCAACTGGAGGGCCAATCTGTTGGCCAGGACCATCCCCATAGCCACAGCCTCTCCATGGAGGTATCTCCTGTAGCCGGTCTCATTCTCTATGACATGGGCGAAGGTGTGGCCATAGTTGAGGCTGGCCCGAACTCCCCCCTCCCTCTCATCCAGGGCGACAATCTCTGCCTTGAGCTCAATACTCCTCCCGATCGCCTTCCGGAGATCCTCCTCCCGACTCAGATCGGCCCCCTCCAACCAGTTGAAGAACTCTCTATCGAAGATGACCGCCATCTTGATGATCTCAGCCACTCCGGCGGCGAACTCCCGCTCTGGGAGGGTTTTGAGGAAGTAGGTATCGATATAGACCGCCTCGGGTTGGTGGAAAGCCCCTATCAGGTTTTTCCCGAACCGGTTGTTGATCCCGGTCTTCCCACCGACGCTGGCGTCCACCTGGGCCAGGAGGGTTGTCGGTATCTGAATGAAGGGGATCCCCCGCTGATAGATGGCCGCCCCGAACCCTGTCATATCTCCGATCACCCCTCCCCCGAAGGCGATGAGGGTCGATCTCCTGTCAAATCTATGGTCGAAGAGGCGGTCGAGAAGGAAGGTGAGGCTCTCCATATTCTTGTAATCCTCCCCATCTGGGAGGGTGATGATGTAGAGCTCGTCGGCCTTCACCTTGGGGAGCAGATAGTCGAGGTGGAGCCCCCCCACTTTGGGATTGGTGACGATCCCACACTTTCCCTCTATCTCAATGGATGGAAGCTCCCCTATTTCGATTGGGTAGCTCCTCTCCTCCCGTTTTAGGTGGATCTGAATACCTCCCATGGCACCCCCACTTTTTGAAAAAAATTATACAACATCTTGGCTAACCCCTCGGCTAATCCTGGGGAATGAAGATCTGGTGGAACCGATTGAGTTTGAAAAAGAGTTTCAGGGGGTCGGTGTAGAAGAGGTTGAAGGGGTTGGCGTTGGCGATCCCTTCGGTGAAGGGGTAGAGGATGAAGAGGTGCTCCTGGTACATGAGCTCCTTGATAATGTTGGTCTGGGCTCTCTTGATGAGGAGTCTCTTGGAGAAGATATGGGCCAGGTTCTCAAAGTGCTCCACAATCCGTTTCACCGTCTCATTCTGCTCCTGGGAGTGGTCCTCGTAGAGGGTGATTGTGAGGCCGAGCTGGATGGCTATGTCGAAGATGGGGGAGGAGATATTCTCCAACCTCTTATCTGGGGTGAGCATGGTGACAATCTCCCCACACTTCTCCAACTGCTCGAAGGAGAGGGTGATGACCGGAATGTGGAGGGAGTGGAGGTACCGCCTCATCTTCCTCTGGAGAAACTCCCTGTGGTGGAGGATGAAGAGGCCGATCCTCCTCTGCTTCAGATCCTCCTCCACCACCTCTAGGGTCTTTCTGTAGCGGTAGTCCACCATCACTTCGACACTCCTGCTCTCATGGTCCCGAAAGAGGCGGAGGAGCTCGAAATCGTTGGGGTTGAGAATTCTGATGAAGAGCTTCCGATCCTTCAGCTTGCTGTGGAGATAGAGGCTCTCCCGGAGAATGTGGCGGATCTGGGCCTTCGTATTCCGCTCCATATCGACCAGGAGGTAGCTGTTGATCCCGTAGGGGAGGGGGAACTGGCCTACCTCCCTCTTTATCGATTTGAAGACCTGCTTCAGAACCTCCGGCTCCCCGATGAGGAGGAGGAGATCGTTGGGCCAGATCATGAGGTTGGAGGAGGGGAGGATCAACTTGTTGTTTCTGTAGATCGCCGCTATCCGCCACCTCTTCTGTTCGATGGTCCCCACATGGCGATAGACATAGCCGCTCCCAAAGGGGACGAGGACCTCTATGATCTCCCCGTGGCCCAGCCCCACATTCTGGGCAATGACGGGGACATTGGGGAGGTAGTCGAAGAGTCTGCTGGCCAGAATCTCGTTGGCGTCTATCTTGATGAAGTTCTTATCCTCTATCTGGAGATCCCACCGGTCGAAGAGGACGATGGAGATATTCTTGTCCAGGGTCCGAACATTCTGGTAGGAGGCGACGGTATCGATCTTGTTCCCTAGGACGATGACCACCTCTTTAAAACTCTTGGTGAAGAGGGTGGAGAGTTTGGTAAAGCTGGTAGGATCGAAGTTGTAGAAGAAGAAGTTATCCCCGAAACTTTCGGGCTTCAGCTCCTGATCCATATAGACGATGTGGTACCGGTTGGAGGTGAAGCTATCCTCCAGTATCCGATCGATCAGATGTTTTGCTACAATTCCATCGGCAAGGATCAGAACATCGCTCTGGTGCATGGATACCTTTTTGATCCCTATTATAACACAAGGAGTTCTGTGGAATTCTCTATAGATGGGAGAGATGGAAGGGCGAGGGCGGCCACCCTCAAGACCGCCCACTCCACAATCGAGACCCCCATTTTCATGGCCGTTGGGACGGCCGCCTCGGTGAAGAGCCTCGACAGCAGAGACCTTGAAGACCATCTGGGAACCCCAATTATCTTGGCCAACACCTACCACCTCTACCTCCGCCCCGGAGATCGGGTAATTGCCAAGATGGGGGGGCTCCACAGGTTCAGCGGCTACAGAGGGAGCTTTCTGACAGACAGCGGGGGCTTCCAGGCCTTCAGTCTCAGCGCCATCTCCAAGACAGAGGAGGAGGGGATCTCCTTCAAGAGCCATATAGATGGGAGTCTCCACCACTTCACCCCCAAGAAGGTCCTCGACATCCAGTACAATCTGGGGAGCGACATTATGATGGTCCTTGACGATCTCGTAGCCCTTCCAGCTACGGAAGAGAGGCTGGCCCTCTCTGTGGAGAGGACCACCAGATGGGCCCGGGAATCCCTGGAGTACCACCGGGAGATGGAGAGGCGGGGGGTCGGGAGGGACCGCTCCCTCTTCGCCATTATCCAGGGGGGGGTGAGCCCCCATTTCCGCCGTATCAGCGCCCTGGAGCTGACGGAGATGGATTTTGACGGCTTCGCCATCGGCGGACTGAGTGTCGGGGAGGAGCGACAGGCTATGTATGATACTGTGGAGTTGACGACGGCCCTCATGCCGGAGGAGAAACCCCGCTATCTCATGGGGGTCGGGACTCCAGAAGACCTGGTCGAGGCTGTGGAACGGGGGGTCGATATGTTCGACTGTGTCATGCCTACCAGAAACGCCCGGAACGGAACCCTCTTTACCAGCTCGGGGAGACTCTCCATCAAGGCCGGGCGGTATAGGGAGGATCCCGATCCCATCGATCCAGAGTGTACCTGCTACACCTGCCGCCACTACTCTCGGGCCTACCTCAACCACCTCTTTAGGGCCAAGGAGCTCACCTACTACCGACTGGCCTCCCTCCACAATCTCCACTACTATCTTACATTGATGAGAGAGATGAGAGAGGCTATAATAGAAGGAAGGTTTCAGGAGTTCAGAACTGAATTTTACAGAAGGAGGGAGCGGTGAGATTGGGAGTCAATATCGACCATATAGCTGTCCTTCGGGAGGCCCGTAAGATCAACGATCCGGATCCGTTGGAGGCCCTGGCCATCTTGAGGAGGGCGGGGGCCGATCAGGTGACAATCCACCTGAGGGAGGATCGCCGCCATATCAATGACTACGATGCCCGGAGAATTGTGGAGCACTCTCCCCTTCCGGTCAATATCGAGTGCTCCCTGGATCCGGGAATTCTGGAGATCATCTCGGAACTCGCCCCCCACAGGGCGACACTGGTCCCGGAGAGGAGGGAGGAGGTGACCACTGAAGGGGGGCTCGATGTGATAGGGCAGTTTGACCGGATCTGTGAAGCTGTAGAGCGCCTCAAGGAGCGGGAGATCGATGTGAGCCTCTTCATCGATCCAGATTTTGAGATTGTGGCGGCCAGTGCCGATACAGGGGCCGATATGGTAGAGCTCCATACAGGAGAGTATGCCAACATCTACGCCATGCTCTACTCCAACCTCCCCCATACTCCCCACTCTATCCCAGAGCTGGAGCTCTCCAGAAGGGAGCTGAAGGAGCGGCTCTCCCAAGCTGTGGGGGCTCTGGAGAACTCCGCCCTCTACGGAGCCAAGGCGGGGCTCCTCATTGCGGCGGGCCACGGACTGAACTACCACAATGTGGCTCCCATCACCCGCATCCCCAATATTGAGGAGCTCAATATCGGCCAGAGCATTATTGCCCGGAGTGTCTGGGTCGGATTGGAGAGGGCTGTGGCCCAGATGGTGGAAGCGATCCATGGATAAGCCGATTATCGCCATCTCCATAGGGGACCTCAACGGAGTCGCCCCCGAGATCGCCCTCAGAGCCCACAGCCAGATTAGAGAGTTCTGTACCCCCCTCTACTTCACCAACTATGAGATGATAGAGCAGGCCGCCCAGCTCCTCAATATTCCCATTCCCTCCGATTTCGATATAGAGTATATCGGAGGTTCCTTCACAATCAGACCCGGAAAGGTCTCCAGAGAGAGTGGGGAGTACAGCTTCCGCTCCTTCCAGAAGGGGGTGGAGTTCACCTCAGCCGGCATCACCCATGCCCTGGTCACCCTCCCCATCAGTAAGGAGGCGTGGCAGAGGGCGGGTATCCCCTACAGAGGCCATACCGACTATCTCCGCCACCGCTTTGGCAGGGAGATCATCATGGTCTTGGGGGTTCCCCAGCTCTGGATAGCCCTCTACACAGACCATATCCCCCTCCGAAAAGTTCCCAAGAAGATCAGGACCGGAAGGCTCACAGAGTTTCTCACCCGGCTCTACCCCCTCTTCGGAAGCGAGAGGATCTCTGTCCTCGGCCTCAATCCCCATGCCGGCGATGGGGGGGTCTTGGGAGATGAGGAGAAGAAGATCTCCAAGGCCATCAAGAGGGCCAACAAGGGGATCGGGAAGAAGGTTTTCCGGGGACCTCTCGTTCCAGACAGCGCCTTTGCCCCCCACATTCGGGAGAGAGAACACCACTATGTGGCCCTCTACCACGATCAGGGACTCATCCCCCTCAAGACCCTCTACTTCCACGAGGCCATCAATGTCTCCCTGGGTCTCCCTATTATCAGGAGCTCTCCAGACCACGGAACGGCCTTTGACATCGCCTACAAAAAGGGATTCTCTATCAACACCACCAGCTACATTAACGCCGTCAACTACGCTGTCCGTCGGGCCCTTCTCTGAGGGCCCTCTCCACACTCTCTATCTTTCCCCTGAGCCGATTTTTCCGGCCTGGCCGTATATCGAACTTCACAACGCTATAGATCCGCTTCGCCCCCATCTCCTCTATCTTCCGGGCAAGTTTGGGGATGAGGGCGGTCAGTTCCTCTACCGTCTCGGCCTCCACAATGGTAGCCATGGGGGTGAGCTGGTAGGGGTAACCGCTCTCCTCTATGATTTTGAGGGCTTCGGCAACATAGCGGCTCTTGCTCTCTCCCACATCGGTAGGGAAGATGGCTATCTCCATGAGGACACTCATCCCTCTCCCCCTTTCTCCCCACCCTCTGGGGTCGCACGGCACTCTCGACAGATCCCCTCCACCGTGAGGGTGTAGTGGAGGGGCTCAAACCCCTCTGGGAGTTGGAGCTCCTCTACCCGAGGCTGGGGAATGTCGTAGATCCTCCCACACTGGCGACAGAGAAAGTGGCTATGGGGCTCTTTGACGATCTCAAACCTGCTCCTCCTCTCGGGAACTTTGATCTCCTGGATGAGACCTGCCTCCCGCATGGTGTTGATATTCTTATAGACCGTTGCTAGGGAGATGGAGACAAAATCCCTTTTGATATGGTTGTAGATCTCCTCTATCTCTGCGTGGCCCATCTCCTCCAGAATGCGGAGCATGGCGACCCTCTGGGGGGTCGATTTGAGCTCCCTGGATTTGAGCATGGTCATATACTCTCTCAATCTGCTCTCCACCATTCTACTCTACTCCTTGAAGAAACTCTCCCTATTATAATACAGCATAGAATATAATAGCTTCTATAAATGAGCAAGAGAAAAGGGAGTTCTATGGATAAAAGAGTGATAACAGCTATGGTCTCCAGGGCCTTCGGTCGGTTTGCCAGCCACCCCTTTCCCCGCCCCATCCAGAAATTTATCAACCGCTCCTATGTGGGTCTCCTGGGCCTCGATATGGAGGAGTTCGAGGAGCCAGGGAGCTATCGGACCCTTAACGCCCTCTTCACCCGGGCACTTAAGGAGGAGAGACCCCTCCAGGCCGACTCCCGTTACTATATTGCCCCCTGCGACGGCCTCGTCACGGAGAGGGGGAGGGTGGAGGGGGGGAAGGCCCTCCAGATCAAGGGGATGGCCTATCGGGTGGCCGATCTCCTCACGGAGATAGAATCCACCGATCTCCTGAAGAGCTATATCAACTTCTACCTCTCCCCTCGGGACTACCACAGGTACCATATGCCCTACACCTTGGAGATCCGTCGGGTCATCCATGTTCCAGGGAGACTCTACCCTGTCAACCTCTACTTTCTCAAGAGAAAGGTGAACCTCTTCGTGGAGAATGAGCGGCTCATCTTGGAGTGTCGGACGGAAGATGGTAAAATTGTTATTATTGTCCTCATTGGTGCCCTCAATGTGGGGGAGATGACTCTGGTCTTCGAGGAGAGAATAGAGACCAACAGGGATCCGAAGCTCCGCATCTTCCACTACGAGGGGCTCTGGCTCAAGAAGGGGGAGCTCCTGGGCTATTTCAAAATGGGGTCGACCATTGTCCTCTTCTTCGAGGAGGAGGTCCAATTTCTGGTGGAGAGCGGAGAGCGGGTCCGATATACAGACCATATAGCAAGGAGAGAGAGTGCGGAACAATAGGGGAGAAGAGGTTGAGAGTCAGGATATTCTCATTGTGACAGCCGAGATCAAACCCAACGGTATGGGAGGGTGGTTCATAGAGGCGGTCAATACCGAGACCGGAGAGAAGAGGGTCTGTAAGACCATTGAGGAGTACAACGCCTTTATGAACGAGGCCCTCTACACCACGGAGAAGGGGAATTTCCAGGCGGTCTGGCTGGAGTCTCCCGAGGCCACTCCGGCCATGATTGCCGATGTGAGAAAGAGGCTCATGGAGTTCTACAACCAGTTGGAGGGGGGTGCCCTCTAATCCCCTCTGAGGGGGGAGGAGGGAGAGTACTCCAAAGCTGATAACGATTATCACTATTAAGTTACCCTTAAGGCCCTCTCCTGTACCATAACACTCCCGATAGAGGTTGAAGGGAGAGTGATGGAGAAGGGCATTATTGGGGTAGCGGTTCTCCTCTCCCTCCTCCCTGCAGGAGAGCTGAAGACCGACGGAAGGGGGGAGATCGCCCTGGGCTACATCTCAACCCAGGGAGAGGGGGGAGGGGAGAGGGCCTTCGGAGGGAGGTTCTCCCTCCATCTGGAGATGGAGGGGGAGCAAGGAGTAGGGGGAGGTATAACCTTCTCCAGACTCGATCCCCTGGGGGGCGAGAGCTCCCATGGGGAGTTTTACGGAGAGAGGGGGGAGGGGTTCACCCTTGTTGAGGAGGTCTATCTCCAGTACAACGGTCCTCTCCAACTGCTGGTAGGCCGCTTCTCCCTGGAGACCCCCCACGCCGACAGCGATCCGATCCGTCTCCTCCCCAACAGATTTGAGGGAGTCCTCCTCCAGTACCGGGGGGAGACTACCTGGACAGGGGGCCATATTACAAAGATGGCCGGCTGGGAGAGCGGAGGGAGAATTGAAGAGTTCAAACCCCTCTGGAAGGTGGTGGGAGGAGAGGGGGGAGGGGGAGCCATGGACCTCCTGGGAATTCGTTACCGAAACTCCTCCCTCTGGCTCTATCGAATAGGGGAGAGGGCCGCCATCCTCTATGGCGAAGGCTCCCTAGAGGTGGGGAGGGTGATCCTCTCCTTCCAGCTGGATATTGCCGAGGAGGTAGGGGAGAGAAGGATAGGGGAGATAGGGAGCAGGGTGGTCGGATTCGCCCTGGAGTACCCTTTCTCCGACGGAACGCTCTATGGAGCCTTCAATAGAGAGTTTGGCGATACGGGGCCGATCTTCAGTTTCGGTGGAGGCCCCTTCTTCACCTCCATGGAGGATCGGAGTTTCGAGGGAATTGGGACCCGGGGAGCTCAGGCCTCCAAGATGGGGGTCGAGTTCTGCTTGGGAGAGCTCCACCTCTCCCTGGAGTACGGCTCCTTTCGGGGGGAGGGGGTGGAGAGTAGCGAGGCAGATCTCTCCCTTGTGGGACGGCTCTGGAAGGACCTCTCCCTGGAGGCCCTCTACGGGAGGGTCGATGATCGGGTGGGGGAGGGGGATCTCCACATCTTGAGAGTTGGTCTGAAGTACACCTTTTGAGAAAGGAGAGAGAGATGAGAGTCAGTGAGATGAAGATTGGAGAGAGCGGGATCATAGAGCGGGTGACGGCCCCCGAACCCATTAAGGGGCGGCTCTTCGCTATGGGGGTCTCCAAAGGGAACCGCCTCCGCCTCCTGGACCATACCTTGAAGAAGGAGACCTGGGAGGTGGAGGTCGAGGGGACCCGAATCGCCTTGAGACGGGAGGAGGCAGAGGGTATCGAGGTGAGACAATGAGGGAGATACGGGCTGTCATGGTGGGACAGCCCAATGTGGGAAAGTCGTCGATCATCAACGCCATCAGCGGGGCGAGACTCCATGTCGGAAACTTTGCCGGGGTGACGGTGGAGAAGAAGGAGGTCACCTTCAAGAGGGGGGAGTATGAGATCGATATTGTCGATCTCCCCGGGATCTACTCCCTCAACGCCTACACTCCGGAGGAGCATGTGGCCAAAAACTACCTGATAGAGGGGGAGTACGACCTCATTATCAATGTGGTCGACGCCAATGTGCTCCAGCGGAACCTCATTCTGACCCTCCAGCTCCTCGATATGCGGAAGAGGACGGTCCTGGTCGTCAATATGGTCGATGAGGTGGAGGCCCAGGGAGGGAGGATCGATGGGGAGATGCTCTCCAAACTTCTAGGTATCCCCGTCGTCCTCACCTCGGCCAAGGAGGGGAGGGGGGTCGATGAGCTGGTAGATCGGATCATCGAGACCTTCCAGAAGGAGCGGTGTGACTGTGAGATCTACTACCATGAGAAGATCGAGGAGGAGATTGAAGGGCTGGTGGAGATCCTCCTCAAATCTCCCCACTTCAACGATAGGGATCTGGCCCGTTTCTACACTATCCGCCTCTTGGAGAACGATGAGGATATTTACAAGATTATCCACGACCTCCCCATCTTCTTGGAGCTCCACGAGGCTCTGGGGGAGAGTATTCGGAGGCTGAAACTGGAGTTCGATGCGGAGAGTGTCGCCGACATCTTCGCCGATGAGAGGAGCGCCATTGCCCGGAGTATCGTTATGCAGGTGGTGACCCTTCCCAGGAGGGAGAGCCTCACAGACAGGATCGACCAGATTCTGATCCACCCCATCTGGGGGCTCCCCATCTTCCTCCTCTTCATGTGGCTCCTCTTCCAGGTCACATTTGAGGTGGGCTCCCTCCCCATGGAGTATATCGACCAGGTCGTTACCAACTTTGCAGAGTGGCTCCGGGGAATTCTCCCCCCTGGTGACCTCAACTCTGTCATCACAGATGGAGTGGTTCCGGCCGTGGGGGCCATCATCATGTTCCTCCCCAACATCTTGATCCTCTTCCTCGGCATCAATCTCCTAGAACAGACCGGCTACATGGCCCGGGCCGCCTTCCTCCTGGACGGTTTCCTCAAACATTTCGGCCTCCAGGGGAAGGCCTTTATCCCTCTGGTCAGCGGCTTTGGCTGTACCGTTCCGGCCTATATGGCCGCCCGGACATTGAAGAACCCCAAGGATCGGCTCATCACCATGTTGATTCTCGGCTTCATGAACTGCTCCGCCAGACTGCCGGTCTATGTCCTCCTCATTGCCGCCTTCTTCCCGACCAAGAGTGCCGGGAATATCCTCTTCACCATCTACATCGGAGGGGCCCTCATGGGGTTGGTTGTAGCCAAAATCCTCAGGAAGCTCCTCTTCAAGGGGGAACCTGAACCCTTCGTTATGGAGATGCCCCCCTACCGTTTCCCCTCCCTGAAGGTTCTGGCCATGGAACTCTGGATCAAGACCAAACTCTTCATCAAGAAGGCCGGAACCTTCATTGCCGGAGCCGCCATGGTCATCTGGTTCCTGAGTAGCTACCCCCTCAACGGGGAGCTCCGCCACTCCTACGAGGAGAAGATGGCCCAGGCAACGACCCAGGAGGAGCGGGTTCGGCTCCAGAACGAGCTGGCCGCTAGAAATTTGGAGTATAGCTACCTGGGGAGGATCGGGAAGACCATAGAGCCCCTCTTCTCCCCCTTCGGCTTCGACTGGCGCCTCAGTGTGGCCGTCGTGAGCGGCCTGGCGGCCAAGGAGGTTATCGTTTCGACCCTGGCCACCCTCTACGCCGTCGGGGAGGGAGGGGAGGAGAGTTCCACCCTCATCTCCAAACTTCGGGAGAATATCGATTTCAAGACGGCAGTCGCCCTCATCCTCATTATCATGATCTACAGCCCCTGTGTTGCCGCCATGAGCACCTTCTACTCCGAGGTTCCCCAGTGGGCCTGGAGGGCCTTCTACACCATCTACCCCAATATTCTAGCCTGGATAGCGGCCTTCACCGCCTACAGACTCCTTGCTCTCCTCGGTTATTAAGGTGTTATAATTACAGAAGCCGGCTCCGGCTTCTGTAATTCCAATGGAAAGGTGTGGTATGATGAGAAAGTTTCTCCTCTTTCCGGTCATTCTCCTCTTCTTCCTCGCCTGTGCCAAGAACCCCTACACCAACCGTCCCCAGCTCCTCCTAATCTCCCCCCAGCAGGAGATCCAGATGGGGCTCCAGGCCCGGGACCAGGTGCTCCAGAAGGCCCGGGTCTCCCGGGACCCTCGGTACAACGCCATGGTGAAACGGGTAGCCTCCCGAATTGCGGCTGTGGCGGAGCAGGAGTTCCACCCCGGCTACAAGTGGGAGTTCTATGTCCTCGAATCCCCCCAGGTCAACGCCTTCTGCCTCCCCGGAGGGAAGATCTTTGTCTATACAGGGCTCCTGAAGCTGGTGGAGAACGATGATCAGCTGGCCACAGTCATCGGCCATGAGGTGGCCCACGCCCTCCTCCGCCACGGGAGTGAGCGGGTCTCCATGGCGATGGTCGGTAATTTGGGAAAAGAGCTTCTGGCCAAGGGGCTCCAGATCAGCGGGAAGAGCTGGGGTCCCCTCTTCGATCTGGCCTATGGAGTTGGGACCCAGTATGGGATACTCTACCCCTACAGCAGGAAGTTTGAGTATGAGGCCGACCAGCTGGGGCTCTACCTCATGTACAAGGCCTGTTACAATCCGGAGGAGTCCCTCCGGTTCTGGGAGAGGATGAGACGGGCCAACAAACAGCAGGTTCCGGAGTTCCTCTCGACCCACCCGGCCGATGTCAATCGGATCAGGGCTCTCGCCGCCTACATCAAGAAGTTGAGGACCATTCCGAGGAACTGTTCCGCAGGACAAAGGGGAGTCCAATAGATTTTTTGGTACAATCGAGCAAAAAGTAAGGATAGAGTATGGAGTGTCCCATTCCAACGATCAACGCCACTCCCCATGAGATCAGGGAGATTCTGGAGGAGGTGGAGACCATAGCCGTCGTCGGCCTCTCCCCCAATCCCCAGAAGGATAGCCACAGAGTCGCCTCCTACCTGAAGAGTGTCGGGTATCGGATTGTCCCTGTCTATCCCAAAGGGGAGGAGATTCTCGGGGAGAAGGTCTATAGGAGTCTGGAGGAGATCCCCTTCAGGGTCGATATGGTCGACATATTCCGGAAACCGGCGGCCCTCCCTCCCATTGTGGAGGCGGCCATTAGGAGGGGTGATGTGCGGGTCGTCTGGTTCCAGGTCGGGATTGTCAACGATGAGGCCGCCCGGATGGCTCGGGAGGCGGGGCTCAAGGTGGTCCAGAACCGGTGTACCATGGTAGATCACCGTACTCTCATGGGGGGAGAATGATTCCGCTCTCCCAGATTGAAAGGGCCGCCCAGAGGGTGGCCAAGGTAGCTGTCAATACCCCCTTTGCCTTCGCCCCCCTTCTGACAAAGCGGACAGGGAGGAATATCTTCCTGAAGAAGGAGAACCTCCAGGTGACGGGGGCCTTCAAATTGAGGGGTGCCTTCAACAAGATCTCCACCCTCACCGACAGCCAGAAGGAGGCGGGAGTTGTGGCGGCCAGTGCAGGCAACCACGCCCAGGGTGTCGCCTTCAGCGCCCACTACTACAATGTGGAGGCGACCATCGTCATGCCCGAGAATACCCCCCTCACCAAGATCAACGGGGTCAAGGCCTATGGAGCCGAGGTGGTCCTGGCAGGAAAGAACTACGACGAGGCCTACCTCTACGCCACCCAGATGGCCGAGGAGAGGGGAAAGAGCTTTGTCCACCCCTTCGCCGACGAGGAGGTGATGGCCGGCCAGGGGACCATCGCCTTGGAGATGCTCCGGGAGAGGAGGGAGTTGGACGGAATTATTGTCCCCATCGGTGGAGGGGGGCTGATTGCGGGGATCGCCAGTGCCGTCAAACAGATTGACCCGAAAATCAGGGTTATCGGAGTGACAGCCGCCGGCGCTCCGGCCATGCGGAACTCCTTCCTCCTCGGTCGGGCTGTGGATACCACCGAGGTCCGGACAATCGCCGACGGAATAGCTGTCCGGGACACCTCACCCAAGACCTTGGAGATCATCTTGGAGACGGTCGATGAGATTGTGGAGGTGGACGATGAGGAGATCGCCGACGGTATCCTCTTCCTCCTGGAGAACCAGAAGCTCCTGGTGGAGGGAGCGGGGGCCGTCGGAATAGCGGCCCTCCTCTACGATAAGATCGATCTCCCCCCCGACTCCAATATCGCCGTTGTCCTGAGTGGAGGGAATATCGATGTGACCATGCTCTCGGTCATCATTGAGAAGGGGCTCATCAAGAGCTATAGGAAGATGAAGCTCATTGTCACCCTCATCGACAAGCCCGGGAGCCTCATGAAGCTCACAGAGCTCCTGGCCCGGGTGAGCGCCAATATTGTCTCCATCGGCTACGATCGGACATCGACCCACCTCGCCTTTGGAGATGCCAATGTCTCCATCGCCTTGGAGACCAAGGGGAGGGAGCACCAGGAGGAGATTCGCCGCCTCCTGGTGGAACACGGCTACCGCTTCCATGAGGAGCGGTAATGGGTATCGTCGCCATCGATATTGGCTCCAACTCTTTGCGGGCCGTCAGGCTCCAATGCCTCAATCTGGAGATTGAAGAGCGCATGGAGTGGATCGTGGGGAGCGGTTGGGGGGTCGATGGGGGAGGGGCCATCTCCCCCGAGGTCTTCAAAAAAGTTGGTACGATCTTGTGCAATATCAAGGAGCGCTATCCCAAAGATCCCAAGGTTGCCGTGGCCACCGCAGCCTTTCGGAAGGCCCGGAATGGCAAGGAGTCTATCGAGGAGCTCCAGGCGCTGTGTGGCTTTCTCATTGAGATCATCTCCCCCGAGCTTGAGAGCTATTACAGTGCCCAGGGGGTCGCCTTCGGATTGGAACGGGTCGGCTTGGATCCTCAAAAGTTCTTGCTGGTCGATATTGGAGGGGGCTCCACCGAGATCATCCTCAAACACCGCCAAGAGCTGGTGACCAAGAGTTTCGACCTGGGGATTTTGAGTGTGGCCGAGCGCTACAGGAGCAGGGAGGAGATCCATTTTGGAATCAAGCGGAAGATGGGGGAGATCCGGGAATACTGCCACGATATTTTTGAATTTTTCGGCAAACCCAAACTCTTCGTTGGCACCGGTGGAACCCCGACGACGGTAGCCGCCCTGAAACTGGGGCTGGAATACCGGACCTACGATCCGTTGAAGGTAGATGGGACCAGGATTGATCGCAACGACATCGCCAGAGCCTACAAGGAGCTCTTGGCCCTTTCCAAGGAGGAGCGGGCTAGGCTCGTTGGGACGGGACGAGAGGAGGCGATCCTGGCCGGTCTGGTCCTCTTGGAGGAGCTCTTTGAAAAGTGTGGGTATGCCCAGATGGTGGTGGTTGACGAAGGGGTCCGGGAGGGACTTGCCATCGAAGAGTGTCGCCGTATGGAGCGAATTCTCACCACGATTTGAAAAATTAGGATAAAATAACTCCAATTAACTTCGCAACGAGGAGCTGTACATGGCAAAGATGAGGGGCGCCCAGATGGTTGTCGAAGCTATGCGGGAGGAGGGGGTCGAGGTTGTCTTCGGCTACCCCGGTGGAGCCATCATGAATGTCTATGATGAGATCTACAAACACCGCTACTTCCAACACATTCTGACGAGACATGAGCAGGCCGCCGTCCACGCCGCCGACGGTTATGCCCGGGCGACGGGAAAGGTGGGGGTCGCCTTTGTTACCAGTGGACCCGGTTTCACCAACGCCGTTACAGGGTTGGCGACAGCCTATATGGATTCTATCCCCCTGGTGGTCATCAGTGGGCAGGTTCCCCTCTCCATGATCGGGACAGATGCCTTTCAAGAGATCGATGCTGTCGGTATCAGCCGACCCTGCACGAAACATAACTACCTTGTCCAGAGTGCCCGGGAACTCCCCCGCATTCTGGCGGAAGCCTTCTACATAGCCAGAAGCGGGAGACCCGGCCCGGTCCATATAGATATTCCGAAAGATGTGACTGCTGAGGTGGCCGAATTTGTCTATCCCAAGGAGGTGAAGCTCGAAACCTACAAACCGACCATCAGAGGGAATGTGCGGCAGATCAAGAAGGCCGTCGAGGCTATCAAAAGTGCCTCACGGCCCATCTTCTATCTGGGAGGGGGGATTATCCACTCCAACAGCGCCCATCTGGTCCGGGAGCTGGTAGATGCCACCCAGATTCCGGCCGTAGAGACCCTCATGGCTCGGGGGACCCTCCCCCACGACCACCCCCAGCTTCTGGGTATGGTGGGGATGCATGGGAGCTACGCCGCCAATATGGCTATGAGCGAAGCCGATCTCCTCATAGCCCTAGGTCCCCGTTTCGATGACAGGGTGACCGGGAAACTCTCCGAGTTCGCCAAATATGCCAAAGTTATCCATATCGATATTGACCCCAGCAGTATTGGGAAGTTGGTTCCCGTCAACTATCCCATCGTCGGAGATCTGAAGGCTGTCCTCCAGGAGCTCCTCCCCTTGGCCAAGAAGGAGATTGACCCAGATCGGTACGCCAAGTGGCGGGAGATCCTCAAGAGGTACGATGAGCTCCACCCCCTCCAGTACAAGGATAGCGATGAGGTCTTGAAACCCCAGTGGGTCATTGAGAGGGTGGGGCAGAAGTTGAAGGGGAGGGCCCGAATTACGACAGATGTGGGACAACACCAGATGTGGACGGCCCAGTTCTACCCCTTCACCCGTCCGAGGGAGTTCATTACCAGCGGAGGCCTCGGAACTATGGGGTTCGGTTTCCCAGCGGCCATAGGTGTGAAGCGGGGAGTTGGAGATGAGGTGGTGGTCAACTTCACCGGAGATGGCTCCATTCTCATGAATATCCAGGAGCTCATTACAGCTGTCCAGTACAGACTCCCGGTCATCAACATTATCCTCAACAACAGCTACCTCGGAATGGTGAGGCAGTGGCAGACCTTCTTCTACGACAAACGGTATGCCGAAACAGATCTCTCTATCCAGCCAGACTTTGTCAGAGTGGCCGAAGCCTTCGGAGGGGTCGGATACAGAGTGAAGACCAAGGAGGAGTTTGACAAGGCCCTTGACGACGCCTTGAGCAAAGGGGTTGTCGCCCTCATCGATGTCATTGTGGATCGGTATGAGAATGTACTCCCTATGGTACCTGCAGGGGGCACCCTCTACAACATGCTACTTGAGTACAAGGATTGAGAATGGGTGAGAGAAGAGTTATATCGGTTATCGTCCTCAATGAACATGGGGCTCTGACCCGTATTACAGGTCTCTTTGCCGCCAGGGGGTACAATATTGAGAGTCTGACGGTGGCTCCAATTCCGGGGAGCAGTTACTCCCGACTCACCATTGTCACCCAGGGGGATTCCCAGGTCATCGAACAGATCATCAAACAGCTCCACAAGCTGATTCCGGTCTACAAGGTGATTGAACATAGCGAGCTGGTGGAGAAGGAGATGGTCATGGCCAAGATCCCCCTGGAGGAGAGGCTGGCAGATGTGGAGGCCCTCTGTCGGGCCTACAACGGCAACATTGTCAATATTGGAAAGGATACGGCCATCATCATGGCCGCCGACGAGCCCAAGAGGATCCGGAACTTCATTGAGGCTCTCAAGCGGTTCAACCCCAAGGAGATTGTCCGGAGCGGGGTGGTGGCCATTGAGAGATGAGACTTGGTGAGATAGCGGAACGGTTCGGTCTCCGACTGGTGGGAGAGGATCGGCCCATCTGCGGATTGGAGGCCCTTCCCAGGGCCTCTGAGTGCCACCTCAGCTTTCTGGAGAGCAGGAAGTACCTCTCGGCCCTCAAGGAGACCCGGGCAGGGGGGGTCATTATGAGGGAGGAGTTCCTCCCCCACCTCCCCAAGGGGAGCAGTGCCCTCATCAGCGAGGAACCCTACCTCACCTTGGCCTACATCACCGAACTCTTCGCCACCCCTCCCTTCACCGAAGAGGGAGATCCCCCCACCATCGGGAGAGATGTGGTCATCGGCCCCAATGTCTATATCGGCCACGGGGCCCAGATCGGCGACGGAGTGACCCTCATGCCCGGTACCTTTGTCGGGGACAGGGTCACCATCGGAGAGGGGACCACCATCTATCCCAATGTAACCATCTACCACAACTGCCAGATCGGGAAGAGGTGTATCATCCACGCCGGGACAGTTATTGGCAGTGACGGCTACGGATTTGCCCACACCAGAGATGGGCGCCATGTCAAGATCTACCAGAACGGCAATGTGGTCGTCGAAGACGATGTGGAGATCGGGGCCAACTGCACCATCGATCGGGCGGTCTTCGGTACGACGCTGATCAAGAGGGGGACAAAGTTGGACAATCTGATCCAGATCGGCCACAACTGCGAGATCGGCGAGAATGTTCTCATGGCCTCCCTCGTCGGTATCTCTGGCTCCACAACATTGGGGCGCAATGTGGTCATGGGGGGGCAGAGCGCCACGGCGGGCCACCTGAAGATAGGGGATTTCGCCACAATAGCGGCCCGGGGAGGGGTGACAAAGAGTCTGGAAGGGGGGAAGACCTATGCAGGTTTCCCCATTATGGAACACAGACTCTGGCTCAAACTCCAGGCCCTCCTGGCCCGCATGGTCAAGAGGGGGGATCGAGGGTGAAGGGGACCGTCTGGAGGAGCCGATCCACAATGGCCCTGTAGTACCCCTTCTGCCTCCCATCTCCCAGGGCGACAGGGGGTCTCCCCTGGTCGCTGAGGCTCCGTATCTCCATATCCAAGGGGATCTCTCCGAGGAAGGGGATGGAGTACCGCTCCGCCAGGGCCCTCCCCCCTCCCTCTCCGAAGATGTTGTACCGTCTCCCCGTATCGGGGGCGATGAAGTAGCTCATATTCTCGATGAGCCCTCCAATGGGGACCCCTATCTCCTTGAACATCACAATGGCCCTACTCACATCATCGACAGCCACCATCTGGGGAGTTGTCACGAGAACTCCCGCCGTAATAGGGAGTTCCTGGGCCACTGTGAGCTGAATATCCCCTGTTCCGGGGGGCATATCGATAACGAGGAAGTCCAGCTCCCCCCACTCCACATCCTCCAGAAACTGGATGAGGGCGCTCACCGCCACACTGCTCCTCCAGACCAGGGGGGTATCGGGGGTCGGAGTTGTGAGGCCGACACTCATAATCTTGATCCCGAAGTTTTCGCTGGGAATGATCTTGTCCCCCTCCCCCCACCGCAGTTGTTCATGGGCTACCCCCACCATTCTAGGGAGGTCGGGGCCGTAGAGGTCGGCGTCGAGGAGCCCCACCCTGTACCCTTTCTGGGCTAGAGCTATGGCAAGATTGGTGCTCACCGTACTCTTCCCGACCCCCCCTTTCCCGCTGGTGACGGCAATAATGTTCTTGGCATAGGGAGCCCTGTTATTGGGGTTGGCTGTGGAGCCGTAGTGGATACTCTTTTTTCGCCTCTCCTTGAGCTTCACCTCCACATCGTACCCTTTGAGGAGGTCCACTATTGTCGCCTCCACAATGGGAAAGAGCTCCCTGTTGGCCATATTGAGGGTAATGGTCACCCTCTTCCCCTCCTGTTGGATCCCCTCTACAATTCCCAACTCCGTAATACTCTTCCCTATCTTCGGATAGGGAACCTGTTCCAGAACTCTCCAGATCTCTCTACTCATAGGCGCTCACCTGGGCCTCTCTCCGGAGCCGTGCCCCACTCCTTCGGCTCTTCTCAATATACTCCTCCACAATATCTCCAGCTTCGGGGTACCGCTCCTTCAGGGCCCGGTAGGAGGCGACCCGCTCCTCGAAGAGACGGGCCAGCTCCAGAAAGAGCTGGGACTCCTTCCGGGACTCCCGGGCCTTTGCCATCAAGTTCTTGAGGAGCCGCTCCCTATCGGTCAGGTCCACCTGCAGGCCTATCTTCTCCCCCACTCTCTGGAGTTCCCTGTTGGTAATGTAACTCCCGCTGAAGTGGAGGGCCAAAATCTCCCGTTCCAGAAGGGCTCTACTCTCCATCTCTCTCCTTTCTCTTGACCGATGCGGCTTGGGCCACATCTCTATCTCCATCTTGTTCCAA
>JAADDW010000042.1 GCA_013153715.1 Campylobacterota bacterium | reverse complement strand
CTGGGATGGGGGACGGAGCGGATCTTCCTCCCCCTTCTCCGAACCACCGCCAGCGACCTCATCGACTACCACATGCCGGAAAATGGGGTCTTCCACAACCTGATCCTGGCCAAAATGGAGGTCCGCTACCCGGCCCACGCTAAACAGTTTATGCACGCCTTCTGGGGGGTGGGACAGATGAGCTTTGTCAAACATGCCATCTTCCTCTCAGCCGAAGCCCCTCCCCTCGTGGATTACGAGGCGGTGACCCGCCACATTCTGGATCGGATCTCTCCAGAACGGATCATGGTGAGTGAAGGGGTCCTCGACCACCTGGACCACTCCAGTCCCCAGCAGTTTGAAGGGGGGAAGATCGGTATCGATGTGACAGGAGAGCCTGTGGAGAGGAGAGTAGAGATCCTGGACGATGGGAAGCTCCTCCGGAAGCTCCAGGAGAGAGATACCAATATTGTCGGAGTGAAACAGTACTTTACAGAGAGCTCCTCCCCTGTAGCCGTCGTCGCCTATCGGAAGGAGCGGTCGGTCCAGGAGCTCTTTGACCGCCTCTCTCCCTTGGAACCCCATCTGGCCATTCTGGTTGTGGTCAATGAATTTGACGATCTGGAGAACCCCTATATGGTGGTCTGGCGGGTGACAAACAATATCGATGGTAAGCGGGATCTCAGACTCCACCCCTTCATCATGGTGGACGGAACCAACAAGGACCCTGAGATCGATAACTTCCCCCGCCAGTGGCCCCCCGATGTGGTCTGTGACAGGGAGGTTATCGAGAAGTTGAGGGAGCAGGGGATTATCGATGTGGGAGAGGATTTCATCAAGAAGTGGGGGATTCTCTAGGAGAGATGGTCTATATAGATTACATGGAGAGTTTCCTCGGCCCCATCAGGATCGAAGCCGATGACGACCATCTATTGGGGGTCTCTCTGGCCCCCACAATGGGAGAGATGGAGCCCAATCCCATTACAATGGTGACCCGCCACTGGCTCCGGAGCTACTTTGCAGGAAAGGCTCCGGAGTGGGTCCCCCCCCTCCGCTTCCCAACCCCCTTTCTGGCTTCGGTGAGCGAAGCGGTCATGGAGATCCCCTTCGGCCAGAGGGCCACCTATTCCGACATAGCCCGGGCCGTAGGGCGTCCCAGAGGGTATCAGGCCGTGGGCCAGGCCCTCAGTCGGAACCCCTACATGATTATTGTTCCGTGCCATAGGGTTGTGGGGAAGAGGGGGGTAGGAGGGTACGGCTACGGAGTAGAGGTGAAGAGAAAGCTATTGGAGTTTGAGAATGCGCATAGATAAATTTCTCGCCGTCGTCAACATTGTGAAGAGGCGGGCCATCGCCCAGGATATGGTAAAGGAGGGGGTGGTCTATCTCAATGGAGTCAAGGCCAAGGGGAGCAAGACAGTCAAGGTCGGGGATCGGATCACAATTAAATATCTCAAGGGGGAGCGGAACTACCAGGTCCTCCAGATTCCGACGACGAAGAGTATCCCCAAGGCCGAGAGAGATCGGTATGTGAAGGAGCTCTGATGGCCACCCCTTTCCCAATTTCAGAGTCCCCGTTCCGGGGACGGTGGAGGGAGATCCCCTCCCATCTACAGCAAAGGAGGAGAGATGTTTGAGAGACTCTTCAACGGTGGCTACACCCCCGAGGAGGCCAGGGCCCTCCTCATCCAACTCTATGAGAGGGGAGAGAGCAGTCAGGAGATAGCCGAAGCCGCCCGTCTCATGAGGGAGCGCTCCATTAAGCTCCCCATTCCAGAGGAGCTCCGGAGGAGATTGATCGATATTGTCGGAACAGGGGGAGATAGGAGTGGAAGCTTCAATGTCTCCACCACAGTCGCCCTCCTCCTCCCCGCCCTGGGTTCCTATGTGGCCAAACATGGGAACAGATCGGTCACCTCCAAAAGTGGGAGTGCCGATATGTTGGAGGCCCTTGGCATCAATCTCGACCTCACCCCCCAGCAGGAGGTGGAGCTCTTGGAGAGGACGGGATTCACATTTATCTTCGCCAAGAACCACCACCCCATTATGAAGGAGATCATGCCCATCAGGAAGAGTATCCCCCACAGGACCATTTTCAACCTCATCGGCCCCTTGACCAATCCTGGAGGGAGTGAGAAGTTCCTCCTGGGGGTCTTCAGCAGGGAGTTTGTCCCTAAGATGGCCCAAGCCCTTGTGGAGTTGGGAACCGAGAGGGCCCTGGTTGTCAGCAGTGCCGACGGCCTAGATGAGATCTCCATCTCCGACAGGACCTACTGCGCCGAGGTGCGGGGGGAGAAGATTGAGGAGTACGAGATCGCTCCGGAGGATTTTGGCCTCCCCAGGGCTCCCCGAGAGGAGATTCTCGGAGGAGATCCCCGGGAAAATGGGGAGATCACCCGGGGAATACTGGAGGGAAGAGTCGGGGGGGCCAAGAGGAATATGGTCCTCCTCAACGCCGGTGCCGCCCTCATGGTCGATGGAAAGGCAGGGAGCATCCAGGAGGGGATCGAGATGGCCATGGAGGCCATCGACGATGGGAGGGCTCGGGAGAAGCTGGAAGAGATTATCGAAGTGAGCCGGAGCATCTCGGCCACCCCTCCCCATCCAGAGTCTGGAGGTAAGGGGTGAGGAGGGAGATCATAGCCACCGAAGGGGAGCTGGAGAAGGTGGTAGAGTGTATCGAGGAGAGTGGAAAGGGGATCATTCTCCTCCGGGGAGATCTAGGGAGTGGGAAGACAACCCTCGTCAAAGCCTTCGCCGCCCATCGAGGCCAGGAAGGGGTCACCTCTCCCACATTTTCAATACAACAGATCTACGGCGGGGAGATCTACCACTACGACCTCTACAGCGGCGGAATGGAGAAATTCTTAGAGCTGGGGCTCTTCGAGGAGCTCCAGAAGGAGGGATACCACTTTATCGAGTGGGGAGACAGCGATCTTGAGGAGTTTCTCCAAGGGGTCGGAATGGAGTACCTCATCGTCGAAATTGAGATGAGAGAGCAGGGAAGGGTTTACAGATGCATAGATTAGTAGCAGAGGATCTGAAAAAGCAGATCAGAGAGAAGATGATTGTCAAAGGGGTCTCCCTGGAGGTCCACAGCGGAGAGGTTGTGGGGCTCCTCGGTCCCAACGGGGCAGGGAAGACAACGACATTCTACATGATCTGCGGACTCATAGAGCCGACATCGGGGAAGGTGGAGATGAATGGCCAGGATATTACAAAGGAGCCCCTCCACAAAAAGGCCAAACTGGGGATAGGGTACCTCCCCCAGGAGTCCAGTATCTTCAAGGATCTCACCGTCGAGGAGAACCTCTACATAGCGGCGGAGGCCAGCATAGAGCGGGAGGAAGAGCGGTATCAGGTGGTCGAAGACCTCCTGGAGCTCTTCGGTATCGAACCGATCCGCCACCGCCTCGGAAGGGCTTTGAGCGGAGGGGAGCGGAGACGGTGTGAGATCGCCCGAGCCCTGGTGATCCAGCCCAAATTTCTCCTCCTGGACGAACCCTTCGCCGGTGTCGATCCCATCGCCGTCGATGATATTCAGCGGGTCATAGAGGATCTCAAGATCCACGGACTCGGGGTCCTCATTACCGACCACAATGTCCGGGAGACCCTCTCCGTCTGTGACTGGGCCTATGTCATGAAGGATGGCCAGATTCTAGCCAGCGGGAGTGCCCAGGAGGTAGCTGAAAATCCCGATGTAAGGAAACACTACCTTGGAGAGAATTTCACCCTCTAGAGTGAAAAACTTCCTAGATAGGGCCTTGGAGGAGCGCTCCCTGGAGGAGCATCCCGATCCCCTCTGGATCGTCAGGAGGTACAGGGATCCCAAAGTTGCCATCATCTCCGCCCTCTTCTCCTACGGCAACGCCCGGCAGATCGTCAAATTCTTGGAGGGGCTGGACTTCTCCCTGCTGGAGAGGGAGGAGGGGGAGATCGCCAGAGCTATCGACTCCTCCTACCGCTTCCAGAGAAGGAGAGATGTGGTGGAGCTCTTCATCACCATGAGGCGGGCGGAGGGACTTGAGGAGCGGTTCCTCTCCGGTTACAGGGTGAAGGGGGACCCTATAGAGGGGATTCACTCTCTCATAGAGTACCTCTACTCCCTCAACCCCTACCGCTCTCCAGGCTACACCTTCCTCCTGGGACGGGTGGGGAGTTCCTCTCCTTACAAGCGGTGGAATATGGCCCTCCGCTGGCTCGTTCGGAGGGAGGAGCCCGATCTGGGGCTCTGGAGGAAGGTCAATCCCTCCCACCTCATTGTTCCTCTGGATACCCATCTCTTCACAGTAGCCCGAAAGCTGGGGCTTCTGAAGAGGAGGAGCTGTAATCTCAAGACGGCCAGGGAGCTGACAGAGTTCCTCAGGGAACTAGATCCCCAGGACCCTTTGAAATATGACTTTGTCCTCTACCGCCTGGGGCAACTCAATTTAGTCTAGCTTAATCAAAAAGAGAGTATAATAGGCCAAAATTTCAACCAGGAGACTCTATGGAAGGGATTTTCACCTTTTTAGGGACCATCAGCCACAACCACACCTTTATCTTCGTCGCCCATATGCTCCTTGCGGCCATTATTGTCCTGGCCCTGGCCAAACTGGCAACCAAGGAGCTCCGAGTTGTCCCCCAAGGGCTCCAGAACATTATGGAGTCCTATCTGGAAGGGGTTATCGCCATGGGGAGAGATGTTATCGGGGAGAGCTACGCCAGAAAGTATCTCCCTCTAGTGGCTACTCTGGGACTCTTCATCTTCGTCGCCAACATCATGGGGATCATTCCGGGCTTCGAATCCCCTTCGGGAAATATCAACTTCACCCTCGCCCTCGCCCTCATCGTCTTCATCTACTACAACTTTGAGGGGATCAGAAAAAATGGGGTGGTCCACTATTTCGCCCACTTTGCCGGTCCTGTTAAGGCCTTGGCCCCCCTCATGTTCCCCATTGAGATCGTCTCCCACATCTCCCGAATTATCTCCCTCTCCTTCCGACTCTTCGGAAACATCAAAGGGGACGACCTCTTTCTCTGGGTTCTCCTCATGCTGGCCCCCTGGATCATCCCCCTCCCAGGGTTTGCCCTCCTCCTCTTCAGCGCCTTCCTCCAGACCTTTATCTTCATGATCCTCACCTATGTCTATCTGGCTGGGGCTGTACTCCTCCACGAAGAGTCGCTGTGATATGGAGATACGGTTTCTGAAGAGGGTTATCAGCTTCCTCTCCGGCGTCCTCTGGACGCTCTCCATTCTCTCCCTCTTCTTCACCTTCACAACCCTCCTCCAATACAGCGTCGCTGAAGCCATTATCTATACCCTCATTCTCGCCATCTTCTGGCTCTTCCTCCTCATTCTCGTCGAGATGGCCCACCTCCAGATAGAGAAGTTTCGGGAGTTGAGGCGACAGACCCAGCTCCTGGAACGGATAGCCCGAAAACTCGATGCTTGAGAGAGAGAGATTTCTCAGCTACAGGATCACCGACCCCTCCCTCTACAGCCGAAGGCCTACCCGTTTTGCCCTCCTCCTGAGGCGGGCTCGGGGAGCAGATATAACGACCCTCCGAGACAGCTCCCTCCCCCGTCCCCTCATTAAAAGGTTCCCCTCCCTCCCCATTGAGGGGCTCCTCTCCCTCTCGGGATCGTGGAGTCTGGCCCGCCGTTTTGGGATAGGGAGTGTCCACTTTAAGGGAGACCAGCTGGAGCTGGCCAAGAGGGCCAGGAGGAGCGGCCTCTTCACCATCTACAGCGCCCACACCAGGGAGGATCTCCGCCGGGCCAGAGGGGCCCGAATCCATCTGATCACCTACAGCCCCATCTTCCCTTCACCCAAGAAGGGAGCTCCCCTGGGGCTCCGGGAGCTCCGGAGGGTGACCCGCCGCTACAAGAACATTATCGCCCTGGGGGGGATCATCTCCAGGAGGGAGATCGGAGGGGTGAGGAGGGTGGGAGCCCGAGGGTTCGCTTCGATCCGCTACTTTATGGGAGGGGAGTAGATTTTGACAGGGAGGAGTCTCCTCTCCCGGGTCCCATCACCCACCTCTCCGTAGCTATTGGCTCCCCAGCAGTAGACCTCATCGAGGAGTGTGACGGCACAGCCGTGCTCTTCAAACCTCCTGAAATCCCCATCTTCCGCATCGAAAGGGTTCTCTCCACTCCCCCCTATAGCCCCATATTTGACCCTCTCCTCCAGGGCGACAGGTGTGGCGTAGGGGACAAAATCGACCTCCCTCCCAATTCCGAGCTCTCCAAAGCTGTTTCTCCCCCAGCAGTAGAGGCGGTAGTCGCCATCGATGGCACAGGTGGCCTGGGCCCTGTTGGAGAAGAGATCCACCACCCCTGTGAGGGGGGTTCCATCCTCCTTGAGGACCTGTCGGGCGAAGCTCCGATCCTCTGTGGTCCCATCTCCCAGCTCCCCAAAACTGTTCTCTCCCCAGCAGAGGACCCTTCCGTCCCTCCTCAAGGCGCAGGTGTGGTCTGCCCCCGCCACAATCTTGACAACCCCCTCCAGGACTCCATTCTCACTCTGGACATATCCTGCAGGGGCCGTCGCATACTCCAGGGAGGTATCCCCTATTCCAAGCTCTCCCGCCTCTCCATTCCAGGCCCAGCACCGTACCCTTCCATTGGTCAGGAGGGCACAGGTGTGGTCGCTACTCCCTCCAGCCACCATGAGACCCTCCCTGAGGGGGGTCCCGTCGCTCTCACTCCTGTGGACAGGAAGGGCGTAGGGGGAGAGGAGGGGCTGGAGGGTCACAGGGTCAAGCCTCCCCCCCATGAGGGAGGGGGGAGGAGAGGAGCTGAGCTCTTTGGGATCCCTTCCAATACCGAGGGCCCCGTCAAAATTCTGTCCCCAGCAGTAGATGAGCCCCTCCCCTGTCACTCCGCAGGCGTGCCAGCTCCCTGTAGAGAGGTGGACCACTCCGGTCAGGGGGGAGCCGTCAGACTTCACAACCATCTCGGGGAGGGGGGAGATCTTCTGGTCTGGAAAGGGGATGAGGGAGGGAGAGAGGAGGGAGAGGGGGTACTTGCTCTTATCGACCTTCCCATTTCCCAGTTTCCCGTAATCGTTCCGTCCCCAGCAGAGGACCCGACCATCTACAAGGGCACAGGTGTAGTCCCGCCCCCCATCGACAAGGGTCGCCCTCCCGTAGCTCTCCAGATTGAGGACAGGTGTCGGAGTCAGTGAAGGGGTGGTACCCCCATTTCCCAGGGCCCCGAAGCTGTTGTCCCCCCAGCACCGGACCCCTCTCCCCTGGATCATACAGCTATGGAACCAGCCGACTCCGACACCGTGGACCGAGAGGTCCCTGAAGGTGATTCTGTCCCCCCTCCTCTCGGCGGCGACAGCCAGAGGGTCGAAACTCCCATCTCCGTCACGGTCTAGATAGACAAACTCCCCATTTCGGGATCCCATGAGCTTGAAACACCCTCCCTCTCGGGCGCAGTAGATCCAGGCGTAGCGAATATCGGTTTCGGAGGGAAGATTCCCCAGGTAGATAAAGTAGCCCAGAGGTTCCGTCCTCTGGAGATCTTCAGGCATGGGGACCGGTGCGAAGCCGAAGGTGTTCTCTGGTGTCGGGGAGGTGGCCAGGAGCCTAAAGGTCTTGCCACTCCTCCTATCCTGGTAGAGCCAGTCGTTGAAGTCAAACCGCCCATCTCCCTCAAAGTCGTAGCGGTAGAAGAGTCCATTGATAGTGAACTCTCTGAGGTCGATGGATTGGACCAATCTCTTGTAGTAGTCGAGACTCTCTCCGATCCCTCCGCAGAGGAGGAGGGAGGGGAGGAAGAGGCCAAGAAGGGGTTTTCTCATACTCTCTCCTTTGGGTTATCGGGATAGCTCTATTATCGCTCCGATGGGATCACAATTTCGGTAGTAACAGGGGAGGGGATCTCTCTTTTAGCTGGAAGATCGACAGGTTCTCCCCTCCCCCATCTGCTGGAGGGTGTCAAAGGGAGCGATCCTCTCTAATTATTATACTCCATTTTCCGATTATGGATCATAACCTTTCTTAATCCCCTTTTCAATGAGTTTAAAGTAGAATAAGGTAAAAAAGAGAAGGGAGATCTATGGAGTTTGAGGTTGTCATCGGTCTAGAGGTCCATGTCCAACTGAATACCAGGAGCAAAATGTTCTGCTCCTGCCCTACCAGTTTTGCAGAGAGGCAGAATACCAATACCTGTCCCGTCTGTCTCGGACTTCCGGGGGCCCTACCCGTCATCAACAGGGAGGCTGTGAAGAAGGCGATCCTCTTTGGACGGGCCATCGAAGGGAAGATCAACAGGAGGAGCCTCTTCAACAGGAAGAACTACTTCTATCCCGATCTCCCCAAGGGGTACCAGATCAGCCAGTTTGAGATCCCCATTGTGGAAGAGGGGTTCCTCTCCATCGAGAAGGAGGACGGCTCCAAGAAGAGGATAGGGATCACCCGGGCCCATCTGGAGGAGGATGCAGGGAAGAATATCCATGAGGGGGAGATCTCCAAGGTTGACCTCAACAGAGCTGGGACACCCCTCCTGGAGATTGTGAGCGAACCCGATATGAGGAGTAGTGAAGAGGCTGTCCAGTACCTGAAGAAGCTCCACGCCATTGTCCGCTATCTGGACATCAGCGACGCCAACATGGAAGAGGGCTCCTTCCGGTGCGACGCCAATGTCTCCATCAGACCCAAAGGAGATGGGAAACTCTATACCCGTGTGGAGATCAAGAACCTCAACTCCTTCAGATTTATCCAACGGGCCATCGACTACGAAGTGGAGCGGCAGATAGAGGCGTGGGAAGAGGGGGTCTATGACGATGAGGTGGTCCAGGAGACCCGTCTCTTCGACACCCAGAAGGGGATAACCAAGAGTATGCGGGGGAAAGAGGAGAGTGCCGACTACCGCTATTTCCCGGATCCGGATCTCCCCCCCCTCACCATTCCGGAGAGCCTCATGAAGGAGACAGAGGAGATACCGGAGCTTCCGGACCAGAAGAGGGAGCGGTTTGTGGAGGAGTACGGAATTCGCCCCTACGACGCCTCCCTCATCGTCTCCACCAAGGAGACGGCCACCTTCTTCGAGGAGATGATGGCAGAGGGAATCACTCCCCAAAACGGAGTGACCTGGCTCACAGTGGAGTTGGCGGCCCGGCTCAACAAGAGGAACCTCTCCATCGAAGAGAGCCCCGTCGATAGTAGGAGACTGGCCAAGTTGGTTGCCCGTATCGAGGATAAGACCATCAGCAACAAGGCGGCCAAGGAGGTCCTCGACTATCTCATGGATCACAATGTCGATGTGGATCGGGTCATTGAGGAGTTGGGGCTCAAGCAGATCAGCGACAGCGGGGCCATTGAGAAGTTGGTAGAGGAGATTCTGGAAGCCAACAGGGATAAGGTGGAAGAGTACAGGGCCGGCAAGGAGAAGCTCTTCGGCTTCTTCGTCGGCCAGGTTATGAAGGCGAGTAAAGGGAAGGCCGATCCCCGGCTGGTCAACGAAATTCTCAGGAAAAAGCTCTCTTGAAATTTGAGAAGCTCCTCATAGATATAGCCTTCCTCCTGGAGGGCTCCTCCCGTTACAAACGGGTCAAGAGGTTCTTCCGGAACCTCTTGGAAAACGATGAGTACCCCTATAAACGGTACTTCGACCTCTTCATGATCTTTCTCATCATCACCAGCGTCATTATCATCATCGAGGAGGTGACCAGCCCCATAGCCAAATGGCTCTACTACTACGATGTCTATTTTGTGACGGGGGTCTTCATTGTCGAATACCTCCTCCGGATGTGGGTCCACGACGACATCCACAAGGTGATCATAGAGGAGTTTGAGAACTCCCTCTTTCTGGAGAAGGAGTTCGATCTCAAGGGGGTCCTCAAGGAGATACTCAGGAGGAAGTGGGAGTACATCTCCTCCCCCCTGGCCATCATAGATCTCCTAGCCGTCCTCCCAAGCTACAGGGAGCTCCGTATCCTTCGGGTCTTCGTCCTCTTCAGGGTCTTCAAGCTCCTCCGCTACTCCCAGAATATCACCCACTTCTTCCAGGTCCTCACCTCCAAGAAGAGTGAGCTCTTCACCCTCTTGATCCTGGTCGCCTTTACCATCCTGGTCTCTGGGATCAGCCTCTATGTCTTCGAGGAGCAGTCCAACCCCAATATCAACCACCTCTTTGACGCCTTCTACTGGTCCCTCGTCACAATCTCTACAGTTGGATATGGAGACATCACACCCCAGACCCACGAGGGGAGGATAATAACAATGATTATCATACTCTCAGGGGTCGGATTGATCTCCTTCGCCACCTCCATCATAGTTTCGGCCTTCAACGAACGCCTCGAAGAGATGCGGGACGAGAGGATCCTCCACAGCGTGAAACGGAGTTCCCACCTCTACATTATCTGCGGCTACACCAACATAGCCGAAATTCTGGTCTCCCGCCTGGTCAAGGAGAAAAAGGAGTTCCTCATCATCGACATGGATAAGCAGATTGTGGAGCAACTCATCTCCAAGGGGTACAGGGCCATCCATGCAGACGCCAGCAAGAAGGAGACCTTTCTCTCCATCAACTTCAGCAAGGTTGACGCCGTCCTGGCCTTGACAGATAGCGATATGCACAATATCTACATCTGCCTCAACATACGGAGTTTCTCCAAGGAGGTCTTCCTCATCTCCCGCACCATCGACCATAACTCCCATAAGAAGCTGAAGCTGGCGGGGGCCGACTACCTCATCTCCCCCTATCTGACGGCCGGACTCTTCGCCTCCAAAATCATCGAGCAACCCATCGCCATAGAGGCGATCAACGACATTCTCAACGCCAAGCGGAACGCCCTCTGCGACCAGATAGAGGTGGTCAAAGATAGCTTTCTCGTCGGGAAGCGGGTGGGGGAGATCGACTTCAAGGCCTATAAAATTGTCCTCCTGGGAGTCGTCCGTATGGAGGGGGGGAAGAAGGGGGAGCGGAAATTCTACTTCAATCCAGAGGATAGCTTCCTCCTGGAGGTAGACGACATTCTGGTAGTTGTCGGTTACAGCATCAGTATCACCAATTTCAAATCCAGTGTCATCGAAAGTAGTCTCGCCTATGGGAAGAAGAGAAGGTAGAATACTCCTATTCGGATTTGGACGGTATGGGGAGCAGATCGGCCTCAATCTCCTGACCAGCGGCTACGATCTCATTGTGGCGGATACATCGAAGGAGAGTCTCAAGAAGGCGATAGCCGACAAGATCGATCAGGTCTTCGTCGTCGACATCCATAACGATGAGGAGATCACAGACCTCATCATCGACCAGAATGTGAAGAAGGTCTTCTGTGCCTTTGAGGAGGAGGAGCGGAATGTCTATCTCACCATCACCATCAAAGCCCTCTTCAGACATCTAGAGGTCATCGCCCTCTGTGAGAGTCGGGAGAGTGAGCGGAAACTCAAACTGGCAGGGGCGGATAAGGTTATCGATACAATGTATGCCGCCGCCAACCGTCTCTACTTCATTCTGGAGAAGCCGGCAGTGGCCGAGGCCATGGACCATATCCTCTTCAAGGACCCCTCCATCCAGTTCAAGGAGATTGTAGTTCCCGTCGGCTCCCTCCTGGATGGGATCAATCTGAACCAGATCGACTTCAAGCAGGAGTTCAATATTATCCTCCTCGGCCTTGTCGATAAGGAGCTGGGCAATAAATTTGTCTTCGTGACCAGAGGGATCAACCATAAAATCGACGCCGGAGATATACTTGTGGTCCTGGGCCGCAAGAGCGATCTCCTCCGATTTGAAGAGCTCTTGAAAGGTAACCCATGAAGATAGGTATTATCGGAGCGGGGCAGTGGGGGAGAGCCCTCTACCACGCCCTCTCCAAAGGGAACGATGTGCTCATAGCGTCGGCCCGCTCCCGGACTGCACCGGGCCTCTCACCCCTGGAAGAGGTGATGGAACGGGACCACCTGGTCATGGTGATCTCGGCCCAATCTGTCCGGGAGTGGCTGGAGGAACACCCCCTCTCCCCCCACCATAGGGTCCTAGTGGCCTCCAAGGGGATCGATAGGGTGACCAACAGCTTCCTCCACCAGATCTACAGGAATTTCCTCCCCCCTAGCCAGCTAGCCTTCCTCTCGGGGCCCTCCTTTGCCAAGGAGGTCCTCCAAGACCTGCCGACAGCTGTCGTAGTGAGCTCCACCAACAGGGAGCTAGCCCAGAGGTACGCCGGAGCCTTTCCAGAGTTTATCAAGGCCTATGTAGATAGCGATGTGGTGGGGGCCGAGGTGGCAGGAGCCTATAAGAATGTGATCGCCATCGCCGGGGGAATATCGGACGGTATGGGGTTGGGGAACAACGCCCGGGCCGCCCTCCTGGCCCGGGGACTGGTGGAGATGGAACGGTTCGGCCTCCACTTTGGGGGGAGACCTGAAACCTTCCTGGGGCTGAGTGGAGCGGGAGATCTCTTCCTGACAGCCAGCAGTAGGCTCTCCAGAAACTACAGGGTAGGGTGGGGGCTGGCCCAGGGAAAAACCCTGGATCGGATTCTCCAGGAGCTGGGAGAGGTGGCCGAAGGGGTTTACACCGCCCAAGCCATCTACGAGTTGGCCCAGAGGGAGGGGATCTATACCCCCATCGCCGATGAGGTCTATGCCATCCTCCACGGGAAGGACCCCCGTCAGAGTATTGTCGATCTACTGAAAAGGAAGGAGTGATGATAGAGCAGTTGATAGAGAGCATCGAGGGATTACCCCCTGTCCCGTCTGTAGTCCATGAACTCCAGAACCTCTACTACTACGACGACTACAATACCAGTGACATCGAGCAGGTCCTCAGAAAGGACCCCAATCTGGTGGCCAATATCTTGAAGATCGCCAACTCCCCCTACTACGGAATTCCGAGGGAGTTCATAGAGATCAGACAGGCCATCGCCTATTTCGGTCTGGAGCAGATTATAGAGTTTGCCCTGGAGAGTTTTGTCAACAACCTCATCAAGTTGGACCTCTCCTTCTACCATATCGGACCGATGGATTTCATCGCCATGTCCCGCCGAAAGGTGGAGGTGGTCAAGAAGGTAGGGCGGACCAAGAGGGACCGATTTGTCCTCTCCAGCACCGCCTTTCTCAGCGACATCTCCAAGGTCCTCATCTCCAACTATGGGAGGGAGCGGGGGCTGGAGCTGGAGGAGGGGGACCACAGGCTCAACCTAGTCGATGAGATGGAGCGGGAACTCCTGGGGTTCGATACCATCCAGGTCTCCCTGAAAATCTTTGAATACTGGAACTTCGATAGGGAGATGATCGACCTCCTGGCCGGCTTCAAAGAGTACTCCAACCCTCGGGAGGAGGCCCTCTTCCTCGCCCGGGAGATTGTCACCCTCAAGGGAAACATCGACGGAGAGCGGCTCAAAGAGTATGGGGAGTATGAGAGGGAGCTCCAGGAGCTCCTCTAGATGTGGTAGAATCGGGGGAAAAAAAGGGGAAGAAATGGAGGAGTTCTTCAGGAGAGCCCGAGAGGCATCGGGAGAGTTGTTGGGGTTGAAGAGTGGAGAGAAGAGCCAGATTCTGAGGGAGATGGCCCAGCTGATCCAGAGTGAGTGGGGGACCATTGTGGAGGCCAATAGGAAGGATATGGAGTATGCCGAAGAGGCCAACCTCTCCTCCGCCCTCAAGGATCGGCTCTACCTCGACCGCCAGCGGGTGGAGGCCATGGCCCAGGCGGTCAGGGAGATAGCGGCCCTCAAGGAGCCTGTGGGGAGGGTCCTCGACGGCTGGGAGATAGAGAACGGTCTCCGGATCGAGAAGGTCTCCATTCCGATAGGGGTCATCGGGATCATCTACGAATCCCGCCCCAATGTGACCAGCGACGCCGCCGCCCTCTGCTTCAAATCCTCCAATGTGGCCATTCTCAAGGGGGGGAAGGAGGCGAAACACTCCAACGAGGCGATCGCCTCCCTCCTCCAGTGGGTCCTGGAGCGCCACGGACTCCCCCGGGAGGTGATAGCCCTCCTCCCAGATTACAGCAGGGAGGGGGTGGAACGGCTCATCAAGATGGACCGCTATATCGACCTCATCATTCCGAGGGGAGGGGAGGCCCTCATCAAATATGTGAGCCAGAATGCTACCGTCCCTGTGGTCAAACATGACAAGGGGCTCTGCCACACCTATATCGACAGAGATGCCGACTTCGAGAAGGCTGTCAAAATAGCTCTCAATGCCAAGGTCCAGCGTCCGGGGGTCTGCAATGCTATGGAGACCCTCCTCGTCGACTACGCCATCAAAGATGAGATCCTCCTCCCCCTCTACAACGCCTTCAAACCCTACGAAACCCTCCTTAAAGGGTGCTCCCTGACCCGGGAGGTTGTCGATGTGGCCCCCGCCGAAGAGGAGGACTTCCAGACCGAGTATCTGGATAACATTCTCTCCATCAAGGTCGTCGATGGGGTCGAGGGAGCCATCGACCATATACGGAGGTATGGGAGCGGCCACAGTGAAGCCATTGTGACGGAGAACTACACCACTGCCGAGAAGTTCCTCAACGGAGTGGATGCGGCCTGTGTCTATCTCAACGCCTCCACCCGCTTCACCGACGGAGGTATATTTGGATTTGGTGCCGAAGTCGGAATCAGCACCAACAAACTCCACGCCCGGGGCCCCATGGGGATTAACGATCTGACCACCTACAAATATCGGATCTACGGCAACGGCCAGATCCGCCAGTGAGGCTAAGGGGGAGATAAGGAGTTTTTGATACAATCGGGCCAAAAAAGTGGGAGTTGGAGATGGTATTTGTCGAGACACGGGGAAATGATGGTCGGAGGCCGAGGGAGGTCACCTTCAGCCAGGCAATCCTCAATCCAGCCGCCAGTTTCGGAGGTCTCTACGCCCCCAAGAGTCTCCCCACCCTCCCTCTGGAGGAGCTCCTTGGGGAGAATTACGAGGGGCTGACCCTCAAGTTGATGGAGCTCTTCCAGATCGATATAGAGAGGGAGCTCCTCAGAGAGGCGGTAGCCCTCTACAGGAGGTTCGACGACCCTGACAACCCGGCCCCTCTGGTCCAGGTAGAGGAGGATCTCTCCATCTGTGAGCTCTATCACGGACCGACCCGGGCCTTCAAAGATATGGCCCTCCAACCTTTTGGTTTTATTCTCTCCACCCTGGCCCGACAGCGGGGGGAGAACTACCTCATACTGGCGGCGACCAGTGGAGATACGGGGCCGGCCACCCTGGAGGCCTTCAAGGAGAGGGAGGGAATTGGGGTTGTCTGTCTCTACCCGGCCGGAGGGACCAGCGATGTCCAGCGGCTCCAGATGGTGACGGAAGAGGGGAGAAACCTCAAGGTCTTGGGGATCAGAGGGGATTTTGACGATGCCCAGAGCGCCCTGAAATCCCTTCTCTCCTCCGAGAGCTTCCGCCAGACCCTGGACAGGCTGGGAATAGAGCTCTCTGCGGCCAACTCTGTCAACTTCGGGAGGATCATCTTCCAAACCGTTTACCACATCTTCAGCTACCTGGAGCTCGTGAGGAGAGGGGAGATAGAGATGGGGGAGGAGATCGACCTCATCGTTCCCAGCGGTAACTTTGGGAACGCCCTGGGGGGGTATTACGCCAAGAAGATGGGGCTCCCCGTCCACAAAATCGTCATCGCCTCCAACGCCAATAATATCTTGACAGAGCTCATCAGAGAGGGGCGGTACGACCTTCGGGGGAGGAAGTTGATCAAGACGCCCTCTCCCGCCATGGATATTCTCAAATCCTCCAATGTGGAGCGGGTCCTCTTCGACAAATTTGGGCCGGAGAGGACCAGGGAACTCATGGAACAGCTGGACAGAGAGGGGTTCTACCAGTTGAGAGAGGAGGAGAGAGAGGCTATTCAGGAAGACTTCGATGGGGATTTCGTCGAGGATCGGGAGATTCTGGAGATTATCGGGGAGTACGGATCACGCTACCTCATGGATCCCCATACAGCCACAACCATCAAACTCTACCGCTCCCGCCGAGGGAAGAGGAAGTGTGTAGCCTACTCTACGGCCGAGTGGACCAAATTTGCCCCTACCGTCCTCCAAGCCCTAACGGGAAGGGAGGGAGTAGCCGACAGGGAGGCTCTGGAAGAGGTCTCCCGACTGACAGGGGCCCCTATTCCTAGGGTCATAGAGGAGCTCTTCGAGAAGCCCATCGTCCACGGAAAAGTGGTGGATGGAGAGGAGATAGAGGGGGAGATTCTCCATTTTCTCGGCGAGAAGTAGGAGCTATTATGGTATAATTGTATAAAAAGTAAGTAGGATTTTTACAATGAAAACTATCCTCTTTCTTGCGCTCATAGCAGTAAACCTTGTAGCTCAACTTCTCGATCCAGACTACAGCAAGGGGCTGGAGCGGTATCTCCTGGACCACACATTCAGGGTGGACGGGCGGTTCTACTACTATACGAAGAGCGAACCCCCCCGGTGGATATTGGAGATCCTCTCCGAGGAGGGAGAACCGGCCCGTTACTACACCCTCTTTGGAAGGGAACCCACCGAAGAGAACCCCTTTGGCTGGGTTGAGGAATCCTTCGACCTCAGCTATCTCAAAGGGTTGGAGCCGGCCGGCTACTTCATCCATATCAACTACGGAAAAGAGAGTTCTCCGGCCCTCTCATGGATCTATGTAGATAGGGAGAGGGGGGAGATCTACAAACTGATAGGGATCAGTGGAGGGGAGTTCCACTACCTGGGCCCCCTCAATGTGAAGTTTGCCCTCTTCAAAAATAGGGTCTATTTCTTCAACAGGGGCGACCGTCTCCAGTACAACAGCGGTACCGATATTCTCCTGGAGCGGTACTCCACAGACTCCCCCTACCTCCGCTTCGACCCCCGCTATCTCAAAGAGGGGAGGGACTTTACCCTCCTCACAGACCTCAATGTGAGCTCCATCACCATCTCCCAGGAGGCCTTTGGGAGAGTCGGGAAAGAGGTGGTGGAGGGGGCCATAGAGAAACTCCCCCTCCAGGGTGTGGTCAAGATCAGGAGCAGGGTCGGCGATTTTACTGTGAACTGCACAGAGTATTATAAACCTGTGGAGATCGACCACCTCCCCCACGGAGGGAAGGAGGTAGAAGAACTCCTGGAGAGGTGGGGTGAAGGGGGCCCCTGCAGTAAAGAGCTCATCCGTACAACCTGTCCTGCCGAATATTATGACCGCCTTGTCGGGTGTGGGGAGAAGTTTGATCTGAGTACCCTCTCCAAAAATGTTGACTTCGCCACCCTGACCACCTACACAATCAACAACGACCTCAACTACAGGGTTCGGGTCTATGAGAGGACGAAGATAGAGGCGGAACATGAGTAGATCTGCCCATACCCCTCTCTCAAGGGAGGGAGAGGGCCACAGCCCGGCTGTCACTCTCCCATTTGATCGTCTCAAAAAGGGGATTGAGGCGGTGGTCGCTGGAGAGTAGCCACTCCTCCCCCCTCTCTCCCCAAGGGAGCTGACTCCCTATCGAACTCTCTACTCTCCTATCAAATCAGAGGGCCCTCCAACTATCCCCAGTAACCTTGGATCCAATCGAGGGGGGTAAGGAAAATCCTCTATTTGGGAATCGTTCACGAGCCGTTCTCTATCCTCTCCCGCTTCTCCTCCAACTCGATATACTCCTCCAGAAGCCGATCCCGCTCCTTCTCCCGATCTGCCAGAGCGGAAGAGAGAGGGAGAATTCCCTCCTTCCCGTAACAGTCCGGATCGGCGAGACAGCGGGTGAGCCGTTCTATCTCCTGCTCCAACTCCTCTATGAGACCGGGGAGCTCCTCCAGCCGCCGTTCCTCCTTGTAGCTGAGCCTCTCCCTCCTCTTTCTGGGAGGGGTGCTCTTCCGCTCCCCCTTCTCCCGAACCTCTCTCTCCATCTTCTCCAGCTCCCGGAGCTCCTCCTCTATCTGGAGGTAATCGGTGAAGCTCTGGTGGGACTCCTCTATCCTTCCATCTCCCCGAAAGATGAGGAGCTTATTGGCGATCTTATCGACGAAGTAGCGGTCGTGGCTGACGAAGATGAGGGCTCCCCGAAATCTCTGGAGGTACTCTTCCAAAATGGTGATTGTCGGAATGTCCAGATCGTTGGTGGGCTCGTCCAGAATGAGACAGTCCACCTTTTTGGTGAGAAGGAGAGCCAGAGCGACTCTGCTCTTCTCCCCTCCGCTGAGAGCCCCTATCTTCTTGTTGAGATCCTCCTTGGGGAAGAGGAAGTTTTTCAGATAGCCATAGACATGGATACTCCTCCCCTCTACCTCGATCCGATCTCCTCCATTGGGACAGAAGGTCTCGATGAGGTCCTTCCGATCGTCGAGGATGGAGCGGTGCTGATCGAAATAGCCGATAGTGAACTCCCCCCTCTTGATAACTCCGCTGTCGGGCTCCATCTCCCCCAGGAGGAGTTTGAGGAATGTGCTCTTCCCGCTCCCGTTCCTCCCAACGATGGCGATCCTATCCCTCTGGAGGATTCGGGTCGAAAAATTCTCTATGAGGAGCTTTCCTCCCAAACTTTTGGTCAGATTCTCTATCTCGAAGAGGACCTTCTTCCTGCTGATCCCCTCCTCCCTGTTGAAATGGTGCTTCTCCCGCTCCAGCTGGAGCTTCATCTTCCTAATCACCGCCGGATTCCGCTTCGCCTGCTCCCTCAACTCCAAGAGCCTCTTCTTCCTCCCCTCATTCCTCTTGACCCGGGCTCTGACCCCCCTCCGGAGCCACTCCTCCTCCTGTTTCAGAAGGCGGAGGAGGTTCTCATGCTCCTTCTGGAGGTTTTGAAGGAGCTCCTCCTTCTGCTGGAGGTAGTCCCGATACCCCCCTCGAAACCTCCGGATCTGACACTCCTCCAACTCGACAACGGAGGTGGCAATTCTATCGATGAAGGAGCGGTCATGGCTGACAAAGAGGAGGGTGGAGGCACTCTTGAGGAGGAGCTCCTCCAGGAAGGAGACCATCTGGAGATCGAGGTGGTTGGTGGGCTCATCCAGGAGGAGGAGATCCGGTCTATGGAGGAGGAGTCCGGCCAGCGCTACCCTTCTCTGCTCTCCTCCGCTCAAGGTCACAACAAGCCGATCCCTGTACCCCTCCAACTGGAACTCATGGAGGATCCGATCCACCTGCTCCTCCAGGTTCCAGGCGCCGTGATAGTCCAGGAAGTGGGCGAGCTCATCGAGCCGGTGGAGGAGGCCACTATTTCCGTGGTCTTGGGAGAGTTGGAGGGAGATCTCCTCATACTCCTTCCGCTTCTCCCTAATATGGCTCAGCTCTGCCTCAATGGCCTCCGCCACAGTGAGATTGGGAGAAAAGGAGGGTTTCTGGGGGAGCATCTTGACTCTCAACCCCTGACGGACCCTCCTCTCCCCACTATCTGGATTTTCTACTCCGGCCACAATTCTCATGAGAGTTGACTTCCCACTCCCATTACGGCCTACCAGGGCGATCCGTTCCCCCTCCTCAATATGGAGATCTATACCACAGAGAATCTTCTGGGCGTGGTACCGCTTCTCAACACCTTCCAGATCTACCAGCGCCATCTCTACCCTTTCTCTGGAAAAAGGAGTAAAATTATCCTCTTTGATGTATAATGTAACTGCCATTTTATCATAAAGGACCGGTATGAGCACCCTAGGGATAGTGAGCATCCTCTACGGAGTCTATATTCTCATGAAGCTCTACATCTCGGTAATGCAGGCGGGCTTTGTGGCCAAGGCGAAGGATGGGAAACCTGTCCTCATGATGCCCAGCAAATTTTTCAAAGCCGGAAGGTACGCCCTCAAGAGGGAGCGCATCGCCATTGTTGAGGCCCTGGTGGAGTACCTCCTCTTCATCTTCTGGATGGGATGGGGGCTCAGGTGGCTCCATGGAGCCATCGACATCGAAGATCCCCTCCTCAAGAGTGTGGTCTTCATCGACCTTCTGGTCGCCTTCAACTATCTGGCCACCCTCCCCTTCGACATCTATCGAAAATTCGTCCTCGATGAGGAGTTTGGCTTCAACAGATCCTCACCGACCCTCTTCCTCATGGACCAGATCAAAATCGCCCTCCTCTTCCTCACCCTGGGCTCCCTGGTTATCTACGGAGTGAGCTGGATCATTCTCCACATCGAGAACTGGTGGTTCTGGGGATTTCTCTTTCTCTTCCTCCTCATCATTCTCATCAATATGGTCTATCCCACCCTCATAGCTCCCCTCTTCAACAGGTTTACCCCCCTGGAAGATAGGGAGTTGGAAGAGGAGATCGGGGAGCTCCTGGAGAGGAGCGGTTTCAAATCAAATGGGGTCTATGTCATCGATTCCAGCCTTAGAGATACCCGTCTGAACGCCTATTTCGGAGGGTTGGGGAGGACAAAGAGGGTGGTCCTCTTCGATACCCTCCTGGAGAAGTTGGAGAGGAAGGAGCTCCTTGCAGTCCTCGGCCATGAGTTGGGCCACTTCAGACATGGAGACATCTACAAGAATATCTTCATGCTCGGGGTCCTCTTCTTCGCCCTCTTCTTCCTCCTGGGCCACCTTCCCCCCTCCCTCTACGAGGCTGTGGGACTCCCTCCAGAAGCTCCCCACTCGGTCATCGCTCTCTTCCTCCTTCTGAGCCCCCTCTTTTTCTTCTTCTTTATGCCCCTCATCAACTTTGTGAGCCGCCGCAATGAATTTGAGGCAGATCGGTACGGAAGCGAACTGGCGGGAAGAGGGAATTTGAGGAATGCCCTCCTGAAACTGGTGGAGGAGAATACCCATTTCCCCCTCTCCCACCCCCTCTACATCTTCTTCTACTACTCCCACCCACCCATTCTGGAGAGATTGAAGGCCCTCGGGTTCCAGGAAGGAGAGGATGGGACCGAGGAGGCCTTGAGGGAGGAGCTGGAGAGTGACCATCGGTGAGGCCCTCAAATGGGGAAGGGAGAGGTTGATCCCTGTGGCGGAGCGCCCCCTTCTGGAGAGTGAGCTCCTCTTGAGCCACGCCCTGGGTGTGGAGCGGATCTTCCTCCACAGCCATTCCAATAGCCCCCTGGAGAGAGAGGGGTGGGAGAGGTTCAGGGAGTTTGTGGAACGGAGAAGGGCCTTTGAGCCTGTCGAGTATATTATGGGGGAGGTCTCCTTCTTCGGAGAGCGGTTCTCCATTCTCCCCCCTGTCCTCATTCCCCGACCGGAGACGGAGCTCCTGATCGAGGAGGTGGCCAAGAGGTTGAAAGGAGAGGAGCGGGTGGCCGAAGTCGGTATTGGGAGCGGTGTCATCTCCATCACCCTCAAGAGACTCTTTCCCAAATTGGAAATTGTGGCCACCGATATAGACCCTACAGCCGTCTCCCTGGCCCGACTCAATGCCGAGAGACACAGAGTCACCCTGGAGATCCTCGAAGGGTCCTACCTGGACGGGGTGGAGGGAGAGATCGACCTCATCATCTCCAACCCCCCCTACATCGCCGAGGGGACGGAACTCCCCCCCTCAGTAGCCCTCTACGAGTCGGAGAGAGCCCTCTTCGGAGGGAGGGAGGGCGATGAGGTTCTCAAGGGACTCATCGATCTCTTCCTTGAGGGATCGGCCTCTATGCTGGCCTGCGAAATGGGTTACGACCAGCGGGAGAGGATAGAGGAGTACCTCTCAATGAGAGGGTTTGCAGGGGAGAGGCTCTTCTACAGAGATTGGGCCGGATGGGAGAGGGGGTTCATTTTGAGGAAGTGAGGGGCCAATTCCAAGCCCCACAGGAGAATTGGGGGAGTCAAGGGGCAGAGACCCTCTCTCCCCAA
>JAADDW010000023.1 GCA_013153715.1 Campylobacterota bacterium | reverse complement strand
TTTCCGAGGGAGAGGGCGTAGAGTTTGAGGTAAACCGCTTCAACACTCTGGGGAGGAGCGTCCTCAAAGAGGAAGATGAGTCGGTAGTTTTTGAGCTCCTCTCTATCCACTCTGCTCAAGAATTTGATGACCTGTACATTTTTGTGGGCCTCTCCCTCTGCTTCGTCGATCCACGGGGCACAGTAACTGAGGGCTTCTGCTACGAAATTCTGGGTTACATCGAAGAGAGCCTCACTGCCGTCGAGGGGTATGATCTCTCCCGTTTCATGGAGAGCTTTCTGGAAGATGGCGGCACTTCCCAAATTCTCCTGCCAATTGATGAAAGGGAAGGTGGCCTGGAGAACCTTCTCCGGATCGATAACTCCACGATCGATACGGGCTATTCCAAATGCCAGGGGTTCTCTGTAATAGGGGCTGGATTGAACCTTTTCGACAAGGGCGAAGAAATCGTCTTTGCTCTGGACCATCTACTCTCCTTTGGGCATCCGTAGAATTTTGATCTGGGCTGAGGCTCGAAGTTTATCAAAATATTCTTTCACACTCTTTCCCCTGTTCTGGGTAACTAGTTTGTTCAAGATATATTCCCGAACCTGGTCGAAGGGGATCTCCTCTTTATCGCTCTTCGATTCTACCATGATGAGGAGGTAGCGGTCGTCGTTGGGGAGGGGGATAATAGGTGTAAATCCCCCTTCGGGGGTGTGGTTGATCATGTTGGCAAAGGCTGGATTAATCCTATCGAGATGGAGCTCTTCCTCCCCTGTGACTAGGAGCGCAGGAGTGTCCGGGCGGTAGAGGGGATTGTGTTGAATCTTTTGGAGGACCTCCTTGGATGGGGAGATATATTTCTGAACTTTTGCCTTTCTCGCTATGGTAAACTCCTCCTTGTGATTTTCATAATACTCTCTGAGCTCCTTTTCGGAGATGTTTTTGCCCTCCATTTTGGAGATCTTGTCGTAGAGTTTCTTCCTCATGAGCTGTTCCCTGAAGGTCTCCCTGTAAACCTCCCACGGAAGTCCTTGGGATTCTATGGCCTCTCGGAGGGCGAGGGTATCCATCCCCTTATTTCGGGCAAATGTTTCAAGGGCCTCCTCCAACTCAAAGTCATCTACCTCGATCCCCAATTTCTTTATCTGCTCCTCCTCTAACCTCTTCTGAATGAGAAGTTCCAGGGCCTTCTGAGGAGGAATATGGAGTTTGGCCACAAGTTTTTGGATCTCGTAGGTTGTAATCGGTTCGCTATTGACAACTGCCGCCAGAGCGTCGATAATTTTGCCGTAACTGAGGGAGAAGAGTATGAGTAGTGTTGCTAGAGCTTTCACCATAGGATAGATCCTTTTGTTCAGTTTTGATTAATTCTACCACTTTTTCCCTGAGAAGCGAATAGGGGGAGATTGTGCTACAATAGCGCAAAAAAAGGAGAGGTATGGTAGTTACCCGATTTGCTCCAAGTCCTACAGGATACCTTCATATTGGAGGATTGAGGACGGCCCTCTTCAACTGGCTCTGGGCCAGAAAGAATGGAGGAAAATTCATTCTCCGCATCGAGGATACCGATCTCGCCCGTAACAGTGAGGAGGCGACCAGGGCCATTCTGGAAGCCTTTGACTGGGTCGGACTCGACTATGATGGCGATGTAGCCTACCAGTCCAAGCGGTTCGATATTTACAAGAGGTATATCGATAAGCTCTTGAAAGAGGGGAAGGCCTACTACTGCTATATGACCAAGGAGGAGCTCGATAAACTTCGGGAGGAGCAAATTGCCCGGGGAGAGCGCCCCCGTTACGACAGGCGGTATCGGGATTTTGATGGGGAGCCTCCCTCTGGAGTGGAGCCAGTAGTCAGAATTAAGGCTCCCCTGGAGGGGAATATTGTCTTTGAAGATGGGATAAAGGGGACTATAACGATCCATGCCGATGAGGTTGACGATTTTATCATAGCCCGGAGCGATGGAACTCCTACATACAATTTTGTTGTCGCTGTCGATGATGCCCTCATGGGAGTGACCGATGTGATCCGGGGAGATGACCATCTCTACAACACTCCGAAACAGATTATCGTCTATAGAGCCCTCGGTCTCCGTATCCCCCGTTTCTACCATGTCCCTATGATCCTCAACGAAGAAGGGAAGAAGCTCTCCAAGAGGGATGGAGCCCTCGATGTAATGGAGTACAAGAGAATGGGTTATCTCCCAGAAGCACTCCTCAATTTCCTTGTCCGCCTGGGCTGGAGCCACAAAGATCAGGAGATCTTCTCTCTAGAGGAGATGAAGAGGCTCTTTGATCCCCATGACATTAACAAGGCCCCCAGCTCCTACAACCTCTCTAAACTGGATTGGCTCAACTCCCACTATATCAAGAATAAACCCAATGATGAGCTCCTCCCCCTTTTAGAGGAGTTTGGGCTCTATCTTTCCGATCACGACAGGAAGGAGATTCTCCTCGACGCCCTCAAGGAGAGGGCCAAGACCCTTAAGGAGTTGGCAGAGATGGCCCAGGGAATACTGGAGGCTCCCAAGGAGTATGAGGAGAGGGCCCTCAAGAAGGTTACAAAGGGAGAGTGGAAGGAGATTTTAGAGAGATTTGTAGAGCTCCTCACCGCCGCTCAACCCCACCTCCCCGTGGATTTTCACAACCTCATTGAGGAGGTCGTTCGGGAGCGGGAGATCGGTTTCGGGAAGATCGGACAGCCTTTGAGGGTCGCCCTCACAGGGAAATTGGGAGGACCAGACCTGGCCGATATTATGGCTGTTATTGGGAAAGATGAGGTGATCAGGAGGGTCAACCACTTCATCCAACTTTTTGGGTAAGCCCGTTAAAATCTGTCTCGAACCCCCTCTTTTATGGGGGGATCGGCTAGAGAGAGGGAGTTTTCCCTTTGGAGCTGGAGCTCCCTCTCTTCGGGTGGGAAGAGTATGTCAAAGTGCGAGCCAGTTTCAGAAACTTTTTGAGGGAGAGCTCCTCCTTCCGTCCCACTCTGTACCCTATGAGCTGGAGGTAGGATCTTATTTCGGCCGGTGTGAGCCCTGTCCGTCGGCCATACCTCTTGAGAATGTAGAAAGGGATCTTTGTCGGGGTCCGGAGAAATCTGTCGGAGAGCTCCTTGTACCTTTTGGGATGTTTCCTGTAACAGAAGCGGGCAAATACGAAGGGAAGGCGGTACCGCTGGAACCAGAGGGCGGCGAGATCTTTGCAACCCCCCTTTTTTCTCCTCGTTAAAGCTTTGTCTCCGATAACGACCTCCCCTTCCATCTGGAGAATACGGGCGAGAATGTTGGAGGTGTTGGATTCTCTATCCTCTCTGTTTTCTCCGGGACAGATGAGGACACTCAAAACCTCTCGGTAGGCTACAATCCCGAAATTACTGCACTTGTACCCTCTCGACATGATACTCGATATGACCGCCGCCTCGATTTTCCCCTGCCGAAAGGCTCTGTTGATCTGGGCGGGGACATCTTTGTGGTAGTTGAGGGCCGCCCGGGCACTGTTGGAGGGGAGGTTTCTCCTGAGGAAGATGTAGAATGGGAGGAGGTTGATATAGTCTATCTTGCCGATGATCATGGAGGTATTATATGATAAAATATCTGAAAAAAGTGGGGGAAGCGATGGTCAAGGTGGAGTTTTTGGGACCGATTGGAAAGGAACCTATGGAGGTGGAGGCCCGTACTCTGCGGGATGTTGCCAAGGTCCTCCAAAAAGATGAGGAGCTGAAAAAGTGGCTCAAGGAGTGTGCTGTAGCTGTCAATGACAGATTGGTCCAGGATCTCGATACAGAATTGAAAGATGGAGATAGGGTCTCTCTCCTTCCCCCTGTCTGCGGAGGTTAGGGATGTTGGAGATTTATCCGGGAGAGTTGGAGGTCGATACCATCTTCAGCAGGTGGAGAAGGTGGGGGGAGAGAAGGAATTATGGAGCCTTCATTACATTTGTCGGAACTGTGCGGGCGGAAGATGGAATAGAGGCCCTCAGCTTCGACCTCTACGAGCCCCTACTGCGGGAGTGGTTTGAGAGGTGGCAGGAGAAGGCCCAAGAGAGGGGGGCTGTGCTCCGTATGGCCCACTCTGTAGGAAATGTTCCTGTCCACACATCTAGTTATATGGCGGCTGTCTTCAGCCCCAAAAGGAGGGTAGCCCTGGAGCTCATAGAGGAGTTTGTAGAGGATTTCAAGGCCAATGCTCCCATCTGGAAATATGATGTGAAACAGGGGGAGCGAATCTACGCACGGGATCGGAGTCAACGGCTGGCCGGGAGTGGACTTCTCGATATAGATGGGTGAGGGGGCTTGAGGCTAGAATTATCCGAAAGCTCCCGCCCTGTGTGGAAGGGGGCAGTTTGTGGAGGCAGTTCTGGCGGAGCCACTCTCTCCGGTTGGTTAGCCATCTACCGATGGGGGGGAAGTCCACCCCAAGGGGGACTTACATTGCCGTGAGAAGGAGTTTATGGACAATATTGACCATATAGGTTAGGTCGTTGGGATCCTCTTGAATTCTCTCAATCTCTCTCTGGAGCTTTCCGAGATCGACCATTTTCTCCTCCAGGTACTCCTCTACTCCCCGCCCTTTGAGAACTACCTCTTTAGCTACAGATGTGACGAAGTACTCGACCAGGAGAATAAGTTGCTCCTTGATCTCCCTGCCATTTCTACTCTTGGGTTGGAAGTGGTAGAGATAGTTCAGGAGCCTATCGATCTGGAACTTCTCGATAATGGAGAGGAGGAGATTGAGAATCTCCCCAATGGTGTAGGAGCTCTGCTCCTTGAGATAGATGGCCAGCATCGTGAACTTGAGGAGATCGGTATAGCGGAAGAAGTTGTCCGCCCACTCTCTCCCATATCCGAGGAATTCGGCGACCTCCTGGCGGTATGAGAGAATTTGGTTGGGATCTATCTCCCTCTGGTTCCGTACCATCCAGGAGAGATTGAATTCTAAGGATTCGTTGATCTGTTCCACCATCTCGTAGAGGTCCTCGCCCAGCGTGAACTCTCTGGCAAGGAGCTCTTGGGTCACCTTCTCTATCTCCAAGAGTCTATTGAGGAGGAGGAAAGCCCGGACCTTGACGAGGAAGAGTTCTCTTCCGAGCTCCTCATAATCGGAGATAAAGCGGATACCCATCTGGTCTATAACCCTGTTTGCAATGTGGGTAGCGGCTATCCGACGGTTCAAGGGGTGGGCGAGGAGCCTCTCTTCTCCCACTTTTTCCACTAGTTGTGGTGGGAAGTAGGAGAGCAGAGAGTCTCTGAAGAGGGGTTCGTCGATGAGGTCCGACTGGAGGAGGAGCTCCTTGAGAAATATCTTGGAGTAGGAGAGGAGAATTCCCAGAACAGGGCGGACTAGAGCCCCTTCTCCATCGAGGACCTGTTCAATATCCTTCCCTTTGGGAATGGAGTGGTCCTTCCTCTTGAAATATTCGACCTCTTTTTCCAAAATCTCAATTGCTTTGAGATAGTCGTTGAGATGGTTCTTCGACGCCCGCTGGTCGATGGTCATGATAAAGGGTTGCCGTACATTCTCTTGGAAGACCTTCTCCAGGACTTCGGGGATGAGGGAACGGAGGAGGTGGGATCGGTGGGACTCCTCCACTACTCCTTCCTCAATGGCTCTGTCTATGGCTATCTTCAGATTGACCTCGTAATCCGAGGTATGGACTCCCCCCGAGTTGTCAATATGGTCGAGGTTAATCTTTCCTCCTCCCTTGGCGTACTCTATTCTCCCCCGTTGAGTGAGCCCCAGGTTTCCCCCTTCACAGACAGCGTAGGCCCGGAGATCGCCGGCGTTGACCCGCACCCCTGCATTGGCTTTGTCAGAAATCTCTATATCGCTCTCGTCACTCGATTTGATGTAGGTACCGATCCCTCCAATGTAGAGGAGATCGACGGGGAGGAGAAGGAGAGACCGGGCCAGCTCCTCGCCACTCATATACTCTTTCTCTGTGGCTATGAGCCTCTGTATCTCTGGGGTAAGTTGGATCCTCTTCGCACTTCTGGAGAAGACCCCTCCCCCTCTGCTGATCTTCTCCGGGTTGTACTCCCTCCAGCTCCTCTCCTCCTCGAAGAGCCGTTTTCTCTCTCTGTAGGCCTCCTCCACATTTGGTTCCGGATCGATGAAGATCTCCTGGGAACTTATGGCGGCTACCAGCCGTATATGGGGGTTGATGAGGACCCCGTTCCCGAAGACATCGCCCCTCATGGAGCCTATTCCAACGACGGTGATGGGATCGGTGAAGATGTTAATTCCCCTCTGGTGAAAGTGGCGTGCCGCACTGTGCCACGCTCCCCGGGCTGTGACCCCAAGCTCCTTGTGGCTATATCCGTTGCTCCCTCCACTGGCGAAGGCGTCTCCCAGCCAGAAACCCCTCTCTTTGGCGATCTCGTTGGCCCTGTCGCTCATGGCGGCTGTCCCTCTGTCTGCCGCTACGACGAAGTAGAAATCGTCACCCTTTGTAGGATCGAGATCGACAACATCGAGGAGGGAGTCGATGTAGAGGGAGTAGTAGTGGCGGAACTCCTCTCGGGTCGGTTTTTTGAAGATGTAGAACCCCCCCTTGGCTCCACTCGGGATGATAATGGAATTTTTGGCCTCCTGGGTGATCATGAGGGATTTTACCTCTTCCCTCAAGTCTTCCCGATCGCTGTACCGTATCCCTCCCCGGGCCACTTTGGAGGCTCGGAGATGGACTCCTATGAAATCTCGATGGTAAACGAAGATCTCTATATTGGGTTGGAGTCCAGGGAGGAACTGCTTGAAACGGGCTGTGTCGAACTTAAAGGAGAGGGTCTCCTTTCTCTGGGAAAAATTGGATGTGACGACCCCTTCCACCGCCGCTAGGAAAATTCTGAAGAGCCTGTCATCTTCGGAACTCTCGATCCTGTTGAAGAGGTCCGGATCAAAGGGGGAGCCGAAGAAGTGGTCACAGATCCGCTTCGTTACCTCGGGGTAGGCCAAGAGGGTTTTGATGATCGTTCTCTCCTTTTTGAGGGGGAGGATTTGGTCCAGATATTTCACCATGGCCCTCAAAAAGTGGATATGGTCTAGATCGAAGCCTGCCCTGCTCACAAGGGGATAGAGGGGGCAGTGGAGGAGCTCCTTCCCCTCCAGCGCCAGTTTGGCGATTGTGGCTATGAGGGAAGAGTGGGTTTCCAGACTCTCTCGGTCACAGGAGATGGTGAAGTAGTAGACGGAGGTAGAGAGACCCTCTATTCTGTAGGAGAAACTATCGATGACCTCAATATCGAAGTTGGAGAGGAGGGTAACGATATTGTGAACGGAGAGTCTTTCCTTGGAGTAGATCTTTACGGTAGGAGAGGGTTGGAAGGAGAAGTGAATGTCGACACCCTTTAGACCTTCTGCAATCTCTCTATCGGAAGGTGTAATGAGTTCACTGCATACTGACATAGCTGTTCCTTTTTTTTCCAACCATTATCGTAATGAGCTGGAATTTTTCAATATAATTCGTGAAATCCAAGGAGGAGGGAAGATGATCAGTTTTCAAGAGTCGATGGAGATTTTGGAAAAATTGGAGGTCCCCCTCATGGGGGTCGAAAGGCGCTTTCTCCATGAGAGTCTCGGTTACACTCTGGCCCAAGATATTGTGGCGGACTACAACTCTCCCGAAGCTCCTACAGCGGCTATGGATGGCTATGCCATTCGGGCTGTCGATCAGGAAAGGGGGAGACTGCAGATCGTCTCCCAGACCCCGGCGGGAAGTAGAGTGGAGAGGGCCTTGGGAGAGGGAGAGGCCATCAAGACATTTACAGGCTCCCTCATGCCCCCCGAAGCCGACACACTCATACCCATTGAAAATGTGAGGGTTGATGGGGACTCTATTCTCATCGAGAGACCTGTGGAGAGGGGATTTAGCGTCCGTCCCGTTGGGGAGAACTTCTCCAAGGGGGATATTCTGATCCGAAGGGGGAGTAGAATTGGCTTTGGGGAGATCGGGGTCATGGCCAGTCTCAATATTGTCATGCCCAAGGTCTATCAGAAGCCGAAGGTGGCCATCTTGGCTACAGGTAGTGAAGTTCTGGAACTTGGAGAGAGACAGGACCATTGGGGGCAGATCAGGAGTTCCAACAATTCGACTCTGGAGGCCATCGTCCGTCTCCATGGAGGAGAGCCCGTCCAGTTGGGAGTTGTGAAGGATGATAGAGATACCATTACCTCCGCCCTCCTGGAGGCCCTGAAGAGTAGCCATATCGTTGTCACGACAGGGGGGGTCAGTGTCGGGGATTACGACTTTGTGAAGGATGTGGTCCAGGGAAGATTGGGGGCAAAAGTTGCCTTCAAGGGGGTTGTCATCAAGCCCGGTCAGCATGTGATGGTTGCCCAATTGGGGGACCAATTCATCATCTCCCTTCCGGGTTTCGCCTATTCCAGCACCATCACCGCTCTGATTTACCTTTTGCCGCTAATATATCGGATGAGGGGGAGTCGGTACAGACCCAAAATGGTCTATGGAACTCTGCGGGAACCCTTCAAGAAGTTGAGCAGAAAGAGAGAGTTCACCCCGTGTCATCTCACCATTGAAGATGGAGAGATCTTTGTCGATTTTCGGGGAAATAGGAAGGGGAGTAGCGCCATTATGACCAATATGATCGGTGAAGAGAGGGGATTGGTTGTGACAGATCCCGACGAAGGAGATAAAGAGGTCGGCGAAAGGGTTTTGGTCTGGCTCATACACTACATTTAAAGGATAGCGATGGTTCGATGGTTACTTTCACTCTTTCTAGTAGTCTCCCTTTTTGGGGCCCAAGGTCAGCAGAGCAGTAGGAATGAGAGCGGTCAGGGAGGGCAGGCGACGGCGACCAAGAGGGCACCTACCGAAAACTTCTTTGAGGTGACCACAGTCGATGGGAAAAAGTTCCATTTCCTCGTAACCAATGAGGGGGTCAGTTGCAAGGAGTGTAAAGGGAAGGTGCTCATCATGGACTTCTTCGGAAAGCACTGCCCCCCCTGCCGAGCATCCATTCCGACTCTGGCCAAGTTACAGAAGGAGATGGGGGATAAGCTCCAGATCGTCTCCTTCCATGTCCAGGAGAAGCTGAGCCAACAGGATCTCAAGGATCTCCGGGAGAGGTTGGGCCTCGACTATCCCATTGTCGATATGATGGGAGATAAATCCAACTACCAATTTGTTGAATACATCGGAAGGGCTTCGGGGTGGCAGAATACGATCCCCTATATGCTCTTCTTCGCTCCCGACGGGAGATATATGGGCCACCATTACGGTATGGTCGATTACAACGGTTTGAAGAGAAGTGTCCAGCAGATCTACGATCTCGTTGTCAATAATCAGGGGGTCATCCATAAAGGAGTCGTCCCCGAGGAAGAGAAGAGCCGTTAGGACTCTCTCTTCCTCAAGAACTCCTTGATCTCCTCCTCTCCAATAACCTCTTTGTCATACTTGACGACGATAATCTTCTCACTCTCGTTGATGTAGAAGTCTGTAATTCCTTCCATCACCTTGAGTCCCGCAAGCCGCTCTCTATCGTAGTTGTCGAAATCGAGAAAGAGATTTGCCCTCACTCCGGGGTTTCTCATGCCGACAATCCAGTAGATCCAGAGGGCGGAGATGAGGAGAACGGCTATGGCGACGGCCTTCTCTTTCCCGTACTGGTAGAGAAGCCCTCCAATCGCTCCTCCGAGGAAGATACCGATGTAGGCGAAGGTATTGGCGACGCCGAGGGCCGCCCCCTTCTGGTGGACCCGAGCAAATTTACTGACGAAGCTTTGGAGAAGGGGTTCAAACATATTGAAACCGATGAAGAAGAAGGTCGCCCCTGTGGCAAAGAGCCAGAAGTTGTCGCTGAATCCCATGAGTGCAAAGCTGACGGCGATGAAGATGATGGAGACAATGAAGACCTCTTTTCCCCTATGGTACTTTTCTCCGAAGACTGCCGCGGGGCCCATTGCCAGAATACCAAAAATGACAGCGGGGAGATAGACTTTCCAGTAGTGTTCGGGACCCATGCCGAATTTCTGTTTCATTAAGACCGGGATGAGGAAGAAGGCGATGGCCATAGTCGATGAGTGGAAGAGGAAGGTGATATACATACGCACCAGGTCCCTATCCTTGAAGACCTCTTTAATCTTTGCCTCCTCTTCGCTGTAGTGGTGGACAATTTTTGGGGGTTCTGGAACGGCTGTGAAGAGGATGGCAAGGGCCGCTACAGCAAGGAGAGCAGTGAGCCAGAAGAGGGCCCGAACGCTGTAAAATCCTCCGATGATGGGACCGATAATCATTGCTGTAGCGAAGCTGAGAGCTATGACCATGCCCATGACTGCCATGGCGTGGGCCCGCTCATCTTCCCGGACATAGTCTGCTATCATGGCAGTGACGACACTTCCGATAGCTCCAGCCCCTTGGAGGAACCGTCCGAGGAGAAGAGTGTAGATATTGTCGGCGATGGCGCAGATAACAGATCCCAGGGCGAAGACGAGGAGTCCGATCAAGATTGTCTTCTTCCGCCCGATCTTGTCGCTCAGAACGCCATAAGGAACCTGGAGGAGGGCCTGGGTAAAGGCGTATCCCCCTACGGCAAGGCCTGCGAGGAAGGCTGTTCCCCCCTCCAGTTCAAGGGCGTACTGGCTCAGTACGGATAGAACGATGAAGAGACCGAAGAAGCGTAGAGCAACGATGAGACTGAGTGGGAGAACCTTTTTCACTATCTCTTTCAACTCCCCTCCTTTATGATAAAATTGGGCTCAATTATACTCCAAAAATTTTAAGGGGAGCAGATGGAGATAGTCCTAGCCTCAGCCAATCCGGGAAAGCTCAAAGAGTTCAAGGAGCTTTTGGGGAGTCAACTTGTTCCATACAGAGAGTTACTGGGTGAGATAGCCATTGAAGAGAGCGGAGAGACCTTTCAAGAGAACGCCGTTATTAAGGCCAGAACCATCTATGAAGCCCTGGGGGATCCGGAGAGGATAGTCATCAGTGACGATAGCGGTATCTCCCTTCCCATTTTGGGAGGAGCTCCGGGAATCTATAGTGCCCGCTATGCCGGTGAAGGGGCGACCGATAGGGAGAATATGGAAAAACTCATCGGGGAGTTGCGGAAGCTGGGGGTCGAGAGGACGCCAGCCTACTATACAGCCGCTATAGCTATAGCGACTCGGTACGGAATATTCACGGTCCACGGCTGGATGTGGGGGGAGGTTATTACCGAGCCTAAGGGGGATAGGGGATTTGGCTACGATCCAATCTTCATACCTGAAGGGTTTGAGAAGACCTTGGGCCAGTTGGATAGTGAGGTGAAGCAGAAGATCTCCCACAGGGCGAAGGCCCTAGAACTGGCCAAGATAGAGTTGGAGGTTCTCTGTGGTCGATCTTGAGAGGCTCTACGCCCTTCTTGAAGATGAGGAGAGAGATCTCTATCTCTTCTATGATTTTCTCAATCCCCGTAGAGAGATCCCGGAGGAGAAGGCTCTCCAGATAGATCGGGAGATCGATAGTTTTCTGGATTTCATCGGAATAGCTCGGGATAGGAAGAGTACTCTGGCCGCCATCAACCGTATCGCCGGCCTCCGGGAAGATATGCTCTTGAGACTTATCTCCAGCTACGACGAAGAGAAGCAGATCGAAATTAGAGAGAGGGCCTATGTCTGGGTGAGCCGTTTCTACATTGCCCGATTTGAACGGCTGATAGAGAGGATAGAGAGGGAGGGAGTTGTGAGCCCCTTCTATCTCACTCTCTTCCGCCATGCCCACCTCATCGGGAAGGTCTTTAGTGATTGGCAGAGTAGCTGGACGGCGGAGATTGTCCATGGGATCAATAGGGAACTCTTCCGTATCTTCAATGGAGATGAGGAGCGAATCTACGAAATGCTCGCCTCCAAGGGGCTTTTGGACAAGGGGCATGGCGGGAGAGTGGCCGACCGATGCTACTCCCTCCTCCGTATGAGGAGTGATGGGAGTTTCGAGCGGCTCAGCTATGCCCAGGCCTTTCGGGAAGAGGTGGAGCGGGCGGCCTCAGCCCTCCTGGAGGCCATTGAAGAGCTCGATGGCCTGGAGGATGGGAATTACAACCAGAAGAGGGAGTGGATCTCCTATCTGGAAGGGATCTATCGGGCCCTCGTTGAAGAGAATCCGGACCGACTGGTTGAGAGATGGGCAGAGGTCGATAGGAGATGGATGGCCATCACGACCCCCATTCAGATAGGCCATCCTCTTGAGTACTACGAGGATCGGTATCGGAGGGCGGTAGCCCTTGAGTGGGATCTGCGAGTCATGGATCCCCACTATCCCCAGAAGAGGAGAATTGACTATGTGACGGCGGCCTTTAGGGAGCTCTATAGGGAGATAGATCTCTCGGTCCCCTCCATCTTTGACCAAACTTTGGCGGCCCTCTCCAAAGTTCAGCTCTACATAGGGAGACCTATGCTCTTCTATGGGAGCGAATTCAACGGACTTTTTAGTGCCCAAGTTGTCCCCAACGACGAGGTTGTGAGTAAAGAGTATGGGAAAAAGATTTTCGCCTACCCCGATATGGTTCTGGCTATTCAGAGGGCCAAACCGAAGCTTCTCATCGGAACCCTCCTCTATGGCGACGAGTTCTACGAGAGATTTCGCCGTATCCTCAATGAGCCAGAGGTATGGCACGAGATATATGACATCACGACCATTGGCCATGAGTTGGGGCATATTCTCTGGATAGATGGGGAGAGTGAGGGGGCCATGAATGCCAGTGGCCAGTTTAAAAATTTGGAAGAGTTCAAAGCCACTGTGGGAGGACTGGTGAGCTATTTCCTCTATGAGGAGGATAGGCTCTGGGACTATCTGCTGGAGGATACTATTGTCCGAGTTGTCTCCCTCCTCAACTGGATGGAGATCGATGAGGTCCAGCCCTACTATGTTGAAGGTCTCCTCCATCTGGAAGGGCTCTTTGAGAGCGGGGTTCTCGCCTTCGACGGGACCCTCCAGATAGACCTTTCCCGCTGGAGATATGAAGCTCTCAAGGAGTGGTATCTCCATATTTACAGTGAAATTGCGAGGCACTATCTCCTTAAAGAGGATTCAAAGAGATTTTTGGATAGATTTATAGAGTACGACCAGCACATTCTCCCTCGGAATAGGAATATTAGAGAGTTTGTCCACTACTACTATCAGCTTTACCAGAAGGTAGGCATGGATATAATAGCCAGCTAGAGAAGGAGTGACAATGCGTCTGCTTTTTATCTTGATATTGGGAGTTTTCTCCCTCTTTGGAGCAAGAATGGATCAAGAGTACATAAATGAGTTGGAGGCCTATCTCACCTCCCGTTCTTTTCCCATTAAGGGACTTTTCTACAAATACGATTTCAATGGAAATGGGGAGATTGAGTACAATGAGTGGATCTACGAGAGTGTGAAGACCCACAAACTCTACCGTCTCCTCGGGACAGAACCTACCGATATTAATGTCTTCGGTTTCAAGGAGATAGAGGGGGTCAACCTGAATGGCAAAGATCCCAACGGTTTCTTTGTCTTCATAGATTTTCCTCTGGATAGGGGGGAGAGGAGGAAATTCTCCTGGATCTATCTCTCCATGCGGAACGGCTGTGTCTATAAATTGATGGGATCGACTCCGGACCACCACTTCGACTACCTCTGTTTCGGAAACCACTGTTGCGACTCCTCCCTCACCTTTGAAGTGGAAGATGGGAAGGCCTCCATTGTCTATAGAGATTTTTCCCGCTTCCAGAATATTGTGGATCGGGAGGATACCGAAGGGTTTGCATGGCGCCTCTACCGATACGGTAATAGACTCTTTGTAGCCGACGGTTCCAATGGCCTCGTTATCTTCACCATTAGGGAGAATGGCCATCTCGATAGGGAGTACCATCTTCCCCTGGATGGGGAGCAACTCTACGACCTGGCCCTCGACTCCCAAGGAAAGTATGCCTATCTCGCCGATGGAAAGGGGGGGATTGTCGTTGTAGACCTGAAAGAGAGGAAGGAGGTAAACCGCTACCTCCAAGGGAGAGAGGTGAGTCGAGTCGTTCTCGATCCCTCTGGTAAATACCTCTTTGCCATTGTCGATGAAGCGGAGATGGTTCTCTTCGATGTTGACGGAGGGGAGCTGAAAAATATGAGGAAACTCCCTGTCTGTACCAACCCCCTCGACATCTATTTCTGTGGAGAGGATATGCTGGTCGTCGATGGGTGTAGCGGTCTCATGCTCTGGAATAGTGAGGACCCCCTCCATCCTACTCTGACTGTCCTCTACGAAGCCACCGATCTCAAGAACTTGACGACCTATAACGGGCGGTATATCATTGCGACCACATGGAAAGGGGATGAGCTGGTCATCTATGATAGTCAGGAGAGGGTAGGAAGACGGGTTACTCTCCCCTTCCCTGTCCAAAAAGGGGTGGTCGGAGATGATGGATACCTCTATACTCTGGATAGGAGCTCGTCAATAAGTGTCTGGAGCCTCGACGACCCCATGAGTCCCAAGCTTGTGAGGAAGATCTATCTTCCTTATCCCGCTGTCGATCTTTTGATAGATAGTGATGCCTCTGTAGCCTATGTGGCGGAAGGGGGAGATGGGGTTCTCGTTATTGAGCTCCCTTAAATATATTTGATAATTTCGGGCTTAAGTTTTGTGATTTTATCAAGAATATAACTTGACATAGATTGGCTAAAATGATATAATAACGAAAAATTCAATAAAGGAGGTGAGCATGGTGCCTGTTATGATCGACCCTTTCAAAGAGTTGAGAGATATCGAGAAGCGAATCTCTTCCATGTTGGAGCTTGAAAATGCGATAGCTCCCTTTGCATCTACTAAAGCGGCAAAGGTGGAGCATATCTGGATGCCCGCAGTCAACGAGCGGGAAGATGAAAAGGCCTATTATCTCGAAGTCGATCTTCCAGGAGTGAAGAAGAAGGATATTAATATCGAGATAAAGGATAATATGCTCATCATCAGCGGTGAGCGAAAATTTAAAAAAGAGGAGAAGGATAAAGGCTACAAGCGGGTAGAGAGCTTCTTCGGTAAGTTTGAGCGCCGCTTCGCTCTTCCACCGGATGCCGATACCGAGAAGATTGAGGCGAAGGTGGAAGATGGAGTGCTCAAGATCACTATTCCGAAGGTTGAAGAACAGAAGAATGTGAAGAAGATCGAGATCAAGTGACGGTAGCCCCATAGTCTCTCCTTTTGCCGCCCTTCGGGGCGGTCTCTCCTAAACTCCTTTTAATACCTCTTTTGCTATACTCGGAGTAACTCATAAGAGAGAATAGTTTAAAGGGATTGTAATGTTGCTTTTCACCCCCGGACCGACCCCTGTCCCGGAGAGAATCCGACAGGCTATGGCCGTTCCGACAATTCACCACAGAACACCTGAATTTACAAAGATTTTCAAAGAGACGAGGAGAGCTCTCATCTCCTTTCTCAAAATGGATGATGCCGTTGTATTGGCTTCCACGGGAACGGGTGCTATGGAGGGAGCCCTCACCAATCTCTGTGGGAGAAAGGCCCTCATTGTCAATAGTGGGAAATTTGGAGAGCGATTTGTCGAGATCGCTCGGGCCTTTGGAAAAGAGGTGGTGGAGCTCCGATATGACTGGAATGAGGCCGTCAAGCTCGATGATATTCGAGAGGCTATGGAGGAGAACCCCGATATAGATAGCTTTTTCATTCAGATCTGTGAGAGTTCCGGAGGGCTCCGACACCCTGTGGAGGAGGCGGCCGCCCTTGTGAAAGCCCTCAATGATGAGGTGGTTGTCGTCGCCGATGGTATTACGGCGGTCGGAGTCGAACCCATAGACACAACCCATATAGATGCCCTCATTGCGGGGAGTCAGAAGGCCCTCATGCTCCCACCAGGGTTGGCTATGGTCGGCTTGAGTACCTTTGCCATTTCCAGATTGGGGGAGGGAAGGGGATACTACTTCAATCTAGCCAAAGAGCTCCGCAAGCAGAGGGAGGGGACTACCGCTTACACAGCCGCTACAACTCTCATTATTGGTTTGAGGGAGGTCCTCAAAATCCTCATGGAGGAGGTGGGACTTGATGAGCTCTATGACCAGACAGATCGGAGGGCGACGGCGACCCGCCTCGCTCTGGAAGCCATCGGTTTTCAGCTCTATCCCCAGAAACCTGCTCCTGCTATGACAGCCCTCTATGATGAAGATGCCGAAGCTATCAGAAAGCTCTTGAAAAGCCGCTACGGGGTCAATATTGCAGGGGGGCAGGGAGAGTTGAAGGGAAAACTCCTGAGGATCAACCATATGGGACTCATCGAACCCTATGAAGCTGTCTGGGTCGTGAATGCCCTTGAGCTGGCACTGGAAGATCTGGGACGGCGTTCCTATGATGGTACAGCTGTCCGCATCTTCTCCCAGAGTTACTATAAGCTCCTTGGAGAGTGATCGATGGTCTATGAACATGAGATTCCAAAGGGGGCCCGCCTCTACTTTGGAGTCAGTGCCAGGCGGAAGAGGGAGATAGAGAGGGTGGCCAGTGAAGTTCTCTACCGCTACGGTTTCGAGGAGATTATCACCCCTCTCTTCTCCTACCATCAACATCTCTATGTCGATAATGAGAGGGAGTTGATCAGACTCAACGACGAGTTCAATAGGAAACTCACAATCCGGGCCGATAGTACCGTCGATGTAGTGCGGCTTATAACCAACAGACTTGGGCGGAGTACAGAACAGCGGAAATGGTTCTATATCCAACCGATCTACCGTTATCCTACCAAAGAGTACTACCAGATAGGGGCTGAATGGTTGGGAAGTAGAGATGTGGGGGAGGTTTTGAAGATCGTTTTGGAGATCTTTAGGGAACTTGGGATCAGACCGACACTCCAACTCTCCAATATTAGAATTCCACTGCTCCTCGACAGGAACTACTCTCTCCCCCTCGAGGTATTGAAGCGGGCCGATGTGGATCTCATTCTCAAGAGTGAACAGCGGTGGATCCACCGCCTCCTCTATCTCTCCGATACCACTCAAATAGATGATCTCTTTGGGGTGGTCCCTGACGATATAGAACGAGAACTGGTAAAGCTCAAGGAGGTTGTCGAAGCTATTGAGTATGATCGGCTCGTCATAGCTCCCCTCTACTATGCCAAAATGCGTTACTACCAGGAGCTCTTCTTCAGGTTTTTCCAAGGAAACGAGACTATCGCCATGGGAGGAGAGTATGTGGCTCAGGAGATGGAGGCCTGCGGCTTTGCTATCTACACCGATACCATCATAGGGAGGGGGGGACTATGAAAGCCGATCTCATCGTTGGTATCCAGTGGGGCGACGAGGGGAAAGGGAAGATAGTCGATCTTCTCGCCCAGAACTACGGGGTAGTCTGCCGCTATCAAGGAGGGCACAATGCGGGTCATACCATTGTAGTCGATGGGAGGAGGGTCGCCCTCCACCTCATTCCTTCCGGTATTCTCAATCCAGAGGCTGTCAACGTTATAGGCAATGGAGTTGTTGTGAGTCCCAAGGCCCTCATTGAGGAGATGGCCCAATTCGATAACCTTGAAGGGAGGCTCCTCATCAGCGACAAAGCCCACCTCATCTTCCCCTACCATGAGGAGATCGATAGGGCGAAGGAACGGTTACGGGGGAGTAAGGCCATTGGGACCACGGGGAGAGGGATAGGTCCTGCCTATGCCGACAAGGTGAGCCGACAGGGCCACAGAATGGGGGAGTTGGAGGATATTGAGAAGCTCCACCAGAAAATTATGGACTATTTCGAGACCAACCGTCCCTATTTCCAAGCCCTCGGAGTGGAGCCTCCGGAGGGGGAAAGACTCAAAGAGGAGCTGAAAAGGTATCGGGAGGCCCTCCTTCCCTATGTGACAGATGTGACCCAGTACCTGTGGGAAGTTCTGGAGAGGGGAGAGAGACGGGTACTCCTGGAGGGAGCCCAGGGGACTCTCCTTGACATAGACCACGGAACATATCCCTATGTCACCAGTTCTAATACCATTGCGGCTGGGGCCTGTAGCGGTCTGGGACTGGCTCCCAAAGATATTGGAAATGTGATAGGAATTGCCAAAGCCTACTCGACAAGAGTGGGTAATGGTCCCTTCCCTACTGAAGATCATGGTCTCGATGGGGAGAGGTTGCGGCGGCAGGGAAATGAGTTTGGGACGACGACAGGAAGAGCTCGACGGTGTGGTTGGTTCGATGCTGTAGCGGCCCGCTATGCATGCCGTATCAATGGGTGTCACGAGCTGGCACTGATGAAATTGGATGTGCTCGACGGCTTCGATCGGGTAAAAATCTGTGTTTCCTACCGCTACAGAGGGGAAGAGATAGATTATCTCCCCAGCGACTTAGAAGGAGTGGAGCCCCTCTATATCGAGATGGAAGGGTGGGAGAGTGTCCAAGGGATAGACAACTATCGGGATCTCCCAAAGGGCGCCCGAGCCTATATTGAGAAGTTGGAGGAGCTTGTTGAGACTCCAATCTCCATTATCTCCACCAGTCCAGATCGGAAAGATACTATTTTTCGCAAGGAGAGGCCATGAGATTGAGACTCCCTCACGCTCCCTATGTAGCCCATAAGATAGCGATAGATCTGCTGAAAAGCGGTCTTGTCACCTTTACGAGCGGTGTCGAACCGGTTATCAAAGCGGTACGAGAGGTCCTCGAAGAGGAGCTCAAAAGGGAGGCGGCCCTCGATGAGCGGGTCAAGGAGCTCATGGAGGAGCATGAGGAAGAGATAGAATTTACCCTGGCAGATAGCAAACAGCTTTTTATCATGATTAAGAGGAGGTTGGCTCCAGAGTATGGAGTTATCCTCAACTATGAGGACAAATATAACGACTATGCCCATAAGATTTTGAAGAGGCTCTATGAAGATGATCTCATCTACTACGAAATTCCCGATAATAAGGTGAAGAATATTATCTATGGCGCCATTATGGGCTATGTGAAGAGCTACGATGAGATTGAGGATATTGTGTTGGAGAAGATGAGCCACTACAAGCGGAAGTTGGTGCCAGGGAGTGAGGAGTACAATATTGTCTTTGATAAGATCTTCGAGGCTGAATTGAGAAAACGGGGTATGCTGATATGAAGCGGGTCTGGATCTATCTGGAACACGGAATATTTCTGGAGGCCGAAAGCTTCGGGGCCGAAGGGACCCAGGTTGGAGAGATAGTCTTCAACACCTCAATGACAGGGTATGAAGAGATTGTGACAGATCCCAGCTATGCGGGTCAGTTCATTACCTTCACAATGCCCGAAATAGGAAATGTGGGAGTCAATAGGGAAGATATGGAGAGTCGGAGGGCGTGGGCCAAGGGAATTCTTGTCCGTCAATACCAGCCCCGCTACTCCAACTTTCGGGGAGAGCGGCCTTTAGATGAGCTCCTCAAGGAGTTTGGGGTTATGGGGATCTGCAATATCGATACCCGCTTCCTGACCAAGGTCGTAAGGGATCGGGGAGCTTGCATGATGGTAGCATCTACAGAGATAGACAATCCCGACTCCCTGGAAGAGATTTTGAGATCCTCCCCGAGAATTGAGGAGATTGACTACATCCAGCAGGTCTCTACCAAAGAGCCCTACAGACATACCCACGCTATCTATGATGCTAAAAACTTCCGCTACAAAGAGCCCCCTCCCGCAGTCGCCAAAATCTATGTCTTGGATTTTGGGGTGAAGAGGAATATCCTCAACCACCTTGTGGAGGCGGGTCTGGAGGTGGAGGTTGTTCCCCATACCTTCGATCCCGAGGAGATCATTGCCGACTACCAGGAGGGGAAGATTGGAGGAGTCTTTCTCTCCAACGGCCCCGGAGATCCCCTCATTCTTGAAGAGATCCACAAGAAGATAGAGAGACTTCTGGAAGCCAAAATTCCTATGTTCGGTATCTGTCTCGGCCACCAGCTCCTCTCCATTGCCCACGGTTACAGGACCTTTAAGCTCAAATTTGGACACCATGGAGGAAACCATCCTGTCCGAAATGAACAGAGTGGAAGGGTTGAGATTACAGCCCAGAACCATAACTACAATGTCCCCGAAGCCATTGAGAAAATAGCGGAAGTGACCCATAAGAACCTCTTTGACGGAACAATTGAAGGTGTACGGTACAAGGGGGAACCTGTCTTCAGTGTCCAGCACCATCCAGAGGCCTCTCCTGGACCCCACGAGAGTAGCTATATCTTCCAGGAGTTCAGACAACTCATAAAGGAGCAGAAATGTTAGAGTTCATGAGAAAGATGACGGAATGGATCCTCCAGAAGGAGGAAGAGGCGGCAAGGAACTGCCGTATCCCCGTAGAGGAGATTGAGAAGCAGATCTCCATTGTGAAGGAGAAGAGGGAGAAGTTGGAGAGAGAGTGCCAGGAGAACATAGCTGAACTCGATAGAATTCTGGGACGGCTGGAGAGCATCAAAAATATTGAGCTGATCAAGTGTGCCCAGGAGGAGGGGAAGTCTAAGGAGTGACCCCTTTAAGATTTCTCACCCGCCTCCTCTATCTGTAGCTCCTGCTAGAGGACAGTGTCTTCTCCTGCAGGATTCCGTCTCAATGTGGGAAAATTACTCCCTTTTTCAAAGAGAAAAAAGAGAAGATAGAGACTGTTGTCTGAAAGATTAGACACAGCTCCGGGTCTGCTCATAGAGGAGCTGAAGAGTAGTTCATGTGGCACTTCCACAATAGAAGAAGGGATTCTACTTTTTGCCTCAATTTGGGTGGGATATTTCACCAAAATATGCTACAATTACACCAAATCTTGAAGAACTCTCTTGAAAACCTCAATGTCCCGGTAGCTCAGCAGGATAGAGCGTCGGATTCCTAATCCGAAGGTCGTGGGTTCAAGTCCCGCCCGGGACACCATCTCGAAACCCCCGTAAAATCGAAACTCAGAACAAATTGTCCGAAGCCGTTTAAGCTAAGTTTTGGTGCAACCAGATCGAGAATGGTGCTACCATTTTGCAGATTTCTTCCAAGTTTTAAACTACTGAACTTCAAATCGCCGTTTTTATATGGTCATTACGCAATATTTACCTTGAAGCTACAATTTCCATTTATAAATCGAATTCGTATTTTTCTTCCCCTTCCGTACAGAAGGGCGAACACACCTTTCGCTAGAAAGGTGTAGTGAGCTATACTCGCCGTTTCCGCACACGATTTCTCATATCTCCACAATCAAAAGGGCTAAATAGAACGGCGAGTATAGAAAAAAAGGAGAAGAAATACGAGTTCGAAACAGGAAGTCGAGCATCCACGTCGAGCCGGCGCACGGAGGGGAGTTCTCCCACAACGACAGGAGCAGGAAGACGAAGAACTCCGTTTTCCCCGAAGGCGGCATCGAGTTCGACCGCTCGGCCGCAGAAGCTGTGGCGATGTGGAAGGAGGACATCAGGGAAAAGACGAAGAGATACACGGAGCGGATGGGACGGAAACTCCATAAGAATACGAAGACGCTCTTTTCGGCAGTCGTTAACCTCCTCCCGCACCATTCCATAGACGATGTGCGGAAGATAGCCGACTATCTGGAGAAAGAGCTTGGCACGAAAGTGTATCAAATCGCCGTTCACCATGACGAAGGGTATGTGGACAAGTTCACTGGCGAGAAAGTCATCAATCATCATGCCCATATTCTCTTTGCGGGATTGGACGAAGAAGGTCGCTCCGTTCGCAAAAAGTTCACGAAAGGCTTTTTACGTGTACTCCTAACCTTCTTCCATTACATTTTTTTGAGTGAATTGTAACACAGTTTGCAAAGGTGTACGGCCATTGTTCCTATATCCCAAATG
>JAADDW010000044.1 GCA_013153715.1 Campylobacterota bacterium | reverse complement strand
CGATCCCTCTCGTCGTTCGCAAGTATCCCTAAACACCTCTAGGAATACTCACTCCCGCCCTCGGGCCTCTCTGTCTAGTTGTCAAAGATCTCTCCCACAACTCGGGATGGGAATTATGCCAGAAAGCTCTCTCTTTGTCAAGAGCTTCCTGCTCCTCCAACCTTTGCCCTTATTCTACTATAATCTTCCCCTTTTGTCAAGAGGGGATATAGATTATTTTATACAGGCAAACTCAATGTTTGAAGGAACTCTCTCTGAATTTTCAGAGAGGAGTGTAATTTTAGCAGATTTACCTCTTCCTGTCAAGTTTAATGGGATAGAAACCTCATATCACTTGATAGGAAGAAGCTCACTCTCCAAAGATCATCCCCCCATCCCTTCAGATGGGAGTGAAATTTTAGCAGACTCATAGGGAGTTTGTCAAGTCAGCTCTCTCCACAGGAAAAGTAAGGTAAACTTTGGCAGACCTCGGAACGGAGGGAGTCTCAATCCTCTCCCTACTCTCGGGGAGAGAAGGGGAGAAGGGCGCTCCCCCATGTAAATCCCCCCCCAAAGGCGTCGAGGAGGAGAAGATCCCCCTTCTGGAGCCGCCTCTCTTCATAGAGGTCATTGAGAGCCATAGGAATAGAGGCGGAGGAGGTATTTCCATATTTATCGACGGTAATGACACACTGTTCATCCCTCAATCCGAGGGAGTTTGCAACAGCACTCAAAATACGGTAGTTGGCTTGGTGGGGAACAAAGTAGGTAATCTCCTGGCTCTCTACCCCATTTTTTTCCAGAAGATCTACAACATCGCTGGTGAGGGTCTTGACAGCCACTTTGAAAGTCTCGTTTCCCTTCATCTTGATAAAACAGGCCCTCTCCTTCACCACCTCCTCACTACAGGGTCTCTCTGTACCACAACCCGGAGTGATCAGATAGTCGTAATACTTACCATCGGCAGAGATATTGACATCTCTTATCGCCTCCTCTCTCTCCCGAGTTCCTCCAATGACAGCGGCTCCCGCTCCGTCACCAAAGAGAATACAGGTGGTCCTGTCGCTCCAATCGACAATTGCGCTCAACTTCTCCGCCCCGACAATGAGGACATTCTGGGCCATACCAGATTCCACATAGGCCTTGGCTGTGGCGAGGGCGTAGATAAAACCGCTACAAGCCGCCGATATATCCAGGGCGGGAACATTGGAGATGCCAAGCTTTTTGGCGATCATACAGGCAGTAGAGGGCATGCAGAAATAGTCTGGAGAGATGGTAGCACAGATGAGGAGATCGATCTCTTCAGGTTCCAACCCCGCCCTCTGGAGAGCCTTTCGAGATGCCTGCACCCCAAGATCACTGGTGCTCTCATCTGGAGCCGCTATGTGGCGGGTCTTAATCCCCGTTCTCTTGGTAATCCACTCGTCGCTGGTATCGACAAGTCTCTCAAGATCGTGGTTTGTCAAAATTTTGGAGGGTACATAGGCGCCCACTGACCTTAAAGCTGCATACACTCACTATCCTTTGTAGCGTGCCATCTCTTCCAGACGCTCTTCGATAAATCTATTGATGTCCGATTCAACATAGTTAATAGCCTGGAAAATGGCATTCTTAATGGCTTTGGGGGTACTCTTCCCGTGGCTGACAATGGCACACCCCTTGATACCGATGAGAGGGGCACCACCATACTCGCTATAATCGATCTCCTTCTTCAGAGCTCGAAAAACCTTCTTCATCATGAGGGCTCCGGCCATACTGATAGGAGAGCGTTTTATATTCTTCTTCATCAGCTTACTGATGGCATCGGCCACCCCCTCTCCGGTCTTCAGGAGGATATTCCCCGTAAATCCATCGCAAACCACAACATCTACGCTGGCGTCGAAAATGTTGTTCCCCTCCACATTTCCAATGAAGGTCGGGACATTTCGGAGGAGCTTGAAGGCGCTCTTGGTCAACTCATTCCCCTTACTCTCCTCTTCCCCGTTGGAGAGGAGTCCGACCCTCGGGGCATCGACACCCATAATGGCCCGGGCATAGGCTTCACCCATGATCCCGAACTCGAAGAGATGTTCCGGTTTACAATCGACATTGGCCCCCACATCGAGGACGAGGGTCTTCTTCCCTTTATAGGTAGGCATGAGGGTTGCGATGGCTGGACGGGAGACATGGTGCAACCTCCCTATTCTCAAGGTTGCCAGACTCATTGTTGCACCGCTGTGACCCGCCGAAACAACGGCCTCCGCCTCCTTCCGTCGGACCAGATCGACAGCTTTGTAGATCGAGCTCTCCCTCCTCTTAAGGGCCTCAGTTGCAGGTTCATCCATAGAGATCACATCTTCCGCATTGACGATCTCTACCCGCTCAGAAAATCTCGGTGGGATCCGTTCCTCTATCTTCTCCCTCTTTCCGACGAGGATCGCCTTGAAAGAGCGGTTCTCTTTGAGGGCGAGGAGGGTACCTTCTATAATGGGATAGGGACCAAAGTCCCCTCCCATTGCATCAATGGCGATCTGGACCATAAATTACTTGTACTGACCGGTCGTAGGATTGATATGGTGAGGGAGCTTCCATGAACCCTGTTTATCCTTTACCGGACGCGCCAATTTGATCTTGTAGTGCGTTCTCCTTTTGGCCGCTCTTGTCTTGCTCACCCGTCGCTTTGGTACTGCCATACTCTTCTCCTTTGCATTGTGGGCAGAGGTGGTAGTCGAGTCTGATCGACTCCATCTCCGATTCTAAAACTTCCTGGAAATCTATCTTTCCATCATAAAATTCTATAATATCCAACTCCTCCGATCCTCTGTAAACTCCGTCGCTGAATCGGAGGTTCAGCTCCTCATCGAGGGGGAGGAGAAACTCCTCTCCACACCGGATACATCGGACTAGGATATTATTGGATAACTTTCCTTTAAACTCCGTTAAATCCCGGTTTCCCCGCCTCAATTCTCCCCGGAGAGCCACTCCGTCCCGTTCCAGATAGACGCTCTTGGGCTCTCTGCCAACCTTTTTGAAATCGACTTTCAACTAGAGAATCTCCCTCTGGGCGAAGAAGAAGGCTATCTCTTTCTGGGCATTCTCCAAGCTATCGCTCCCGTGGACCGCATTGGCCTCGATACTCTCGGCAAAATCGGCCCGAATGGTTCCCGGAGCCGCCTCTTTGGGATCTGTAGCCCCCATGAGTTCCCTATTTTTAGCAACGGCATTCTCTCCCTCAAGAACCATGACCACAACGGGCCCGCTGGTCATGTAGTCGATGAGGTCGTTGAAGAAGGGCCGCTCCCTGTGGACCTCGTAGAACTTGGCCGCATCGTCCCGAGAGAGTTGGAGCTTCTTGATAGCCGCAACCCGCAATCCGTTGGTCTCAAACCGGTCGATGATCTTGCCAATAACATTTTTGGCAACTGCATCGGGTTTGATGATGGATAAAGTTCTCTCCATTGTGGAAGACTCCTAAAATAGAATTTTTGAAGGGAGATTATACCAAAAAAATATGGAGGGGACCGGAAGAGCGGAGCGAGAGCTCCGCTGGAACTACTCTATAACGGGGAGGTGGTTCTCTCGGGCTTCTGGGGGAACATCATCACGGCAGGTCGCCCCTTCGTAACACTTATCCCAGACAATACATCCCTCTGTCGGGCAGGCCTCGGCACAGGCTGGTACATCGTGGTAGCCTACACACTCGACACATTTATCGGGATAGACATAGTAGATCTCTTCTCCTGTGGGGTTATCCTCATCATCTACAATAGCTTCTACGGGACACTCATCGATACAGGCTCCGCAATTGATGCAGATATCGGTGATCAAAACAGCCATTGCAACTCCTTCGTTTGGTTTGTCACACAAAACTATAACAAATTTTTTTTAAAAGTTTCTTAGGGGGCCAGATACTCTCTGATCTCTTCAGCTTTATCGATCCTCTCCCATGTGAATTCTGGTAACTCCCGCCCAAAATGGCCATAGACCGCTGTCTTCCGATAGATGGGGCGGAGAAGATTGAGACTCTGGATAATCCCCCTGGGAGTCAGGTCAAAGAGTTCCCGAACAGCCTCTTCGATCTTCTCGTCGGCCACTTTCCCCGTTCCATGGGTATCGACCATGATGGAGACAGGTTTGACAACACCGATGGCGTAGGCGATCTGGATCGTCACTCTGTCACAGACTCCGCTGGCGACCAGGTTTTTAGCCACATAACGGGCGGCATAGGCTCCACTTCTATCGACCTTTGTCGGATCCTTCCCGCTAAAGGCTCCTCCCCCATGGGGACAGCTCCCCCCATAGGTATCGACGATAATCTTCCGTCCCGTCAGCCCCGCATCCCCTTGGGGTCCACCGATGACGAAGCGGCCCGTCGGATTGATATGATAGACGATGTCATCGGCGATAAGCTCTTTGGGAATGACCCGATAGACAATCTCTTCGATAACCGCATCCTTGAGCCGGTTGTAGCTCACATCCGGATCGTGCTGGGTCGAGATGACGATGGTTTTGATCTCCTTGGGCCTGCCATCGACATACTTGACGGTTACTTGAGCCTTCCCGTCGGGGCGGAGAAAGGGGAGAATTCCCTCCTTCCGCGCCCTGGCCAGCTCCTGGGTGAGACGGTGGGCCATTGTGATGGGGAGGGGCATGAGAACCTCGGTCTCCCGGCAGGCGTAACCAAACATAAGTCCCTGGTCCCCTGCACCAATCTCTCCCCCCTCCTGGTCAACCCCCTGGTTGATGTCGGGGGACTGCTCCCCAACAGCGTTGAGGACCCCTGCGCTCCGGTAATCGAAGCCGTAGAGGGCGTCGGTATAACCAATTTCCCGGATCACCTCCCGAACGATGTCCTGCATCGGGGCGTAGGTCTCGGTCTTGAGCTCCCCGGCGATAATACAGAAGCCGTTGCTCAAGAGGGTCTCACAGGCAACCCGAGCGTTGGGGTCCCGCTCGATGATGTAGTCGAGGATCGCATCGCTGATCTGATCGGCCATCTTATCTGGATGGCCCTCTGTTACCGACTCCGAAGTGAAGAGATACTCCCGTCCCATTGGTTCGATCCTTTTAAAAGAGTTTTGGAGCAATTATAACCAAAAACTCTACCCTTCCCTTTATCTTTATACAATCGATCTTATAAAATAAAATTTCTCGAAAAGGAGGAGTGATGCTCGTCACAGAGAGGGCATCTAACTTCACAGCCCCGGCTCTCATGCCGGACAACATATCGTCGAGAATGTCAATCTCTACAAAAATAAATATTGGTGAGAAAGGGAGCAGTCCTCTCCTTCTACCCCCTTGATTTTACCTTAAGATGGAACGCTCCGCCACTGCGTCATCAACGATCCCCCCTTGGCCGGAACATCGACGAGATGCTCCGAATGGTGGAGGCCATGGAGTACGCCAACGAACACGGTGAGGTCTGCCCCGCCAAGTGGGAAAAGGGAAAAGAGGCGATGAAGCCAACTCCAGAGGGTGTTGCAG
>JAADDW010000025.1 GCA_013153715.1 Campylobacterota bacterium | reverse complement strand
AGAAGTTCACCCTCATTCTGGGCGAGGACCTCTACACCCACCCGAGGGCCGAGAATATAGCAAAACTGGCAGGCCTCATAGAGAGATTCACAGAGTTCGATCTGATCCTCATCCCCCCCAAAACCAACAGCCTCGGAGTCGCCCTCATCTGCGACCTTGACGAAGAGAGGGGAGAGTACACTATAGGCTACAATGTGAAGGGGGACTTCACCCTCTCCGCCCTCGGCGACGGAGACCTGGATATGCCCGCCCTCAACCAGCAGGAGGGAACGGTGACCAATATCGATAAACGGGTGGTCCCCACCAATGCGGCACTCCCCTACGACGGATTCACTCTCAACGACATTGCCAGAGCCCTCGGGGTCAGCGACAAAGAATATACCGTCCAATTCACAGAGGAGCTCCCCGAAGATAAGGGGTTCAAATCCATAGACTTCGACAACCTACCCAACCACTTCCTCAACGACGGAAGAGAGGAGAGAGGCTACCTCCTCGACAACAGAAAGGTACCCCTCTCCAGAAAGAGTGTTGAACCTGTCGCAGAGCTCCCTGAATTCAACGGGACCGTCATCTACAGGTGTGAACCGGTCCTCCAATTCTCCCCCTTCACACAGAAGGCCCACCAGCTCCAGGAGAGGGGGAAACTGTATGCAAGTGAAACATTTTTGGAAGAATTGGGGCTGAAGGAAGGGGATAAAGTCAATATTCAAAAAGATGATATTACAATTGCAGCAGAGGTAGCCCTTGACGATAAGATCGGCTCCGGGGCTTATATCGGTACATTCGATCCTACACTGGAGAGCGAGAGGCTCTTCGATGGGTATCGATTCACACAAGTAACAATCCAAAAGGTGTGACATGGAGAGCGCATTCATCATAGAGACTATCATCAAGATACTCGTCGTTTTGGGACTCTTCTCGGCACTGGCGGGCTTTGGAACCTATGTGGAGCGGAAGGTTCTGGCCTTCATGCAGAGGCGATTGGGACCGATGCATGTGGGACCCTACGGAATTCTCCAGGTCCTGGCCGACGGGATCAAGCTCTTCACCAAAGAGGATTTTATTCCCCAGGGGGCCAACCGTATAATCTTCATGATCGCCCCCATCATCACAGCCGCCACAGCCTTCATCGCCATGGCGGCCATTCCGATGTTCCCCGAGTTTACCATCGGAGGATATACGGTAAAACCCATTATCTCCGATATTAATGTAGGTCTCCTCTTCGTCCTCGGAGTCATGGCTACAGGGCTCTACGGCCCCCTCTTGGCAGGTATGGCCTCCGGCAACAAGTGGTCCCTCTTGGGAGCCGCCCGGACAGCTATCCAGTATCTGAGTTATGAGGTGGTCACAGGTCTCTCCATTCTGGCTCCGGTCATGATTGTCGGCTCCCTCTCCCTCATCGATTTCAACAACTATCAGTCTGGAGGGGTTTCGGACTGGCTCATCTGGAAACAGCCTGTCGCCTTCATTCTCTTCCTCATCGCCGGCTTCGCCGAGACCAACAGGACCCCCTTCGACCTCCTCGAACATGAGGCGGAGGTTATCAGTGGATATGCGACAGAGTATAGCGGTATGCGGTGGGGGCTCTTCTTTATCGGTGAATACGCCAATATGTTCACCATCGGCTTCTTGGTCAGCCTCATCTTCTTGGGAGGTTTTAACGATCTCTGGTTCATTCCGGGAGCCATCGCCATCTTACTCAAAGTCTTTTTCTTCTTCTTCCTCTTCCTATGGACCCGAGCCTCTTGGCCCCATATCCGACCGGATCAGTTGATGTGGCTCTGCTGGAAGGTGTTGATGCCCATTGCGGTAATCAATGTGGTCATTACCGGTATCGTCATGATGTTCTAGGGAGAGAGTGATGGATATGCTTCAACAGTTTCAAAACCGATATGTTTCCAACGGCTACTACAAGGTGAAGATAGAACCCTACCCCAAGACACCGTGGGAGAAGTTCAAAAGGGTGGTGAAGAGATCCCTCAACTACGAGCTCTTCGTCGGTCTGAAGATCACGCTGAGGGAGATGATCCGTTTCAATATCCATACTGTCCAGTATCCCAAGGAGAAGCTCCCCATTGGACCCCGTTACCGGGCGATCCATAGACTCCTCCGCCTCCTGGAGAGCGGAAACGAGCGGTGCATCGGGTGCGGACTCTGTGAGAAGATCTGTATCGCCAACTGTATTCGGATCGATACCAAAGTCGATGAGAATGGGCGGAAGGTACCTACCGAATACACCATCAACTTCGGTCGGTGTATCTTCTGCGGTTACTGCGCCGAGGTCTGTCCCGAGCTGGCCATTGTCCACGGAGGCGACTATGAGAACGCCAGCGAGCAGAGGGCCCATTTCGCCCTGAAAGAGGATATGCTCACTCCTCTCGATAAGCTGAAAGAGCAGAAGGAGTTCCCGGGATTTGGAGCCCCAACTCCTGAGGCAGACCGGCTCATCAAAAAAACTCCGTTAGCGTACTAAAGGGTGGACCATGTATGAGACTATCGCTTTCTATCTCTTTGCCGCTCTCACAATTGTCATGTTTACCATTACGGTCATGAGCAGAAACGCCCTCTACGCCATGACCTCTCTGGCGGCTGGAATGATCTTCATCTCGGCCTTCTTCTTCCTCCTGGACGCCGATTTCCTCGGAGTGGTCCAGATCATCGTCTATAGTGGAGCAGTTATGGCCGTCTATGCCTTCGCCATGATCTTCATGGATACCCTGAGAGATGTGAAGGAGAAGAACCCTTCCAAGAAGATTGTCTTCTTCCTCTCGGGAATGGTCGCCCTTCTCCTCGTCATCATTCTCTTGACCCCCCTCATCTCGGAGAAGGTCCAAGCCCTCTACCCTTTCAGCGACGAGGTGGGAAATGCTGAAGCTGTCGGAATTGTCCTCTTCACCAAATATCTTGTCCCCTTTGAAGTGGCGGCAATTATGCTCCTCGTCGCCATGATCGCCGGGATCATTCTGGCCAGCAAGAGAATGGATGAGAGTATCACACTGAAGATAGATCAAGAGATCGAAGAAGAGTTACAAAAGGGGAAAAGATGATTACCCTCAACCACTATCTCGTTTTGGCGGCCATTCTATTCAGTATCTCCCTCGTCGGTATTTTGAGGCGGAAGAACCTGCTCATGCTCTTCTTTGCCACGGAGATCGCCCTCAATGCGGTCAATATCGCCTTGGCGGCCTTCTCCAAGTTCTACCACGACCTGACAGGTCAGCTCTTCGCCTTTTTCATCATCGCCATCGCCGCCAGTGAGGTCGCCGTCGGACTGGGACTGCTCATCATCTGGTACAAGCGAACAGGCAATATCGACCTGGATACACTACAATCTATGAACGGGTAAGGAACAGCGATGGAGAAGTATCTATACATAACCCTCTTTGCGCCCCTGGTAGGCTCCCTCTTCGCAGCGATGTTCGGCATGAAGCCCAAAAAGCTCTTTGTGGGTATTGTCGCATCCCTGCTCCTCTTTATCTCCTTTATCAGCGCGGTTATCCTCCTGGTCCATGTAGCCTCCACCGATGAGGTGGTAAAGGCCCAACTCTTCGACTGGATCACCGTCGGTTCCCTCAATATTCCCTTTGGTTTCGTAGCCGATCCGGTCTCTACGGTCATGATGGTTACCGTCACCTTGGTTTCGATGCTGGTCCATATCTACTCCATCGGCTACATGGAACATGACGAGGGGTTCAACAGGTTCTTTAGCTATCTGAGCGCCTTCGTCTTCTCAATGCTCGTCCTCGTCATGAGTGACAACTTCGCCGGACTCTTTATCGGTTGGGAGGGAGTGGGGCTCTGCTCCTGGCTCCTCATCGGTTTCTGGTACCACAAGCCCGATCTCTCCAGGGATCAGAACCCCTCTATCTCTCCCGCATGGGCGGCAAATGAAGCCTTCATCATGAACCGTATCGCCGATCTGGGAATGCTCATCGGACTCTTTATCATCTACTGGCATATCGGCTCCCTCCAATACGATGTGGTCTTCAGCCATGTCAACCTCTTCGACATCTCTATCATTACAATGATGGGAATTTTCCTCTTCATAGGGGCCATGGGTAAATCTGCCCAATTCCCACTCCATACCTGGCTCGCCGACGCCATGGAGGGTCCCACCCCTGTCTCCGCTCTCATCCACGCCGCCACAATGGTCACAGCTGGGGTCTATCTCGTTGTCCGCAGTTTCCCCATCTACTCCCAGATCCCCGAAATAGGCCTCTGGATCGCCACCCTGGGAGCCTTTGTAGCTGTCTTCGCCGCCTCTATGGCTCTGGTCAATACAGATTTGAAGCGGATCATCGCCTACTCCACATTGAGCCAGCTCGGTTATATGTTTGTGGCCGCAGGCCTCGGAGCCTACTGGGTCGCCCTCTTCCACCTCATGACCCACGCCTTCTTCAAAGCCCTCCTCTTCCTGGGAGCGGGAAATGTGATGCACGCCATGGATGATGAGCTCAATATCTTCAAAATGGGAGGGCTCTACAAAGTTATGAAGTGGACGGCGGCTATGATGATCATCGCCTCCTTGGCCCTCGCCGGTATCTACCCCTTTGCAGGCTTCTTCTCCAAAGATAAGATCCTTGAAGTCGCCTTCGACTCCCACCACTACATTCTCTGGTTCATGCTCTGGGTCGGAGCCGGTATGACCGCCTTCTACAGCTTCCGCCTCATCATGTTGGTCTTCTTCGGTGAAGAGCGATACAAAAAGTATGGCTTCCACCCCCACGAGGCTCCCTGGTACATGTTGGCCGCCATGGCTCCCCTCGCCCTTTTGGCCATTGTGGCAGGGTTCTTTGAGCACAGCTTCGAGGAGTTTGTCACAACCCTCCTCCCCGAATACCATTTCCATATGGAAGGTATAACGAAGGTCGCCCTCATAGGGCTCACAACCCTCATCGCCCTCAGCGGTATCGGATTGGCTGTCTATAAATACTCCAAGGGCGGTTTCAGTGAAAAGTGGAAGGAGAATCCGATCTACAAACTTCTCTACAACCAGTACTACATTCCCCAACTCTACGATAAGCTCTTTGCACAGCCCTACAGGGAGCTCTCCCAGATTGCCTGGAAAGAGCTGGACCTCCGTCTCGTCGATGCGACAGTCGATTTCATTGCCGGGATCATCTACGCTACAGGGTTCAAATCCCGTGTTGTCCAGAGCGGTAACCTCTCCAAGATGCTCCGCTGGATGGTTATCGGTCTGTTGATCCTCCTGGTTCTGGTAGTTCTCTATAGTCCGGTACGGTAAGGAGAGAGTTCATGGATTACATCTTGTCACTCTTGGTCTTCTTCCCAGCCGTCGCTGCGGTTCTGGGATTTATTGTCGATAGAGACAATATCAAGGTTTATGCTATAACGGTGGCGGCAATAGAGTTCGTCATCTCCCTCATACTCTGGATGGCCTACGATCCGACCAATCCAGGATTTCAGTTCACCGAGTACCTTCCCCTCGTTCCGGCCTACGGAATAAACTACTATCTCGGGGTCGATGGGATCTCCCTCTTCCTGGTGGTTCTCTCCACCTTCATTACCCTCATCGGATTCATCTCCCTCACCGTTGAGGACAACCTCAAAAATATGTTGATCTCTCTCCTCTTCCTGGAGATGACAATGGTCGGGGTCTTTGTCGCCCTCGACGCCGTTCTCTTCTATATCTTCTGGGAGCTCTCTCTGGTCCCCATGCTCTACATTATCGGTTACTGGGGGAGCGAGTTGAGGATCTATGCGGCCATCAAATTTTTCCTCTACACCTTCTTCGGCTCCCTCATTATGTTGGTCGGTATGCTCTTCCTGGCCTACCTCTACTATATGGCCACAGGCACCATCAGCTTCTCCATCCCAGACTGGCATAGGCTGGTTCTCCCCTTCGACTATCAGGTCTGGCTCTTCCTGGCCTTCTTCCTCGGTATGGCTATCAAGGTTCCCATGTTCCCCTTCCATACCTGGCTTCCCTACGCCCACGGACAGGCACCGACAATCGGTTCCGTCATCTTGGCGGCGGTACTCCTCAAAATGGGGACCTACGGCTTCGTGCGGTTCAGTCTGCCCATCTTCCCAGATGCATCCATCGCCCTCATCACCCCCATCGCCTTCCTCGCCATTATCATGGTTATCTATACGGCGATGGTCGCCTACGCCCAGGAGGATATGAAGCAGGTCATCGCCTATAGCTCCATCTCCCACATGGGGGTTATCATTCTCGGAACATTTGCTATGAATGTGGAGGGAATTGCCGGTTCCATCTTCCTCATGATCAGCCACGGAATTGTGAGCGGGGCTCTCTTTATGCTGGTTGGCAATATCTACGACCGCCGCCACACCAAACTCCTCAGTGAATTTGGTGGTCTGGCCAAGGTGATGCCCAAATATGCCACCATCTTCGGTATCATGGTTATGGCTTCGGTGGGGCTCCCCCTCACAATCGGTTTCGTAGGCGAATTCCTGAGCCTCATGGGCTTCTACAAAATCTCTCCATCCATGACCTTCCTGGGAGGGATGTCCATCATCCTCGGGGCTGTCTATATGTTGCGTCTCTACAAGACCACCTTTTTCGGCCCCCTCACCAATGAGAAGAACAGGAACTTACCCGATCTGGACGGGAAGGAGCTCACCTCCCTCATCGCCTTGACAGCCGTCGTCATCTGGCTCGGCATCAATCCCAATCCTGTTCTCAAACCGATCAATAATAGCGTAGAGAGCATGTTGGAGTTGATGGAGAAGAAGGCGGTGACGAAAGAAGCGAGAGAGCTACTGCACGCAAACACTGTTAAATTGGAGGCAAAATAATGGAGCCAATTAGAGTCAGTCTCGAATCCCTCAATCTCGTCACCCTCTACCCGATGCTCATAGCGGTAGCGGGAGGGCTGACAATTCTCATTGTCGATCTCATCAAGGAGAACCTCCATAAATCCCTCTATGTCATGTTGTCCATCCTCTTCCTCCTCCTCGATCTCGGAGCCCTCATAGGGATCCAGATCAATACCCGGGGCTTCTTCGATGTGGTCCTCGTCGATGGAATTGCCTTCCTCTCCCAGGCCATTATCGTCGTGGCCTCTATGCTCTTCATCCCCTTGGCCCTGACATCGAAGCGGTTCCATGAGTTTTCACTTCCGGAGTTTTTCGCCCTCTTCCTCTTCATGGTGGCCGGTTTCCAATTCATGGTAGCCAGCGACAACCTCATCATGATCTTTGTCGGTCTGGAGACGGCGAGTCTCTCCCTCTACACCCTCATCGCCCTCCACAACCGAATGAAGTCCTTCGAAGCGGCCATCAAATACTTCACAATGGGGGCCCTCGCCGCAGGATTTTACGCCTTTGGAGCGGCCCTCCTCTACGGCCTCTCCGGAAGTGTTGAGATCTACAAAATAGCGGAGGTTTTGACGGATCGTGGCTTTGAACCGATCTGGGTCGTTTTGACGGCTGTGGCCTTCATGATAGCCGCCCTCGGCTTCAAACTCTCCATGGTTCCCTTCCATACCTGGACACCCGATGTCTATGAGGGTGCCAGTGCGGCCCTAGCAGGTTATATGTCTGTCGTCCCCAAAATGGCGGGATTTGTCGTGGCCATGCGCCTCTTCGAGTTTCTGATCCACAGCGACCTTGTCTGGGTTCGGGATATTCTCTATCTGGGAGTGGTGGTCACAATGACCTTCGCCAATATCGTGGCCCTGGTCCAAGAAGATGTGAAACGGATGCTGGCCTACAGCTCCATCAGCCACGCCGGTTTTGTCATGGCGGCCATCATGATCGGCACCACCCAAGCCAATGTGGGGCTCTTCCTCTACTGGATCCTCTTCCTCTTCACCAACCTCGGAGCCTTTACAATGCTCTGGATCTCCCGCCACAAGTCGAAGATCTGGCACGACCGCTTTGACCATCCCTACGAGAAGTTCAGCGGGCTTGTCCAGATTATGCCCATGGCCGCCACCATCATGGCGATCTTCATGCTCTCCCTGGCAGGAGTTCCCCCCTTCAGCCTCTTCTGGGGAAAACTCTATATCATGGGGGCCGCCCTCAATGCAGGCTATATTGTCCTCGCCATTATCATGGCCCTCAATAGCGCCATCAGTGCCTACTACTACCTGAAACTGATTGTCTATATGTTCATGCGGGATCCTGTCAATGTCGATGGCCAAACCATCTACTTTAAGAACGCCTCCCTCTCCCTCCGTACCATCATCGGTATCTCCGCCGCATTTACTATCTTGGCTACGGCGTGGATCTCTCCCCTCATTGAGATTATCACCCACTACGTCCGGGCGAGCGGCTTTTAGGAGCCGCCTCTCAGGAGAGCCAGAGGGCGGCGGTAGTCGCCCGGCTCTATGGGAATAACCCCCTCCAACTGGGTTCTGATAAAGGTTCTCTGTCTCTTCCCGAGACGGGCACTATTGGTAACAATTCTCTCCTGGAGCTCCTTGAGGGTATACTTTCCATCCAAATAGTCGAGGGTCTCTACAACCCCGATGGCCCCCATGGGACGAATTCCCCTGCCGTACCGCTTCTCTAGGGAGAAAATCTCATCAATCAGCCCCGCTTCCACCATCTTCCGAGTTCTCACCTTCAACCTCTCCCTCAACTCCTGGGGACTATACTGGATAGCGAAGATGGGAAGTTCTCCAACAACGGGCCGAGGAGGATGGGACTGGAAGTAGAGGGTTGGGGGGAGTCCTGTGGCACAGTGGATCAGAAGCCCCTTCTCTATCCGATACCTGTCGGATCTTGTTATACGGGCGGCAAAGGGGGGATCGATCTCCTGGAGGAGTCTATAGGCCCCTTCAAGGGACTCTAGGATCCCCTCTACCCTCTCCCGACACTGGGGGGAGAAGTGGGGCATGGGGGAGAGACCGGTCAAGAGGGCCTTGAGGTAGAAGAGGGTCCCTCCGACAATGATCAGCGGCTTTCCCTCCCTCTCCACCCTTTGGGAGACCTCCCGATAGAGCTCAATATATTGCTGGACGCTGAAATAGCCGTCTGGGTCGATGAGATCAACTCCAAAATGGGGAACTCTCCGGAGCTCCTCTTTCGATGGTTTGGCCGAGACAATATCGATCTCCCGATAGATGGCGAGGCTGTCTAGGGAGAGTATGGAGGCACCGCTCCTCTCGGCTATCTCTATGGCTAGAGCACTCTTTCCACTGGCCGTCGGTCCCACTATCGCTATCTCTCTCATGGGACAATTATACACTCTGACTCTGTACAATGGGGGGGAAGGAGGAAAAGATGGTTCTCTTGGATCTGAAGAGGTTTGGAACTCTGGAGGAGGGGATCTTCTGGGAACGGCTCAACAGATTTACAGCAAGGGGAGAGGTAGAGGGGAGGGAGCGGACCTTCCACATAGCCGACACAGGGCGGCTAGAGGAGATTCTGACCCCTGGACGGAGAGTTCTCCTCCTCAAGAACCGCCCCGACCTCAAAACAGACTACACCCTCATAGCCGCCCATATGGAGGAGGGGTGGGTTCTCATCAACAGCCGCCTCCATACACCGATAGCCCAGCGGGCCCTGGAGGCGGGTATCCTCGGTTTCCGCCCCAGGGAGATTCGGAAAGAAGTTACCTTTGGTAACAGTCGCCTCGATTTTTTCGCCGATGGAAAATTTATCGAAGTCAAAGGGTGTTCCCTCGTCATCGGAGGGCGGTGTCTCTTCCCCAATGCGCCGACAGAGAGGGGAACCCGCCACCTCTTGGAACTCATGGAGGCACGGAGAAAAGGTTTCGGAGCGGTACTCCTCACCATAGCATCGAGACGGTGCCACTGTTTCTCCCCCCACTTTGAGAGGGACCCCAAATTTGGGAGAGTCTTCGGAGAAGCTCTGGCAGATGGGGTCCAATTCAAGGGATTTTTCATAAAAATAGGGGAAAATTGTGAAATACTCTATGACGGAGCTCTAAAATTATGCTATAATAACGCCACGGTTCGGGGTGTGGCGCAGCCTGGTTAGCGCGCTACCTTGGGGTGGTAGAGGTCGCGGGTTCAAATCCCGCCACTCCGACCAGTTTCTCCTTCAGAAAAGAACCCTCTCCAACCGAAAACTTTTCCCATCTTACCATCTCTCCGCTTGACACATTAATACCAACTGTTCTATGATTAACTATCAGTTTACTTTTTCAAAAGGAGAAAATATGGAAAAGTACACCATCGAATTTCCTACGGAAGCGGAATTTGTAGAATTCAAAAAAACGCTCTTTGAAAAAGAGCTCCAGAAGGTGGAAAAGAGAATAGAGCGTCTCAAAAAAAATCTCCAGGAGTTGAAAAAGAAGAGAGAGGAAATTATTGAAGAGTTCCGACTCTTCAAAAGCCAGTATCCCAACTACTTCCGAAGGGGACGGAAGAAAAAGGATGGATAATCCCATCCCTGCGGTCATCTTTGCAGGTGGCCAGAGCCGCCGTATGGGGAGGGATAAAGCCCTAGTAGATTTTGGCGGAAAATCCCTCGCCAAATATCAATACGATCGGCTGAAAGAGCTGTTTGGAGAGGTCTATATTTCGACAAAAGTCGATAAATTTGATTTTGACGCTCCACTCATTCTGGACAGGAGCCAAATCTTTGGACCTGCACCCGCCTTTTTGGAGATTTTCAGAAAATTGGGGAGGAGCTTTTTTGCAATAAGCGTCGATACTCCATTTATTGGAGAGGAGATTATAAGGGAACTGGTGAAGAGGGGAATGGAGGCTAGAGAGGGAGATGGAGTCATAGCCCGAACGGGAGAGAGAATTCACCCCCTCATCGGGGTCTATCACCCCTCCATACTCCCCCATTTCGAGGAGAGCATAGGGAAAGGGGAGTACCGATTGCAGACGATCCTCCGAGGGGCGGAGATCCAGTACCTCCCCTTCCCCCAGAAGGAGGAGCAATTTTTCAATATCAACTATCCCGAGGAGTTGGAGACCGCCCTCGCCCTTCTCCGTCAGAGGGGAGAGGGATCTCTCTCCTAAACTCCAAAGAAGCTGACGGCCCACTGGGTCACGAAGTACCCTCCCACCATGAGCCAGATCGCCATGAGGAGAGCCAGCATGACCGGCTTCATACCGGCCTGTTTGAACTTCTCGACGCTGGTCTCCATACCGAGGGCCGTCATGGCCATGGTGAGGAGAAAGGTGTCGAACTCGTTGATCCCGGCAATGAGGGGCTTGAGGCTCTCAATATGGACGAGGAAGGAGTTAATTCCGGCGACGACGATGAACCAGACAGCAAACCATGGAATGGAGATCTGGATCCCCCCTCTCCCCTCTCCCTTGGATCTCCCTTTGGAGACCAGAATACCGAGGATGATGAGCATGGGGGCTATCATCATGACCCGTGTCATCTTGACAATGACAGCGTTGTCTGCCGCCACTCCCCCAATGGCCCCTCCAGCGGCGACCACCTGGGCCACTTCATGGACCGTTCCCCCCACATAGATACCGTAGGCGGCAGGATCCATATTGAGAACTCCCGCCTTGTAGAGGGCCGGATAGGTGAACATGGCTATCGTTCCGAAGAGGACCACCGTCCCTACAGCTACGGCACTCTTGTAGGGCTCGGCATCGAGAACAGGCTCTGTAGCCAGAACGGCGGCGGCTCCACAGACACTGGATCCGCTGGCACAGAGAATAGAGGTATCCCTGTCCAGCTTGAAGATCTTCACCCCGGCCCACCAGCCGAGAATGAAGGTGGTCGTCAACATGATCGTCGATACAGCCAGTCCTGCCACTCCCACTTCGGCAATTTGTTGGAAGGTGATCCGGAAGCCGTAGAGAATAATGGCAAAGCGGAGGAGCTGTTTGGAACTGAAGAGAATGCCGGGAACCCACTCCTTGGGAATGTGGCTCCTGAGGGTATTGGCGTAGAACATACCGATGACGATCCCGATGATGAGGGGACTGATGGCGAGAGCCTTGATGAAGCTCACCTGGGAGATCTGGATCGCAGCTATGGTGAAGAGAGCCACAAACAAGATTCCATTAAGGGTATATTTGATATTCTCCCTGCTGAAAGCCATACTGCTCCTTTGGTCCGTTTTATGGAGTATTATAGTCCGAATCCCCAAATAAGCAAAATAAATATTTTGTTATATAATGTTAAAAATTACTGAAGGGGTACCATGCGTATCACACTGCGTCAACTGGAACTTTTTATCGAGGTAGCCAAAATTGGGCACCTTACCCAAGTTGCAAAGCTCTTTGGACTCAGTCAGTCTGCCGTCTCCATGTCCCTCAAGGAGTTGGAGAGTATTCTCGGGTGTAAACTCTTCGAGAGAGTTCAGAAGAGACTGGTCCTCAACGAGAGGGGGCGGGCCCTCTTCACAGAGGTGGAGCCCCTCATCTACCGCCTCAAGGATATTGAGACCGAATTTATGAGTCAGGAGAACAAGGGACAGCTCATTGTGGGGGCGAGTACAACCATTGCAGACTATATTCTCCCCCATGTCATCTGTGAATATATGGAACAGTATCCCGAAGTGAAGCTCCAACTCAAGATCGGGAATACCAGTGAGATTATCGAAAAGGTGGAGAGGGGAGAGGTCGATATGGGATATATTGAAGGAGAGGTGGAATCGGCCCTCTGCAAGAGATCCATCGTCGGAAAAGATGAGCTGGTGGTGGTCACAGCCGATAAAGAGTTGGCCAAGAAGAAGGAGCATTTCATAGATACCCTCCTGGATTACAAATGGATTCTGAGGGAAGAGGGGAGCGGAACCAAGAGCGAGTTCATCAGGAAACTAGGGAAATTTGCCGCTGACCTCAACATCTATTTGGAGCTCCGCCATACAGAGGCCATCAAAAATGTTCTGAAGGAGGTTCCCCAGAGCCTCAGCTGTGTCTCCCAGATCGCCGTCAAGAAGGAGCTGGAGAGTGGCGAGCTCTTCAGGGTGAAGATCAAAGGGTTCGACTTCACCAGGGAGTTTTTCGCCATCCACCACAAGAACAAGTACCAGAGTGAGCTCTTCAAAAAGTTTACCCTTTTCACACGGAGTAAATTTGCACTCATGTTAGGAGGGGAATATGCTCAATCTCTATGAGGAGGTCTCCTTTCTCGACCGCCGTTGCTACGATCTCTACAAGCTCCCGGAGGATATTCTCATGGAGCACGCCGCATCGGCTCTCGTGGCAACTGTTCGGAGGAGGGGGGGAGAGAGAGTTCTCATCGTCGCCGGACCGGGCAATAATGGGGGTGACGGGGTCGCCGCCGCCCGACAGCTCCTGGGAAGTTGCCATGTCGATCTCGTTATGCCCTACGGCGCCAAGAGCCCCATGTGTACCCTCCAACTGGAGCGGTTCCAAGCTGTAGGGGGGAGAGTCTCCCAGGAGATGGGAGAGGGGTACGATACCGTTGTAGACGCCCTCTTCGGTAGTGGCTTGAGCCGCCCCCTTCGGGAAGAGACGGTAGCCCTGGTAGAGAGGCTCAACAGGTTGGACGGGTTCAAGGTGGCCTGCGACATACCGACCGGATTGGACACCAGAGGAAACCCCCTCCCAGTCGCCTTCAGAGCCGATCTGACGGTCACCATGGGAGCCCTGAAACTGGCACTCTTCAGCGATGGGGCAAAGGATTTTGTCGGCGAGGTTGAGGTGGCCGATCTCGGAGTCTCCCGGGAGCTCTACGAGTTGGAGAGTGAGTACAAACTCCTAGAGGAGGGGGACCTCCGTCCCCCCTATCGGAAGAGCCTAGCCGTCCATAAAGGGGATTTTGGCCATCTAGCCGTCGTCGCCGGAGAAAAAGAGGGAGCGGCCATCATGGCCGCCCTCTCGGCATTCACCTACGGAACGGGGCTTGTCACCGTCGTCCGGAACGAACCCTTCTCCGCTCCCTACGAACTTATGCGGTCCAGCTCCCTCCCTCCCAAATGTACCGCCCTGGCCGTCGGAATGGGATTGGGATTGGAGTACAGCGACGCCGAATTTGAGGAGCTGGTTCTCAAGTGCACCCAGCCCATGGTCATCGACGCCGATCTCTTCTACAGCCAGAAGATCCTCAAACTCTTGGAGAGGGATAGAGTTGTCCTCACCCCCCACCCCAAAGAGTTCTCCTCCCTCCTCAGACTCACAGGCATCGGGGAGTATAGTGTCCAGGAGATCCAGAGAGATCGGTTCTCCCTAGCTCTCACATTCTCCAAGAGCTATCCCCATGTTGTCCTTCTCCTCAAGGGAGCCAATCCCATTATCGCCCAAGGGGAGAACCTCTACATCAACCCCCTCGGGACCAACAGCCTCGCCAAGGGGGGGAGTGGCGATGTCTTGACAGGGCTCATCGGGGGGCTCCTGGCCCAGGGTTACGACCCTCTAGAGGCCGCAATTCAAGGGAGTCTCGCCCACGCTCTGGCCTCCCGACACCTCTCCCTCCCCAACTACGCCCTCAGGCCAGGGGATCTCATAGAGGGTCTTCGGAAACTCCGATGAAGAAGATCGTCATACTCTTCAGCGGGAGCGGTACCAATCTGGAGAATATCATCAAGAGACTCCATGGAAAGGAGCTCATCGTAGCCAAAGCGATTACAAACAATCCAGAAGCGGGGGGAATTGAGAGGGCACGGCGGTACAATATACCTGTCGAGATCATAGACCACCGCCAATTTTCGGAGCGGGAGGAGTTCGATAGAGAGCTAGTGGCCTCCATCAAGGAGGTGGAACCCGACCTAGTCGTTCTGGCAGGCTTTATGCGCATCCTGACCAAGGTCTTCACATCGGCCATTCCCAACGCCATCAACATCCACCCCTCCCTTCTCCCCTGCTTCAAGGGGGCCAGAGCCCTAGAGAGGAGCTACGCAAGCGATATGAAGGTGGCGGGGGTCACCGTCCACTGGGTCAATGAGGAGCTGGACGGGGGGGAGATCATCGATCAGAGCTGTTTCCACAGAGGGGATACCATGGATTTCCAAGAGTTTGAGAGGAGGATCCACAGCCTCGAATATGAGCTCTATCCCAAAGTTATCCGATCCCTCTTAACCAGAGGAGGGCCAGGAACATCGGGAGGAGAGTCACAATGAAGAATTTGGTGAGCTCCCAGCCGAGACGGACTCCGCCAATCCAATAGGTCAGCCCCAACTTAACGAGGGAGTTGGTAGCTGAGGCTATCACGATACCGGCCAGAGCCGTCAGGGGAGCCAGTCCCCCCTTGGCCATCTCGCTAAGGGAGATAGTGATGGCGTCTACATCGGTAATTCCAGAGATGAAGGCCACCAGATAGACCCCCACCTCTCCATATCTGGAGCGGACAAATTCGACGGCCCCAAAGATTATCCCGAAGAGGAGGGCAAATTTAATAGCCTCGCTGAGCTGGAGGGGGTTCTTGGAGAGCTCACTATTGTGGAGGGAGATCTGAGTCGATGAGGCCCGTCGATAGAGGAAGAAGGTATAGGCCAGCCCTAGAAGGGTTGCGATCCCATAGGGAGTGAGGAGCTGAAGGGCTAAAGGGGGGTTGGTGATGGCCACCTCCAGGAGGACCCTCAAATACATGAATGTAGAGGCTATGGCTATCCCTCCTGCGTAGCTGTAGAGGGAGCCCCCTACAGCCCGATAGAGGCGGCTCAGGGTGACTGTAACCGCTGTGGAGGAGACAAGACCTCCAGCGGCCCCTGTAATGAAGATCCCATGGCGCTCTCCAACGATTTTCATAGTCAGATAGCCGACGAAGCTGATGGAGGCGATCAGAATGGCCATGAGCCAGCTCTTGTAAGGATTGAAGAGGTTGTAGGGCCCCATAAACCGATCTGGAAGGAGGGGGAGGATCACAAAGCTCATAACCAGAAGGAGGAGGACAGCCTTGACTTCGGTAGGGGAGATTCTCTCCTCAATCTGGCGTAACTTCGGTTTCAGCTCCAGGAGGAGAACCACCAGAACGGCCAGGGAGATCCCGTACTCCCGATAGCCCGCCCAGACCAGGAGACCTAGGAGGAAGGTAATAACCCCCGCAAACTGGGTTGTCACCCCCAACTTTCCCAATCTCTGGACCTTCATCAGGTAGGCACCCAAAAGGATGAGGGCTGTAACGGCAAAACCGACGAGCTCCAGATTCTCTACCCTCTCCCCCAGCCAGCCAGAGAGATAACCTGCCAACCCGATGAGGGCGAATGTTCGACTCCCCATGAGGATAGGTTCCCCTTTGAGCTGACTGCTCAGGGAGCGCTGGAGTCCGATGAGAAAACCGATGAGTAGGACTGTGAGAACAGCCTCAATCCTCTCCCACTCCACTACTCCTCCTTTTGGAGGGATTATACCATTTTGACTAATGGGGGAAATTAAAGTAAAATAAGACAAATTCTATCCTATTCAGCCAAAAGGGGGTCCCATGGGTGATATTTTGAAGGTTGGAAAGTATGAGTTCACCAGCAGGTTGATTGTGGGGAGCGGAAAGTATCCCGATTTCAAGACCACCTACGACGCAACAATAGCCAGCGGCGCCGAGATGATCACCGTCGCCGTACGGCGGGTCAATATCACAGACCCCAACAGAGAGAACCTGATGGACTACTTCAGAGATTCCGATGTCCAGCTCCTCCCCAACAGCGCAGGGTGCACAACTGCCGAGGAGGCCATCACCCTCTTCCGTATGGTTCGGGAGGCGACAGGAATTGACATTATCAAACTGGAGATCATAGGGGATACAGAGAAGACCCTCTATCCCGATGTCATCGAGACCATCAAAGCCTGTGAAGTCCTGGCCCATGAAGGATTTACGGTGATGGCCTACACCAACGACGACCCCATTGTGGCCAAGAAGTTGGAGGATGCAGGAGCCGCCGCCGTTATGCCCCTGGCCGCTCCCATCGGAAGCGGTCTCGGAATTCAGAACAGGTACAATGTGGTCTTTGTCAAAGAGGCTGTCTCTGTCCCTGTCATCGTCGATGCCGGTGTCGGGTGCGCCAGCGACGCCTCCATTGCCATGGAGTTGGGGGCCGACGGAGTTCTGACCAATACAGCCATCGCCCAGGCGAAGAATCCGATCAAGATGGCTGAGGCCATGAAACACGCCGTCATCGCCGGGCGGTTGAGCTACCTTGCGGGCCGTATTCCTAAGAAGCCCTACGCCACAGCCAGCTCACCTACCGACGGCATGGCGGAGCTCCTCTAAACTGCTCCCCCAGAGGGAGTCCGGAGCTGACCCATCGGCAACCCTTGCCCCCCCTCTCTCCTGGGAAATCAGGTGAGGAGTTGGAGAATCCGGGCCAGATTTTCGGGGATCTCGAAGCGGTGGCCCTCCAAATAGCGGCGGGCCAGGGCCGTAATCCACCTCCTCGAACTGCCGATCTCTCCTACCACAATGTAGTACTTTTCCCCTTCCCTGCAGATCTCATATCTCCCAATTGTCAACTCTATCGGCTTCTCCTCGCCGGCCAACAGAACCTCAACCTCTATGGAGTTCCTCTTGGAATCGATCTTCAGCTGGAGCACTTTTCCCAAATCCTTCAAATAGAGATTGATCGCCTCCCTCGCCGTAAAGCTGAGGGTCCGATCCTTCAGGTTGGTAAGATCGACCATCGCCCCTTCCTCACGGCAGTTGGTCGTACCCCTCCCCCGGTTCCTCCCGGGAGATATGGAGCTTCACCAGCCCTTCGCTCTTCTGCTTGAGAGAGTGGTTGAGGAGGGTGAAAAACCGCTTCCTCACCTTTCTCGGATCCCCTTCCGTCCTGATATGGAGCTCTATTCTCCCCCCCTCTCCCTCCTTCTCATAGATCTCCAACTCTCCAAACTCCCGACGGAGCCTCTCAATAACGGAGGAGAGATGGGTCAGATAGTTCTGGAGAAACTCCTCCCGAACCCGGAGCCGCTCATCGATGAACCGGGCCAGACGGACCTGGGTGAAGGTCCGATAGATAATCTCGAAGAGGAGGGTGGCAACGAGGACGATGAGGGAGGATTTGAGATTGTCCGGATGGTGGAGGAGGTTGTAACCGATGAGGACGGCGATGGAGAGGAGACAGAGGAAGAAGGCCAGGAGGGAGATCCACCTGTTGGATCGGGTCTCCCGATAGAGTTTGAAATTGACATAGTTGACCGAAGCGAAGACTATGAGAAATCCGAGGCTTCCCGCAATGGAGATATTCTCCACATTGAAGGAGAGGGCGAAGAGGGCCGAGAGAAGGGCGAGAATGAGGAGCCCCTCACTCCCCTTTTTCCAGATCCGACGGGAGAAGCCTCGGGGGAGGGCTCCCAACTTGGCGACGAGATAGCTGACCCGAGCCCCGCCGTAGAGGGTGGCATTGATGGCGCTCGATGTGGAGAGGAGGGCGGCAATCCCTATCAGGGTGAAACCGAAATCTCCAAGGAAGGGTTTGGCCGCCACAGCCAGGGCGAAGTCGCTGTACTTCTCAACCTCCTCGTAGGTCAGGTTAGCGACGGCTACAGCGGCTACCAGAACATAGATGAAGATCGTAGTTGTAACCGCCCCGTAGTAGGCCCTGGGGAGATTTTTCTTGGGGTCCTCAATATCGGCCGCCGTATTGGCTATGAGCTCAAATCCCTCATAGGCCAGAAAGATAATGAGCCCCCCCGTCATGATCTTGATAACACTCTCATAGTGTTGGGGCGAGAGGCGGGAGAAGTCTCCCGTAAAGAGGCCGAGGATGGCAAAGATGAGGAGGATGGCCACCTTGCCGAAGACCATAATATCTTCGCTCTTCCCACTGATGTAGGCCCCGAGGAAGTTGAGGAATGTGAAGAGGGCGAGGACAGCCACAATGGCGATCTTCTTGTAGAGCTCCACCTCATGGCCGAAGAGGAGGGCGTTGGAGTAGCTCCCGAAGGCGTAGGCGTAGAGGGCCAACATGATGACATAGCTGGCCAGGAGGAGGGTGTTGAGATAGGCGGTGAGGAGAGTGTTCCCCAACCCCTGGACCAGGAATTCAACGGTCCCCCCCTCACTGGGATAGCGGACCGAAAGTTTGGCGTAGCTGTAGGAGGTGAGGAGAGCTATGAACCCTGCAAAAAGAAAGGCGAGGGGCGCCGCCCCTCGGGCCAGGAGGATCGTCAGACCGAGAACGGCAAAGATCCCTCCACCGATCATACCGCCGACCCCGATGGAGTAGGCCTCCCAGAAACCGATCTTCTTCTCTCCCCTATCCATCACGCATCTCCAGAAAATTTTTCAGTCCCAGAGAGCTCCACGCTCTATTCTCCCTCCAGAAGGGCTCTATACTCTCCCAGACCCTCTTGAAGTCTGGACTCAAGCGGCTCTGCTCCTCAATGACAGCGGCCAGGGCCCTCTTGGCCGCCTCAACCACTTGGGGAGGGAAATTCTCCAGGGAGACCCCCAGCTCCTCCAACTTCTTGAGGGCCCGGGCATTCTGGGCCTGGAAGTCGTAGATCATCGTACTATTGAGCTCATGGGCACAGGAGGTAATGAGGGCCCGAATATCCGATGGGAGCCCCTCCCAAAATCTCTTATTGAATGTGAGTTCCAGGACGCTCCCCGGCTCATGGAAGCCGCTGTAGTAATATTTGGCCACCTTGTAGAACCCCATCTTAATATCGAGGGCCGGTCCAACCCACTCTGTGGCATCGATGGTCCCCCGATCCAAGGCGGTATAGATCTCACCGGCGGGGAGGAGGATCGGATTGACCCCCAGCTTCGCCATAACCTCCCCTCCCAGCCCGGGAATTCTCATCTTGAGCCCCTTCAAATCCTCCAGGGACTCAATTCTCTTCCGGAACCATCCCCCCATCTGGACATCGGTATTCCCTCCCAGGAGGGGGTAGAGGTTGTACCTTCCATAGAGCTCCCTCCAGAGCTCCAACCCCCCTCCATAGACCATCCAGGCCCCCATCTCATTGGCAGTGAAACCGAAGGGGAATCCGCCAAAGAGGCTGAAGGCCCTGTTTTTCCCCTTCCAGTAGTAGGGGCCCGAGTGGAAGGCCTCAATCTCCCCTGCACTGCAGGCATCAAAGACTCCCAGGGCAGGTACGAGGAGATTTTTGGCGAAGACCTTGATCTCCACATCGCCTCCGCTGGCCTCCTTCACCCTTTCGGCAAACCGGACAACCCCCTCTCCCATAATGGGGAAGTTGGCGGGCCAGCTTGTGGCCAGTTTGATTCTGATCTTCCTTCTCTTCCCGATGGCGGGAGCCGACTGGACCTCCTCCCTCTTACACCCTGTGAGGAGGGCCGCCCCCGAAACTGCCGTAACCCCCAGAAAAGTCCGTCTCTCCATGGTCACTCCTTAATACATGGCGGCGATAACTGCAAAACAGGCGAAGAACATGAGGTGGGAGACCCCTTCGATGTAGTTGGTCTCCCCGTTGTCGGTGGTCTTCCAGGCAAGGATGACAGTCAGGAGGAGGGCTCCGATCTGGAGGGAGTTGAAATCGAGGGTGAAGGGGATCCCCCGGAGATAGGCGAGGGCCAGGAGAATAGGGACCGTGAGGAGAATGGAGACTGTACTGGCCCCCATGGCGATATTGATAACCCGTTGGATCTGGTCGTTCTTGGCGGCTTTGACAGCTGTAATCAGCTCGGGGGAGACGCTGATAATGGCGATAATGAGCCCCGCCAGCCCCGCCGTAATACCGAGGTCCTGGAAGACATGGGAGGAGTCGTGGGCAAATATCTCCGCCATGATCCCGACCCCGAAGATGAGGAAGAAGACGACAAGAAGGTTTCCCCATGTCGGAAACTTCTCGAAGATGTAATCATCTTCATGGTCCTCCAACTGGGCCAATCTCCTCCTCTTCTGGAGGCGGAGGACCCTACTCCTGGCTGTCGATTTGAAGAAGTGGGAGTGGGTCTTGGTCTGGAAGATGTAGATGACAAAGTAGTAGGTGATGAGGAGGAAGGAGATGACGACGCTGGCCTGAAAGAGTTTGTCGCTGTTGTCCGAGAATTTGAGGAGACTCGGAACCAGGAGGGCCACCGAGGAGATGAAGAGGATGGTTGTGTAGGTGCTGGATGTATCCTCGTTGTGGGACTGCTCCTTGAAGGCCAATCCCCCTACAAAGACGGCCAATCCGAGGAGCACATTCATATCGACGATAACGGCGGAGATAATGCCGCTCTTTACAGTCTCCAGAGCTGTCCGATCTACGGTACCCGCCGTCAAGATCATATAGAGGAGAATAATCTCCACAGCGACGGCACTGAAGGTAAGAACAAAGCTTCCATAGGGCTCCCCCAACCTCTCGGCCAATATTTCGGCAACCTCACTGACCGTCACCGAGAAGGCCACAATCGAGAGGGCCGAGAGGAGGGTAGCGACATAGTTGAGTTCGAGGTGGTGGGCGTAGAGTGCGGCTACTCCTGCAAAGAGACCTATAACTATATCCCAGTAATCTTCGACAAAATCGTGCCATTGGGAGTGGGACGGGTCGCTATTCAAAAAGGGACTCCTTCTGCGGAATTTTGGGGTTGGTCACAGCGAGCATAGATGGATCAAAGTCCTCAGAGATATAGAGTACATAGTGAAATGGTCTATTATACACCATTTCCCGTACCCCTTCAACTCCCCGAACCTGCTGGAACCCCTCTAGCTCCTCGGTGCTCAAATAGAGTCTCTCTGCCCAGGGAGCCATCTCTTCGAGGAACTTCCTCTCCCGACGGGCCAGAGAGGGGAGGGTCTCATGGATGAGGACAGATTGGCTCCTGCCAAACTCGATAACCCTGAGGGCGGAGTCGAGGAAGTAGGGGTGGAAGTGGTGGCGGGGTTGGGTTGTGATGGAGCAGTGGAAATTGAGATTGTGGCAGAGGGAGAGGAGCTCCTGGAGTTCCGGAAAGAAGAGGGAGGGAATGGGGAGGCGGTGGATCCCCCACCCCTCTACGGCCACCTTGACCTCAAAGGGGTAAGGTTGGATCAGCTCTACAGAGAGGGGGGGGAGAGAGGGAGAGGGGAGGTCGAGCTTTTCCAGATAGGAGCCTCTGGGGAAGAGGAGATAGCGGATCTCTCGGGAGGAGAGGAGCTCCAGATCCCCTATGGGGTCACCCCGACTCACGGC
>JAADDW010000026.1 GCA_013153715.1 Campylobacterota bacterium | reverse complement strand
CTGTGGGACCCCTGTTATCGCCTCCAACAGCTCCTCCATTCCCGAGGTCGTGGGAGAGGGAGGGATCCTCATCGATCCCCATGAGCCAGAGGCCATCACAAAGGCCCTCGTGCAAATCGATGAAGAGCCCCAATTGCGCCACCAACTCTCCCAAAGGGGACTAGTCCAGGCCCGAAAATTCTCATGGAGGAAGAGTGCCCAGCAACTCTACAAACTCATTGGGGAAAATATTTAGTATCATTTCTTAAAAAGCTCAAGGAGTGGATGTGATTCGACATATTGTCCTCTGTGGTGGAAGTGGAACGAGGCTCTGGCCCTTGAGTCGGGAACTTATGCCCAAGCAGTTCCTCAAGCTCTTTGAGCAGAACCGCTCCCTCTTCCAGCTCACCCTCTTGCGCAATCTCCCCTTGGTCCAGGAGCAGTTGATCATCGCCAATCAGGACCACTATTTTCTTGCCCTTGACGAGCTAGAAGAGCTAGGTCTTCAACCTCCTCCCTTCATCCTTGAGCCCTTTGGGCGCAACACGGCCCCCGCCATCGCCTTTGGAGCTATGGCCAGCGATCCTGAAGATCTCCTCCTCGTCACTCCGGCAGACCATCTCATCGAAGGAATGGAAGAGTATCGAACAGCCATTGAACGGGGAGCTGATCTTGCCCAGGAGGGGTATCTGGTCACCTTCGGTCTCCCCCCTACCACTCCCCATACAGGCTATGGTTATATTGAAGCCCAAGGGGAGGATGTGATCCGCTTCCATGAGAAGCCCTCCCTTCCCCAGGCTAAAAGGTACCTGCAGGAGGGGAATTTCTTCTGGAACAGCGGTATCTTTCTCTTCCAAGCCAAAACCTTTCTCCAAGAGCTGGCCCACCACCAGCCAGAACTCTATGGAGCTATCGAAAAGGCCTACATGATGGCTAAAGGAAAGGGGGAGCAAGGAGATCCCCTCCGAATTCCTCCAGAAGGGATGGAGGCTATCGAGAGTATTAGCATCGACTACGCCCTTTTGGAGAAGAGCGAGCGGATCAAAATGGTCCGGGCCCATTTTCAATGGAGTGACATGGGCAGTTTCGAGGCCCTGAGGGAGGCGGTTCCTGGGGATCCAGCCTTAGAGTTGAAGGCGAAGAACAATTTTGTCCTCTCCAAGCGGACTGTGGGGCTCATTGGGGTCGAGGATCTCATCGTCGTCGATACCGCCGATGCCCTCCTCATTCTCAAGAGAGGGTTGGGAGAGCTGGTCAAGGAGCTCATCAAAGAGATCCCCGATCCCCAACTGCTCCGTCTCCACCGGAAGGTCCACCGCCCCTGGGGGAGCTATGAGGTTCTCCTAACGGAAGAGGGGTACAAGATTAAGCGGATCGTCGTCAAACCTGGGAAGCGGTTGAGTTTGCAAAAACATTTCCACCGGAACGAGCACTGGATCGTCTTGAGTGGAACGGCCCTAGTCCAGGTGGGGGATCGGGAGTATCTCCTCCGTCCCAATGAATCGACCTACATCGAGGCGGGAGAGCTCCACCGCCTGGCCAACCCAGGCAAGCTCCCCCTCGTCCTCCTGGAGGCCCAGGTAGGAGAGTATGTGGGGGAGGACGATATTGTCCGGATTGAAGACGATTTCAAACGGGAGTAGATGGTCCGCAAGAGTCTCTACCAGATTGCCCAGCTGATTTTGGGAGAGGGGATCTCAAGAGCCATCTCCTTCGGGGTCATTATCTACATCGCCCAGAAGTTGGGTCCCCAGGAGCTCGGCCTATGGGCCTACACCCTGGCCCTCAACAGCTTCCTCATCCTCCTCTACAACCTAGGACTCGACATATATGCCATGGTGGAGGCGACCAAAAACCCCTCCAAAATCCCCTTCCTCGTCACCAATGGAACCACTATCAAAGGGTTCTCCCTTGCACTCCTGGCCCTCTCCCTTCCACTCCTTCTGAAGGATACTAGACTCCTCACCCTTTTACTCCTCCTCTTGACCAGTGACTTCCTCCAATCCCTCTATCCCATCTGGTACTACCAGGTCCACGACGACTTTGCTACCATTACCAAGATCAAGATCTCCCGCTCCCTCTTCTACCTCCTCTCCATTATCCCCCTCCTCTGGTTCTGGCCGTCCATCGAAGCGGTAGCCTTCGCCTACCTGGTAGCCCATGTGGTCCTGGTCCTCTTCCACGCTCGGCCATATCTGGCCCACTTTCGATGGGATCAGATAGCTATCGGTAGGTGGAAGGAGATGGTCTCCCAGGGACTCTTTCTGGCGGGGGCCCTTATCTTCACCCAGGTCTATAATGTGACCGATAAGATCATGCTCACCCATCTCCTCGACATGACCCATACGGGATGGTATGAGGCAGGGTATAAATTTGTGGCCTTGAGCATTGTCCTCTTTCACCTCATCTGGACCGTCTATGCTCCCAAAATCCCCCGAACCCCCTCTCTCTATCGCCCCTATGGACTCCTCATCGCCCTTCTGGCTCTTGTGGTCGCTCTCCTTTTCTGGGGGGTCGGGGAGGAGGTGGTTCTTTGGCTCTATGGAAGGGAATTTGAGAGGAGTGCCCAGGCCATGGAGGAGTTCGCCCTCATGGTTATCGCCTACGGTTTGACGGCTATCTTCATCTCCCCCTTGGCCCTCTTGGGAAAGAATAGGGAGTGGTTCTGGATCACCCTCACCACCGCCTCCCTCAATGTAATCCTCAACTACTTTCTCATTTCAATCTGGGGTCTGGAGGGAGCCATCATTGCCACTACCATCTGTGAACTTCTAGCGGCCCTCTCTGCTCTGGGAGTGGTGAGAAAGAGGCTTCTGACGCCAACTTCCTAGGTTCTGCATGATGAAATTCTTTTTGAAGATCTCGTACTGGATGAAGCCTATATCATCGTACTTACCGATGTTTTCAAAGACAGCCTCCGTCACTGCATCTGGACCTGTAGTATAGATGACCCCATAATCATCCATAGTACTCCCAATCTGATGGAGTCTTGACTCGACTTTGGCAATGATATGGGCAAATATGGGGTGATAGGCCTTTCTGGCAAAGATGAGAAAATTGGCTACTCTGTAGGGAAATTCCGCCCGCCCACCCCGGATAGGGGTCTGGGCTATACTAGTGATAAAGGGGAGATCCACTATATTCTCTATGACAAAGATTACACTCTTTGTAGGCATGGTCTCGAATATTCCCGAAATGTTGCGTCTCGGGAAAATATCGAGATCGCTATAGCTCATTCCTTCGTGATAGATATAGACATAGCGGGCAAAGTCGCAGTTGAGGATCCACTCATACTCTCCTCCCCGTCTGAAAGCTCTTATGAACTTTTCGTAGGAGGGATCGTAGGCAATGAGCTTTCCCTGGAGCTGGGGGAGGGTCTGAAACTTATATCGAAAGCGGAACTGGGGAGCCCTGGAACGCCAGAGCTCAATATTGGTACGGTAGGTCTCAGGTAGGTTTTTGGGACTATCTCGAAGACCGTAGAGAAAGAAGAGATCGCCAAACATCCCTATAAAGCTCCCCGTACCTGCATGGCGAACCAGATGATGATGAGGTTGAGGAGGAAGATGGCCATGGAGCTACTCCTGGAGAGGAGCTTCTCCATTTTGGTCCGCTCCCTCCCATGGGTCTTGAAGGCGATGTACATATGGATGGCTGTAAAGATGGTGATGAGGGCCACGAGGACCAGTTTGACCACCATGACATAGGCAAAGTGGGGGGGTGTCCAGTGGCGGACCACATTGTCGATCCCCAGATGGTAGAACATCCAGAGCCCCGTGGCGATGAGGACCGTGAGCCAGACCGACTCCATATAGCCGTAGAGTGGTCCGATATGGTAGTAGACCTGCTCCTGTGCCTCCTTGTCCCGGAGGAATATGCCGAGTGTGAAGAGAAAGATACTGCCGCCAATCCAGACTGTGGCGGCAAGGATGTGGATGTAGAGGACCCAATCGAGTATCATGATGGATAGCGCCAATAGCGGGGTGTTCCTGTATCGATATGGACAAAGCCTGATCGGGGGTAGTAGCCGACTCCTCCCCTTCGGAGGGAGAGGGCTACCAGTCTGAGAACTCTGAGATCGTAGCCGGAGAGCCGAATATCGACGGCTTTTCCGTAGAGGTGGAAACTGTTTTTAGCCACTCCCCGACTGTGGCGGCGGAGATAGGCGTTGGTCTGGGGAGATCGATAGGCGGAGAGAATGAGGAACTCCCTGTTTGTTCCCAATCTCTGTTTGATGGAGTAGAGGTATTCGATGAGTCGGAGGTCGATTTTGTGGACCTCATTGTTCCTGTAGTCCCTGAGAAAATACTCTAAATCTTCAAGGTTTTCATAGATATACTCTCCATCTGCCCAGAAGGGAGCTTCAAACCACTCCCCTGTGTGGGTATGGTAGAGTCTGATCCACTTTTCGTAGGTTCCAGCTTCACTCTTTTGAGAAGATGTTATGATGGCTGTGGTGAAGAGTAGGCTAGTTTTGAGAAAGTCTCTTCTGTTCATTTTCTGCCTCCGTCAAAAATTGGTAATTTCTTCTGGATAGATCGAGAATAGATTCCATCTTCTTGTCATACCCATAGATGTCGTCAAAGAAGGAGCATGTACCATCTTTATCGGCATAAACTGTTAAATATGCCAGATAGACCGGTACTTTCTGGCGAAACCGAATTGTTCGGGTCCTCTTAGACCAAATTATATCAAATATATCTCTATAAGTTAATTGAATTTCTTTAGATTTAAGCAAATAATAGAGTTGAATCGGCCTTTCGACCCGAATACAGCCTGAGCTGAGGGCTCTGTAACTGTACTTGAAGAGGTTGCGATGGTTTGTATCATGGAGGTAGACATCGAAGCGGTTGGGGAAGATGAGCTTCAGATAGCCCAAGAAGTTATGGGGCCCCGGTTTCTGGAGGAAGAAAAAGGGTATATTATCGGCAGTATAGAGGCTCCAATCGACAGACTCCAGATCGATCTGCTCCCTCCCCTTATAATCGGTGGTGGCTATGATCCCTTTGCGGCGGATATGTTGGAAATCTCCCCTCTGGAGGTAGGGGAGAATATCTTCGGCGATAATGGTCTTTGGAGCCCGCCAGTAGGGGTTGAGGACTGCGTAGGCTATCTCATCCCGCATCATCGGGGTCGGTCTCTTCTTCCGTCCCACCACAACTCGGGAGTGGAATGTCGATTCCCCGTTCTCGAAGACTTCGAGGAAGAAGCCCGGGATGTTGACGAAGACAAAGTAGGGGTCGTCCTGGAGGAACCAGCGGAGTCTCTCTATGCTCAGGAGGATTTTATCGATCTTCTTTTCGGGGGGGATATTCATGGCCTTGAGTGTGGCGGGTCCTATGACCCCATCCGGCTTCAATCCGTGGTGGCGCTGGAAGTCGATGACCGCCTCCTTGAGCTGGCTGTCATAGGTGGTGTTGGTGTCGATCTCCCCTGTGAAGAAGCCCTCGATTTTGAGTCTCTCCTTGATGGCGGGAATTTCGGGGTAGGATTTATCAGGATAGAGGTAGGGTTCATCTGGGACCTCTATCTTCTGCCACCCTCCCTCCATGGCGATCTTCCTATATTTCTGGAGGGCCTTCTCCAATCTCCGAATGATGGGATTGGAGATGAGGTGGTCCATCGGCTTCTCACCGGGTTGGGCAAATCGGTCGGAGCTGAGGAACCGTTTGGGAGAGAAACACCCCCCATTTCTGATTTTGATATACCTCTTGAGGAGTTTGTCGGCCAGGAGCTCCACATCGTCCTTGTTTGACTGGATGGGGACCTTCTCCATGGCCTCCACCGCCACCCGAAGGGCTCGGGTATCGACCTCATCGGGACAGAGGAGGGTGTTGTCGTGCTCTATAGTGGTCAGGAGGATCTTCAATCTCCGATTTGGCCGCTCTCCATCGATCCAGTGGTAGATCTTCTCCGGTACCTCCGAGACCGTATCTGGAGTGGATGACGAAGAGAGAGAAGATGATGGGGCTCTACTCATATTGGACTCCATAGGTTCCGCTCTCCCGCTCTCTCCCATGAGTAGAGAGAAAATGGCTATAAGAAGGGGTAGTGACCATTTCACGGCAGACACCTTTTATTTTTTTTTAAGGGATTTTGCGTAAAATAACGCTTGTAGTTGTTGTCGACGATGGCCCCATCGTCTAGCGGTTAGGACACCGCCCTTTCACGGCGGTGACGGGGGTTCGAGTCCCCCTGGGGTCGCCACTCTCCCTCTATCTTTCTAGGTTTCTGGCTTCTCTTGATCTTCCAACTCATCGAGATAGTCTGCCACAGGATCGTTGGGGTCGTTGGGAATTCGATCCATCATCTTATCTACATATTTTGCATCCTCATCTCTCGGGTCGTCACTGGCATCTTTGAACATGTGGACATCGATATGGTTATGCCGTCTGATCTCCTCCAGGATCTCCTCTTGAATGGCCGCCTCCTCATCGTCGATGGCGCAGATCTTCGTTGCCGTCTCTTCGTCGAGGAGCTTCTGCTCCAGCTCCAACTCCTTCTTGACAATCTCTTCGGAGGGAAGGAATTTATGGAGTGTTTTGAGGACCTCCAACTGGGCCTCTGCGCTCAACTTGGCAAAGTTTTCCGCCACATAATTTTTTAACTCTTCCAGATTTGTTGGTAGTTCCATGGAGCCTCCTTGGTTATATTGTAACTATTTTACCTGAATTTTCCTTTATATTCATCAAAACTAAGGGAGCCTGCAACTCTCCCCTCCTTGAGGAAGTAGATGGTGTCGGCCTTCTCTATTGTTGACGGCCTGTGGGCGACCCAGATTGTCGTCCTCTCCTGGAGAAACTCCTCCATCTCACTAAAGATCCTTCTCTCTGTCTCTATGTCGATCGCCGAGGTAGCCTCGTCGAAGATGATGACCTGGGGCTCCCTGAGAATTACTCGGGCCAGGGCGATCCTCTGGCGCTCTCCGCCGCTCAGGGAGATTCCCTCCCTCCCCACTTTGCTCTCCAACCCCTGGGGTAGCTCCCTGACCCTCTGGGCTATCTGGGCCATCTCCAGGGCCCTCCAGATCCTCTCTTCCTCTATCTCCTCCCCCAGAGTGAGATTGAAGCGGAGAGTGGTGGGAAAGAGTCTGGGATATTGGAGGAGAAGGGCTACCCGATCCCGAACTCGGGGGAGCCCTATCTCTTGGATGGGATAACCGTTGTAGCGGATCTCTCCCTCCTGGGGAGGGTAGAAGCCGACAAGGAGTTTGCAGAGGGTACTCTTCCCGCTTCCGCTGGCCCCAACAATGGCTGTACGGCTGAGGGGCTCCACAGTGAGGGTGATCCCCTCCAGGACCACTTTCTCCCCATAGCGGAAAGAGAGGTTACGGAGATCGATGGCGATGGGGGGATTTTCAAAGGGATCGACCCTGTGGGGATAGGTGGGTTCGGGCTCCAGGGCCAGGAGTCCGTTGATCCGATCCAGGGCCACCGAGGCGTTCCTATAGGCGTACTGGATTGTGATGAGGTCCTGGATAGGGGTCATCATAAACCAGAGATAGGCGAAGATGGCCATCATGAGCCCTATGGAGAGATCGCTGTAGGCGACAGCCACTATTCCGGCCGCCCTGAAGAGCTCGAAGCCCCCAACGAAGAGGAGGAAGCTCATCTTGATCCCCGCCTCGTGTCTGTAGCTGAACTCTATGGAGCGCTCCTTGAGCCGATCTACAAGCTCCCTGAGATTCTGGAAGAAGAGGGACTCCCTGTTGACCGCCCGTATCTCCTCGAAGAGCTGGAGGGTCTCTACGAGAGCCTCCTGAAACTGCTCTACGGCCCTCTGCTCCTCCCTCTTCAGGCGGGCAACCTTTCGGGCCAACTTGGTGGAGAAGAGGACGACAAAGGGGTTGAGGAGGAGAATGAAGAGGGCCAACTGCCAGTGGATGAGGAGGAGAACAGCTGTGATCCCGAGGAGCATGAGGAGGGAGATGAAGAATTTGGCGACGGAGTTACTCAGAAATGAGTCGATGGTCTCCACATCGTGGATCAGTCGGCTTGCCACCCCTCCGCTTCCCAGATTTTCATACTCGTGGAGGGCCACCCGCTCCAGATGGGAGAGGACCTCCTTCCGCAGTGATGCTGTCACCCCCTTGGAGACCCTGTGGAGGAGACGGCTCTGCTCCACCTGGAGGAAGGTATAGGTAATCCTCAGGAGGAGGACAGTGAGGAGCGTGGCCATCACAATGCCCCCTACAGAGGTGATTCCGAGGTGGGAGAGAGTGGTGGTCCACCATCCCGGTCTCTGGAGGAGGAGCTCATCGACTAGGAGGGGCATGAGGAGAGGGGTCGGAATTGCGGCCAGCATGGCCAGGAGGGCGAAGAGTTGGGCCAGAAGAAACTCTCTCCTCTTCTTCCAGACCTCCTGGAGAAGGTCGGAGAGACTATAGCCCAATTTCTTCCTCTTTGAAGAGGAGGGGACGGTCCTCGATCTTCAGCTTCTCGGCTATCTCGGGACGGAGGCGGTAGAGGTAGAGTTCCGCCCTGACCCGGGTTGCCTCTGGAGGAATTTGGAGATGGAGTTGCCGCCTCTCACCTCCCTTGATCATGGTATCTTTGACAATCTCAGTGGCCACCCAGGGAGGGGTCGCCTCTCCATCCTTTCCGATGATCCGTTCAAAATCCCTCTCCTCCCTCCCTATCAGCTCATCACCCTTGTAGAAGAGGACTACGAGCTGGGCCTTTCGGAGGGGGTGGAGGAGGAGGCTGTGGGGGGCCTTGTTTGTAATGGAGACGGTAATCTCTCCACCTCTCCGGGAGAGGTTGAGGTCCACATACTTCTGGAGATACTCTCTCCCCTTGTCGAGGGAGGCAAATCCATGATAGGCGTGGGTCGGTGTATTGACCCTATCGCTGAGGCTTCCCGGAACTTGGGGCATGTGGCAGGTAATGCAGTTCTGCTCCAAGGTGTTATTGGATTCGGTTTGGCAGACCACGAAGCCGTGGCTATTCTCCTTGTGGGAGTGGCACCCCATACAGGTCCCCCCATCTCTGTGGATCGGATTGGTGGAGACGATCTTGTGGTAGTCGCTCCGAACCTCAGGATTACGGGTCCCGTAATAGACCCCCTTCTCGGAATGGATAATGTTTCTCATAGCCCTCCGCCCCCTTTCGACCCTCTCTATCCTGTGGCAGTAGGCACAGGCGATAGCCTCGTGGTAGTAGGGATCCCCTTTGGGGTTTCTCCTCTCCTTGACGGCGGGGGCGTGGCACCGGGCACATTTGTACTCTTGGGAACCGGTAGCCTTGGAGTAGAGCTGGAAGATGGCCCCGTGAATGGGATCCCGTTCCGGAATGGAGTTGTAGTGTCGGGACCCTTTATACTCCATGTAGATGTCGAGATGGCACCGGATACACTGTTTGGTCTCTGCAAAGTCCCCCTTGATCTCCATAGAGTGTTTCGTCCCACTCCCTGCGAAGATATTGGCCCAGAGGGCGAGGGGGAGGAGGGAGAGAATCAATGGTAACATGTGAGCTCCTCTAGGGTGATCTCTACGCTCCGTGCCAGGGAGGGGAGATTGTACCCCCCCTCCAGGAGGAACGCCGTCGGCTTTTCTCCGGCAAAGTCGAGAATTCTCCTGACCAGTTCCCTGAGGCCGTCAAAGGTGATCTGGGCTGTGGAGATCGCCTCATCGGCCATGAGATCGTAACCTGCACTGACCAGCAGAATATCGAAGTCAAAGTCATCAGGGAGGTCGTCGTAGAGCTGGAGGAGTTCATCATCCCGACAGTAGTCGCCGTAGGGACGGTTCCGATTGAAGCCGGTTCCCGCACCGACCCCTATCTCATCTTCACTTCCGCTGAAATAGGGGTAGTTGTTGCGCTCATGGGTACTGAAGAAGAAGAGAGTGGGATCGTCGTAGAATATATCTTGGGTCCCATTGCCGTGGTGGACATCGAAGTCGATGATCATCACCTTTTCAAATCCTTGGTTCTGGGCGTAGCGGGCCATCAATGCGATATTGTTGAAGATACAGAACCCCTGACCGCTCTCCCTCTCGGCGTGGTGACCCGGGGGACGGATATTGAGGAAGGCCCTCCCGATCTCCCCCCTCTTGAAGCTGTCGATAACCGATGCCGTAGAGCCTGCGGCGTAGCGGGCCACCTCAAAACTCCTCTCGCTCAAGAGAGTATCCTCATTGAGAATGAAGCGGTACCCCTCTTCGTAGGCGTGTTGAACCCACTCTATGTAACGGGGATTATGGATGAGGGAGAGCTCCTCTTTGGTGGCCTTCCTGATGGGAAGGGGGAGGAGGGGGAAGTGGCGGGCAACTTCGTGGACCGTTATGACCCGATTTTCATTCTCTATGTGGTCTCCCGTCCTGTGCTCTGTGAAGATGGGATCATAGATATAACCGACCTCCATAGCCTCTCCTATAGGGTGTTCTCATAGATGTCAACGAGGGCCTCCACAAAGGTGTTGCTGTCATTGGGACACCGGGCTACCCGATACTCCTGGACCCCCAGCTCTCGGGCCCGCTCCCTATAGACTTTGTGGAGCTCGAAGAGGGTCTCCGAGTTGTCCAAAACGAAGGAGATCGGATAGACAAGAACCTTTCTCCCTTTGAGCTGGGCCAACTTCTCATCTAGGGAGGGTTCCAGCCACTGGATGGGGCCTATTTTGGACTGGAAGGCCAGATGGATACTGTTAAACCGCCACCCTATCCGTTCTTTGAGGAGTTCCACATGGTTCTGGACCTCTTCCAGATAGGGATCCCCCATTTCGATAAACCTTTTGGGGAGAGAGTGGGCGCTGAAGAGGAGGTCGTACTCCTTGAAATTCTCTCCCTTGAGGGCCTCCTCTATCCTCTCGACAACGGCGTCGTTGAACTTCTCGTTATCGTAGAACTCCCTCACCTCGTAGAAGCGGGCGTGGAACCGCATCTTCTTGGCCTCTCCGTAGAAGTCGTCGAGGCTGGACTGGGTCGTCGTTATGGAGTAGTGGGGATAGAGGGGGATCAGATAGACCTCATCGATCTCCCGCTCCATGAGCTCCTCAATAACTCCATGGACAAAGGGGGGGGTGTACCGCATCGCCGCTCGGACAATGGTCTCCCCTCCCAGTCTCCTCTCCAACTTGACAACAAGTCTCCTTGTATAGTCGTTGAGGGGGCTCTTTCCCCCCAGCTCCTCATAGCTCTTCTTCGCCTCCTTGACCCTCATCTTCGTAATGAAGGAGGCGACAACCTTCCTCAAGAGGGCGCTCTTGATCGGGAGAATATGGGGATCGTTAAACATATTGCGCAGAAAGAGCTCTACCTCCTCCAGATTGTGGGGGGCACCCATATTGAGTAGGACAACTGCTTGAGGCATGGTCTCACCTTTGTACAATCTTTTTGCTTATTATATCCCTTTTTTTGATCCACCGTCTCACAAGGCGCTCTATATCGATCTCCTCCGGGAGCGGCTCTCCGTAGAGGATATGGTTGACGAGGTAGTGGGCGACAAAGCTTCCGAAGACAAACCCCCTCCCTCCAAAGCCGCCGATGGCGTAGATCCCCTCCCTTCTCTCAAGGGTTTCAGGATCCCTGAGCCCCCCTGCAAAGGGGAGATGGTCGCTGACGCTGGAACGGACACCACAGAGGAGAGTGAGGAGCTCCACCTTCCCCAGTTCCACCATGGATCGGGCCTCATCCAACAGTGTGGCACCGGGGGGAGGGGGGGGAGAGAGTTGGGGTCCTCTATTCTGGTGTGGGTGGCCCCTATGGCTATGCGTCCCCCCACCTTTTTGGAGATGGAGATCCGCTTGTGGATACTGGAGGGGAGCTCCAGCTCTCCCCCTATATCGATTCTGTATCCTGCCACCCTTCCCAGCTGGATATAGGGGGGGAGGAGGGCCCCCCAGGCCCCCGTGGCGATAATTACCCCTCGGGCCGTTACTCCTCCACATTGAAATCCCCCTCTCACCCCTTTGATCTCCGAGATCTCGGCCCTCTGGAACTCTATTCCCTCCAAGAGGGCCCGGGAGAGCCCCTGGGCATCGACGATCCCCCCTTCGGGAAAGAGGAAACCGCCAAACTCCCTGGCATAGGGCTTCAGGTAGGGGAGCTCCTCTGGGGAGAGCCGTCTGTAGCTGACATCGATGAACTCCTCATACCCCTGGAACCTCTCGGCATCTCTCCGATCCTTTGGGAGCCGCAGAATTCCTGTCTGGTGGAAGAGGTGGGGGAACTCCTCGGTGTAGAGAGAGATAGTGTGGTGGAAGGCCCTGTTTGTGAGGCGCTGGAGAGGTCCCCCCCGACCGAGGCGGGGAGAGATGAAGGCTCCGGCCGCTCCACTCCCGCCGGCCCCCACTCCCCATCTGTCCATGACGATGACCTGGGCCCCCGCCCTGTTGAGGTAGTAGGCGGTATGGAGACCTGCGGAACCGGCGCCGATGACGATAAAGTCCACCATTACACCGAGATCTCCTTGATGTCGGCAATCTTCTTGAACTCATTGTAGATGGAGGCGATAATCCCCTTTCTGTTCCTCCTCAACCCACTATCATCTACATTGACGAGGACATTGTCGAAGAAGGAGTCGATAGAGGGTTTCAGGGCGAAGAGGGCCTCCAATCTCTCCCTGTAGCTCCCGTACTCCTGGGAGCGGACCCTCTGGAAGGCCTCCCAGAGCTCCCTCTCTTCCCTCTCCTGGAAGAGGGCCGGATCCACCTGGATCTCCTCTCCCTCCAGGTCCTTCACAATATTGGCGACCCGCTTGAAGGTTGTGAAGATCTCCTTGAACTCCGGAGAGCCGACAATCTCCGAGAGGGCCTCTACCTTTCTCGCTATCTCCACCAGGTCCCGCTCCCCGCTGGCGATGACTGCCGCCACAATGGAGGGGTTGGTCTCGAAGAGTTGGTAGAGTCGCTCAATGAAGAACTGCTCTATCCTCTCGCTGTTGACCTCCCGATACTCTCCCCTGAAGCGGTCCCAGGCCGATATGTCGAAGGAGAGCCCCTTTTCGATGGCGATTTTGATAATCCCGATGGCGGCCCGCCTCAGGCCGAAGGGATCTTTAGAGCCTGTCGGAACCTTGCCGATGCTGAAGAGGGAGAGGAGGGTATCGATCTTGACAGCCAGGGCGACTAGGGAGGTGAAGAGATTGGAGGGGAGGGAGCTCTCCTCCCCTTTGGGGAGATACTGCTCCTTAATGGCGAGGGCCACCAGTCCATCTTCCCCCTGGGCCAGGGCGTAGTAGTACCCCATAATCCCTTGGAGCTCTGGGAATTCATAGACCATCTCGGTGAGGAGATCGGCCTTGGAGAGCATGATGGCCCGCTCCAGGAGGGCCCTCAACTCCCCTCCCCCTTTGGAGAGCTCCCTCTCCATCTGCTCCCTGTACTCCTCCAGGAGGATCTCCGCCACCTTGAGCTCCCTCAACTCCTTGTCGAAGAGGGAACCCAGCCCCTCCATGAAGACGATCTCCTTGAGCCCCTCGAAATCGAGTCCCCTCTTGAGATCGTTCTGCCAGAAGAACATGGCGTCGTTGAACCGGGCCTTCAAGACCCTCTCATTCCCCGTGACAATCTGATTGAACTCTTCAGTATAGGCGTTGGAGACCAAGACAAAGCTGTTCTCCAGCTCCTCCCCTCTGAAGATCGGGAAGTAGCGCTGGTGCTCCTTCATGGAGGTAATGAGGACCTCTTTGGGAAGCTGGAGGAACCGGGGGTCGAAGGAGCCCTTGAGGGGAGTGGGGTACTCTGTAATCGCCACCACCTCCTGGAAGAGCTCCCTATCCCTCTCTATTCTCCCCCCTTCCTCCTCTATCCTCTGGAAGCCCGCCTCAATTCTCTCGGCCCTCTCCTCTTGGGAGAGGATGACCCCCCCTTCCTGGAGCTTCCTGAAGTAGTCCCGACCATTGGCCACCTCGACAGGTTCCATAGAGACCGATCTATGGAGGTAGGTCCTGTTGGCCGAGGTGACACCGAAGAGCTCACTCTCTATAAACTCCTCTCCAAAATTGAGGATGATCCACCGTATGGGTCTGATAAACTCTTCCCGTCCAGCTCCCCACCTCATCTTCTTTCCAAAATCGAGGGAGTGGAGCCACTCCTCTACCATGGAGGGGAGTATCTCCTCAAGAGGGGCCCCCTCCCTCTCCTCCCTGTAGTAGAGGACCTCTTCCCCCTTCTTGACGGCTCTGGAGAGCTCTTCCAAGGGGCGCCCCACCTTTTTGGCGAAACCGAGGGCCGCCCGTGTCGGCTCCCCATCTCGGAAGGCGATGGAGAGGGGGGGACCAAAATACTCCCTGTAGCTGGCAGGTTGCCGAAGGGGGAGGGCCTCATGCCAGAGGACCAGCCTCCTAGGGGTGTAGAAGAAGTCACACTCCTCCGGGAGTCGGTTCTCCCTGAGAATCTTCTTCCATTTAGTCGGAATATGGGGCAGTTCTCGGAGCAGGGGGAGGGCAGGAAGCTCCTCGACTCCAATCTCTATCAGTAACGGTCTTCTCTCCATTCTTCATTCTCCCTTTTCAGTTCGGATTTCGGCTCCAATGGATTACCGCTCTCCATCCTCCTCTCCCCGTTTGTGGTGTCCCCTCTGGTGGTGGTACCCCACAACGAGCCAGACCATGAAGAGGACGAAGGCTGTAACCATGAAGGCATCAAATATCTCTTTCACAGAAGGCCTCTCTATTCTGTCTGATAGCTTCGTAGAGGAGTATTCCGACGCTGACAGCCAGATTGAGGCTCCTCCCCTCGGGACAGATGGGGATCCGAACACTCCTCTCCCTGTATCTCTCCAGGAGCCAGTCGGGGAGGCCTGCCGTCTCGCTTCCGAAGAGGAGGTAATCCCCGACCCTGTAGGACCCTTTGAAGTGGCTCCTCACCCCTTTGGTCGAGGCGAGCCAGAGCCGTTGGGGATCGACGGAATCGAGAAAGTGGTGGAGACTCTCCCAGATTGTGGGGTTCAACCTCTTCCAGTAGTCCAATCCCGCCCTCTTGAGGGCTCTATCATCAACATCGAAACCGAGGGGGGAGATGAGGTGGAGGGTGGCCCCTGTGTTGATACAGAGCCTCCCTATGTTCCCTGTATTGGGTGGGATCTGGGGGTGGACAAGGACAATATGGAACATCAGAAGATAACCGTCTTGTTGGCGTGGACAAAGATCCTATCCTCGACGGCAAGGGCTAGGGCTCGGGCGAGGACCACCTTCTCCACATCTCTCCCCGCCTTCCGCATCTGTTGCCATGAGTAGGTGTGGTCCACCCGAATCACATCCTGGGCGATGATGGGCCCCTCATCCAGATCGTTATTGACAAAGTGGGCCGTCGCTCCGATGATCTTGACCCCCCGATCGTAGGCCTGTTTGTAGGGGTTGGCTCCGATGAAGGCCGGTAAAAAGGAGTGGTGGATATTGATAATTCTGTTCTCGTACCGCTCTACAAAGTTGGGGGTGAGGATCCTCATATATTTGGCCAGAACAATATAGTCGATCTTCCCGAAGAGTTGGAGGAGCTGGAGAATGCCCTCTTCATGTTGGTCCCTCTCCATATTGTGGTGGGGGAGATGGAAATAGTCGATGCGGAACTTCTCCACTAGGGGGCGGAGGAGGTCGTAGTTGGAGATGACGGCCACAATCTCGATAGGGAGCTCCCCGTCATAGTGTCTGATGAGAATATCTCCCAGGACATGGCTCTCCTTGGTGGCCATAATGACAATCCTCTTCTTCCTCGGGGTGATGACCCGAATGGTGGCGTTGGGGAGCTCCCTTTTCAAGGCCTCCTCCAGCTCCTCTTCCCCAATTTTCCCCTTGACCACACTCCTCATGAAGAACTTTCCACTCTTCTCATCGACAAACTCATCATTCTTTTCGATGTTGAGATCCTTCTCCAGAAAGACCTTGGAGATTCTGTAAACCAACCCCTTCTCGTCTGGGGCGTCGATCAGTACCCTATAGCTACTGCTCATTCCCTCCCTTTGAAACGGTTTCGAATGGCCTCTAAATTGCGGCGGCGCAACTCCCTCCCCAGGGCCTCCCCCTCAAAACCCTCCTGGAGGAGCTCCTTCGGTGTGACCGCTCTAAATCCCCTCTCCCAGAGGCCCAGGGCCTCTCCCCGCTCCCTCACATCGGGGAGGTAGTTGCCCAGGTACTCCTTCAGGGGAAATCTGAGGGAGAGGGCCGCCAGGAAGCGGGGGGTACGGATCTTTGGGACCCCCTTTTGGCGCCGGAAGATCCGATGGTACTCCCTAGGAGCCTTGAGCCTCTCCAAGAAGAAGAGGTAGCTCCTATGGCTGTAGTTGGCGAAGATGTAGAGAAAATAGAATTTGGAGAGCTCCTCGACCCCACCCCGTCTCGCCCTGATGAGCTCCTTGGCGGCAGAGAGAAAGGGGCGGAACCGGAGGGCGAAGATCTTCCTGTCGATCCCGAGGCGGAGGAGGTAGTAGAGTCCATAGTGGAGGAACTCCCCCTTGAAGAGCTTTTCAAACTCCCAGAAGATCCTCTCATGGGAGAGATCGTCGAGGGGGAGCCCCTCCATAATCCGGAGGCTCTGGGGCTCTATTCTATAGCCGAATCGGGCGGCAAACTGGACTCCCCGGAGAACTCTGAGGCTATCCTCCCCAAATTTTTGGCTATCCACAACCCGAAGGGTTCTCTCCTCAATATCCCTCACACCCCCCCAGAAGTCTAGGAGCTTTCCGGTGAAAATATCGAGCATGAGGGCGTTGACCGTAAAATCCCGCCTCCTGGAGGCACTCCTCTCATCCCTGGCCAACTCCACGGCGAACCCCCGATGTCCCCTCCCCTTTTTGCTCTCTATCCTGGGGAGACTCATATCGATATGTTCCCTATATTTATAGACAAAGAAACTCTTTCCGACTCCGTGGGCCCCCATCTTCCCCATAATTCTGTCGAAAAGGGGGGGCTCAATGCCGTAGATCTCTATATCAAGATCGACAATGGGGATCTCCTTCCCCTCTATCCGACGGCGAAGGAGATCTCGAACTCCCCCTCCGACCAGATAGACCCGTTGAGTGTAGGGGGAGAGGCTCTCTCTGATCCCCTCCAGCTCCCTCTTCAGGGAGGGGGGGAGATCCTCTAGGAGCTCTGGGTAGAGACCTCCATGGTTAAAGCTCACTGGCATACTGGGCTATCAGACTCCCCATCTCGCTGGTGGTGACCACCTCCTTGGCGTCGAAGGAGGCTATATCCCGAGTTCGGTACCCCTCTTTGAGGACCCTCCGTATAGCCCTCTCAATTCTCTCGGCTCCCCCCTCTTCGCCAAACTGGTAGCGGAGCATCATGGCGGCGCTGGCAATGGCCGCTATCGGATTGGCGATCCCTTGGCCCGCTATATCCGGGGCACTTCCGTGGATAGGCTCGTAGAGCCCATGTTTCTCGCCGAGGCTGGCGCTGGGGAGGAGACCGATGGAGCCGCTGATCATGCTGGCTTCGTCGCTCAGAATATCTCCGAAGATATTGCCTGTCAGAACCACATCGAACTGTTTGGGGTCTCTGATGAGTTGCATGGCGGCGTTGTCGATGTAGAGGTGGTCTAGATGGACTTCGGGATACTCCTGGGCCACAGCTGTCACCCTCTCCCTCCAGAGCTGGCTGACCTCCAATACATTGGCCTTATCGACGGAGGTCACCCTCTTCCTCCGCTTCATGGCTATCTGGAAGGCGGTCCGGGCAATTCTCTCCACCTCCTCCCTGGTATAGACCATGGTGTTGTAGGCCCTCTCTCCGTCGTACCCCCGGGGCTCTCCAAAGTAGATTCCACCAATGAGTTCCCGGACCACAATGAGATCGGTCCCCTTGATGACTTGGGGCTTCAGGGGGGAGGCGTTGATCAGTTCATCATAGACTATCGTCGGTCTCAGGTTGGCAAAGACCCCCAGGGCCTTCCTCAATTTCAGGAGCCCGGTCTCCGGCCTCTTCTCCCTGGGGAGATCATCCCATTTGGGCCCTCCTATGGCTCCGAAGAGGACGGCGTCACACGATGTGGCGATCTCCACCGTCTCTTCTGGGATGGGATCTCCGGTCATCTCAATAGCGGCCCCTCCCAAGAGGGCCTCCCTGTAGGTGATCTCAAAGTTCTCCTGGACACTGACGGCGTCCAGAACCTTCACCGCCTCGTCGATAATCTCCGGACCGATCCCATCTCCCTTGATGAGGGCTACACTGTATCGTCTCATCTTCTTCCTTCTAAAATCTGTGCTTTCGCATAGTTGATCAGACCGCCGCAGGCCAGGAGCTCCTGCATGAATGGGGGAATGGGGTTGAAGGGGTAGATACTCCCTCTGTTGAGATCCTTGATGATCCCCCCCTCCATATCGATTGTGATGAGGTCCCCCTCCCCTATCTTGTCGGCATCGGGAACCTCGAAGATGGGGAGCCCCATATTGAAGGCGTTCCTGTAGAAAATTCTGGCGAAACTCTTGGCCACTACGGCGGCGACCCCTGCCGCCTTGAGGGCTATGGGGGCGTGCTCCCTGCTACTGCCGCAACCAAAATTTTCTCCCGCAACGATAATATCGCCCGGCTGGAGCTTCTTGACGAACTCCGGATCTGCGTCCTCCATCACATGTTTCGCCAGCTCGTGGGGATCCGAGGTGTTGAGGTATCTGGCCGCAATTATGAGGTCTGTATCGATATTATCCCCAAATTTCCAAACCCTTCCGGTGATGATGTTCATCGGTGCTCCTGCTCTTTTTGGGACGATTTTATCAAAAAAGCCTCATTTTGGCAAAATAGTTGAAAAAGTTTAGATTTTTGGTATAATTAAAAGCTAAACTCTAGAGCCCCGCCACCAGAATCACAACTTCTACCATGTAAGGAGCTGCCTTTGGCTGCAAAAGATCTCACCAAAAAAGTTGAAGAATTTTTTTCGGAACACAGGGAGAGTTATGTCACCTATGAAGGTCTGGTGGACCTCTTCGATCGCCAGCCTACCCTGGTTCAAGCCAAGAAGATACTCCAGCTGAAAGAGAAGTACGGAGTCGATATTATTACCAGTGCCGAGGCCGCCAAGAAGATGAACCTCCAGGAGCAGGAGCGGAAGGAGGAGGAGCGGAAGAAGCTGAGTGAGGCTGAGTTGGCTGAGGAGTTCGATCTGACCAGGGATAAGGATCTGTTGGAGTGGAGCAGGAGCGACTCCCCCGTCAGAATGTATTTGAGGGAGATGGGCCAGATCCCCCTCCTGACCAAGGAGGAGGAGATTGAGCTCTCCAAAAAGATAGAGTTGGGAGAAAATATCATTATCGACGCCATCTGCTCCGTCCCCTACCTCATCGATTTTATCCTCGACTACAAGGAGCCCCTCATCAATCGGGAGAGGAGGGTTAAAGAGCTCTTCAAGAGTTTTGAAGAGGATGTGGACGATGCCGACGAAGATGAGAATCTGGATAAAGAGGCCAAGAAGATGGCCAAATACACAAAGCGGGAGAAGCGGATTATCAAACTCTTCAAAGCTCTAGAGAAGGCCAAGAAGGAGTGGCTCAAGGTTCGGGACAAGGAGCTCCCTGCCGATCTCTCCCCCGAGGAGCGGTTCCACCATGAGCTGGTCGTGGCCTATAAGAAGAAGTTGATGAAGGAGAACCTCCTGGAGCTGGGCCCCACCAGCAAACTGATCAACGAGTTGGTCAAATCGATGGAGACGGCCCTCAAGAGCGACGACGATTTTGAGAAGGAGTTGAAGAAGTTGGAGTACCGCCTCCCCCTCTTCAACGAACAGCTTCGGGAGAACCACAGGAAGATTTTGGAGGAGATCGTCCACCTCTCCAAGGAGGAGATTGCGGCTCGGGTTCCAGAGGCGACCATGGTGAGTACCTATATGGACATCAAGAAGCTCTTCAAGGCCAAGGAGGCCAGCAAGAAAGGGTTCAATCTGGAGCCCAAGAAGTTGACCCAAATTCTGGAACAGATCAAGAGGGGGAAGAAGATCAGCGAGGAGGCCAAGACTCGGATGGCCAAATCCAACCTTCGGTTGGTGGTCTCCATCGCCAAAAGATATACCAACAGGGGGCTCCCCTTCCTCGACCTCATCCAGGAGGGAAACATCGGCCTCATGAAGGCCGTGGACAAGTTTGAGTACAAGAAGGGGTACAAATTCTCCACATACGCCACATGGTGGATCAGACAGGCCATCAGCAGGGCCATTGCCGACCAGGCCCGAACCATCAGGATACCGATCCATATGATCGAGACCATCAATAGAATCAACAAGGTGACGAGGAAGTATCTCCAGGAGACAGGGAAGGAGCCCGATGTGGAGATCATCGCCAAGGAGGTTGGTCTCCCTGTGGAGAAGGTGAAGAATGTGATCAAGATCACCAAGGAGCCCATCAGCCTCGAAGCCCCTATCGGCAACGACGAAGATGGCAAGTATGGGGATTTCCTGGAGGATAAGAGCACACCCAACCCCCTTGAAGTGATTATGAAAGAGGATATGAAGCACAAGATCGATGAGATCCTGGAACACCTCAACGAGCGGGAAAAGGCGGTGGTCCGGATGAGGTTCGGTCTCATGCCCGATGAGAGTGATCGGACCCTGGAGGAGATCGGGAAGGAGCTCAATGTGACCCGGGAACGGGTCCGCCAGATTGAGAGTAGTGCCATTAAGAAGCTGAAGCACCCCAAGGTAGGGCGGAAGATCAAGAACTATATTGAGGACTGATCCCGTCGGAAGAGGGTGGAGAGGAGGGCGGCTCCGGGGAGAATTCCGAGTCCGATGAGAAAGGGTGTGGGACGGAAGAGACCCCTCCCCATGAGCCAGAGGAGGGCGATGGTGAGGAGGAGATAGCCCCCCAGGCGGTAGGGGGAGAGAAAGGCGGAGGAGGTTGTGAGGAGAATTTTGAGGTTTCCCCGCCCCTTTATCTTGGCCCTCTCCTCCTCCACTATCTCCCGGGCGGTCAGAGGCTCCCTTCTCTCCTCCTCTCCAGAGAGTCCGTAGGGGTCCTCCATCTGCTCCACAGGGTCCCGCCCCCAGTGGGAGGGGATCCTCCCCCCCTTGACCAGCCGACTATAGCTGAGATAGGAACCTCCAATGACGAGGGCCGATGTGATGAAGGCGATCTCCAGATTGAGGAGCTCCACAGGGTCCCTCCAGAAGGGGAGGAGAAGGAGGAGATTGAGGAGGAGGGCGATAGGGAGTATCGACTTCATCTCTCGAAGGGGGCGAGATCCTCTTCCTCCTCCCCACTTCCCTTGAACTCTCTATATCGAGGGTCCCTAGCCAGCTCCTCCAACTCCCTCTGTTGCCTCTTATAGGCCTTATAGACATTGAGAATGGCGGCTGATACTCCCCAGAAAACTCCGAGCCAGAAGAGCCACCTCCAGCCCGAGAGCTTCTCCATCCAGTAACCCAGGGCGATACCGATGAGGACGGCAACAACAATAGAGATGCCGAGGCTGAGGCCCTCGGCCCCCTCAATGATCTTCCTGTACTTAGCCATGGTTGGATTCTCCCTGTCCCAGAGAGGAGCCGATAACTGGAGGGGCTGTTCCGGCCATTGCCATACTGTAGATGAGAGATTCCATGCTATCCTTTCGTCTAGATCCCCCTCCAAATTGGGGGAGAGAAAAGGGGCCGAGACGACCCCGACCCTACAGCCAAGATGATCCCCTCCTCCAGACTAGAGAGGGGGAGCCGAGAGGATCTTCTTCATTCCCTCCTCCACCTTCTCCAAGGTCTCATCGATGAGCTTCTCGTCGAGGGGGACCGAGATGAAGCCTGTCTCAAACTGGCTACAGGCAAAATAGACTCCCCGCTTGATCATCTCCTGGTGAAATTTGGCGAAGAGCTCCAGATCGCTCTCTCTGGCATCGTCGAAATTCTTGACAGGTCGGTTGTTGAAGAAGAAGCCGAACATACTCCCCCGAACCTCGATCTGGAGAGGTATCCCGTAGCTATCGGCTATCTTCTGCATTCCCCCCACCAACCCTTTGGCCCGGGCTTCGAGGACTTTGAAGAGGGAGGGATCACTCTTGAGACGGCGGACCACACTGAGGCCGACGGCCATGGCGACAGGGTTACCGCTGAGGGTTCCGGCCTGATAGACGGGCCCTTCGGGACTCAACTGGTCCATAATCTCGGCCCTTCCACCGAAGGCCCCCACAGGCATCCCCCCTCCAATCACCTTACCCAGTGTGACCAGATCGGGGGTGACGGTAGTGAGCCCCTGGGCCCCTTTCAGAGAGGCCCGGAAACCGCTCATCACCTCATCGAAGATCAGGAGAGCCCCGTGGCGGTCACAGAGTTGGCGGAGTCCCTGGAGGAACTCCTCCTCGGCGGGCACCAATCCCATATTGCCGGCGATAGGTTCTATGATGACGGCGGCCACTCCTCCGTCACTGGCCTCAAAACACCTCTCCACACTCTCAAGGTCGTTGTAGGTGGCCAGCAGAGTATGGCGGGTGCAGTCGGCCGGAACTCCGGGACTGGAGGGGGTTCCGAAGGTGACAGCTCCGCTCCCTGCACTTACGAGGAGGGAATCGCTGTGGCCGTGGTAGCACCCTTCAAATTTCACTATGTCATCTCTCCCTGTGAAGCCTCGGGCCAGTCTGATGGCGCTCATGACAGCCTCTGTCCCGCTATTGACGAAGCGGATCTTGTCGATACTCTCAAAGAGCTCCACAATCTCCTTGGCCAGCTCTGTCTCCAAGAGGGTGG
>JAADDW010000020.1 GCA_013153715.1 Campylobacterota bacterium | reverse complement strand
AGTTGGCTAGAGCATCAGCCTTCCAAGCTGAGGGTCGCGGGTTCGAGTCCCGTCTCCCGCTCCAGAATACTGGGAGCTGAACTAAATGTAGTGACCTCTTTGCCTACTTTAGTTTCGCTTCCATAGACTATTCTCTGTGCCCAGATAGCTCAGTGGTAGAGCACTTCCTTGGTAAGGAAGAGGTCGGCGGTTCAATTCCGCTTCTGGGCTCCATTCACCGATAGAGGCAGATCTATAAAACCTAGGCTAATTTTTTTTGATATAATTAGCCCGCAATTCAAATCTTTATGGAGGATTCTATGGCAAAAGAGAAGTTTATCAAGACCAAGCCCCATGTCAATATCGGTACCATCGGACATGTCGACCATGGTAAAACCACTCTGACAGCTGCGATCACTGCCGTCCTCGCAGAAAAAGGGTACGCTGAAAAGAAAGATTACGATCAGATCGACAACGCTCCAGAGGAGAGAGAGCGGGGGATTACAATTGCTACATCACATGTAGAATATGAGACAGAGAAGCGACATTACGCCCATGTTGACTGTCCCGGACACGCCGACTATGTCAAGAACATGATCACCGGTGCGGCCCAGATGGACGGAGCGATCCTCGTCGTCTCTGCGGCTGATGGTCCTATGCCACAGACCCGAGAACATATCCTCCTTGCCCGACAGGTAGGGGTCCCCTACATCGTCGTCTTCCTCAATAAAGAGGACATGGTTGACGACCCTGAACTCCTGGAACTTGTTGAGATGGAGGTTCGAGAACTCCTCAGCGAGTACGATTTCCCAGGAGATGATGTTCCTGTCATCACAGGATCTGCCCTCAAGGCCCTCGAAGAGGTAAAAGAGGGTAAACTGGGTGAGTGGAGCGAGAAGATCCTCAAATTGATGGATGCTGTCGATGAGTATATCCCCACTCCTGAGCGGGACATCGATAAACCCTTCTTGATGCCCATTGAAGATGTCTTCTCCATCTCTGGACGGGGAACAGTTGTTACAGGCCGAATTGAGCGGGGAGTCGTCAAAGTCGGTGATGAGGTTGAGATTGTCGGTCTCCGCCCCACCCAGAAGACAACTGTGACCGGCGTCGAGATGTTCCGAAAAGAGTTGGACCAAGGTGAAGCGGGAGACAATGTGGGGGTCCTCCTCCGAGGTACAAAGAAAGAGGAGGTCGAGCGTGGTCAGGTCCTCGCACAGCCTGGATCTATCACACCCCACACCAAATTTGAAGCTGAGGTCTATATCTTGACAAAAGAGGAAGGGGGACGCCACACTCCATTCTTCAGCGGATACCGACCTCAATTCTATGTCCGAACAACAGATGTCACCGGAACAATCACACTCCCTGAGGGTGTTGAGATGGTTATGCCTGGTGACAATGTAAAGATCACTGCTGAGTTGATCGCTCCCATCGCCCTTGAAGAGGGAACCCGATTTGCCATTCGGGAAGGTGGTCGTACAGTTGGGGCTGGTGTCGTTACAAAGATCATTGAATAATTGAACTTTTTGGGGGCTTTGCCCCCTTTTAAAGGGAAATGATGAGAGAGATTATCCATCTTGCCTGTGAAAAGTGTGGTCGCAGGAACTACCACACAACAAAGAATAAGAAGACCCATCCAGAAAAGTTCTCTATTAGAAAATATTGCAAATTCTGTCGCGAACATACGCTTCACAAAGAGGCAAAACTCTAAGGGGATCCTCCTCCCCACGATAGGGCAGTAGCTCAGTTGGTAGAGCAGCGGTCTCCAAAACCGCTGGTCGGGGGTTCGAGTCCCTCCTGCCCTGCCATAGAGAAGGACTTTTATGGAGAAGATCTTAAAATATATTCACGACGCTCGTATCGAGCTTCAGAAAGTTATCTTTCCCACAAAAGAGCAGGTGAAAAACGCATATATAGCTGTATTCCTAGTAGTCACCGTCGTTGCGCTCTTTCTCGCTCTCGTTGATGGAACGATGTCCTTCATCCTATCGCATATAATCGATTAACTCAAGGATCTTTATGGCACACAAATGGTATGCGATTCAAGTCTATTCTGGGAGTGAACAGAGCGTCAAAAGGGCCATTGAGAGTCTCGCCCAGGAAGAGGGACTTCAGGATCGCATCAAAGAGGTAGTAGTTCCGACAGAAGATGTTATCGAAGTGAAAGATGGAAAGAAGAAGATTACCGAGCGGGCTATCTACCCAGGATATGTCTTCATCAATGTAGATCTCGATACCGATCTCTGGCAACGCATCCAGAGCCTCCCCCGGGTGGGACGATTTATCGGAGAGTCGAAGAAACCGACTCCCATCAGTGAGGAGGATGTCAAGAAGATTCTGGAGAAAGCTCGGAAGAAAGGGGCTCCGAAACCGAAGATCTCCTACGAACCGGGAGAGATGGTCCGGATCACCGAGGGACCCTTCGCCAACTTCACAGGCGTTGTCGAAGAGTACGATATGGAACATGGAAAATTGAAACTCAATGTCTCCATCTTCGGTCGGAGCACCCCTGTCGAAATTCTCTACACCCAAGTCGAGAAGATTATCTAAGTCTATAGAGCGGAAAGGATAGATATGGCCAAGAAGATTGTAGATCAATTTAAACTCCAGATCCCTGCCGGAAAGGCGAACCCCTCTCCTCCAGTAGGCCCTGCCCTGGGACAGCGGGGAGTCAATATTATGGAGTTCTGTAAAGCCTTCAATGAGCGGACCAAGGATATGATGGGGTTCAATATCCCCGTAGTCATCACGGTCTACAACGATAGAAGCTTTACATTTATCACAAAGCAACCTCCAGCTACCGACCTTATCAAAAAGGCGGCTGGAATTCAGAAGGGGAGCGACAACCCCCTCAAAAACAAGGTCGGGAAGATCACCCAGGCCCAGCTGGAAGAGATAGCGAAGATGAAGATGCCCGACCTCAACACAGACGACCTAGAGGCGGCAAAGCGGACAATTGCTGGAAGCTGTCGCAGTATGGGGGTCGAAATCGTCGATTGATCCGAACCACAGGATCTCAAAGAGAGTGGTAGCAAAAAATTATTGTTGCGGAGAGTTCAATGGCTAAAAAACATTCAAAGAGATACAGAGCCCTTTTGGAAAAGATAGAAAAGGGAAAGAGATATAGCGTCAGCGAGGCGGTGGAGAAGGTGAGAGAGCTGAAATCGGCCAAGTTCGATGAGACTGTAGAGCTGGCCCTCAGACTCGGAGTCGATCCCCGCCATGCCGACCAAATGATCCGGGGTTCCGTCGTCCTCCCCCACGGCACAGGGAAGAGTGTACGGGTAGCCGTCTTCGCCAAGGGGGCTAAAGCCGACGAAGCCAGAGAGTGCGGAGCCGATATTGTGGGAGCCGAAGAGCTCATCGAAGAGATCCAGGGAGGGAAGATCGACTTCGATATAGCCATCGCCACCCCAGACATGATGGGATTGGTTGGAAAGATCGGTCGTATCCTCGGACCCAAGGGTCTCATGCCCAACCCCAAGACCGGAACGGTGACAATGGATGTCTGCAAAGCTGTCAAAAACGCCAAGGCGGGACAGGTCAATTTCCGAGTCGATAAGAAGGGGAATATCCACGCAGGTATTGGAAAGGCCAGCTTCTCTCCAGAGCAACTCAAGGAGAATCTGGAGACCTTTGTAGCCCAGATCAACAAGATGAAACCTGCCGCCGCCAAGGGGCGCTATATCAGACATGGGGCTCTCTCCTTGACCATGAGTCCAGCCCTAGAGCTCGACACACAAGAGCTTATGGATATTAGGGGGTAACCTGTATCTTAGACTGAAGATGGTGGGCACACAGATAAGACCTGCCTGAAGTCTTCTGTCGGAAAGGAGGTAAAAAGTTTGACACGGGCGCAGAAAGAGGAGGTAGTTTCATACCTCACAGATGAGTTCAGAGAGGGAGTCGCTATTATCGACTGCGACTACAAAGGTATGAGCGTACCTCAACTGGAAGTCCTTCGGAAATCTGCCCGGGAGAAAGGCCTCAAAGTGAGGGTCGTCAAAAATACCCTCGCCATGATCGCCTTGAGGAACAACGGTATCGAGAATTTCACCCTCAAAGATACCAATCTCCTAGTCTGGGGCGACGATCTTGTCACCTTGGCAAAGGTTGTTACAGAGTTTGCCAAGGAGAATAAGGATCACTTCGCCGTCAAACAGGGCTATTTTGAAGGAGAAGTGGTTGACGAGAAGAAGATAGAGGCCTACTCCAAGCTCCCGAGCAAAGAGGAGCTCCTCGGTATGCTTCTATCGGTCTGGACAGCTCCGTTGCGCAACCTACTCTATGTATGGAATGCGCCGAAACAGAATTTCGTTACTCTGCTTGAAAATATCCGACAACAAAAAGAAAATTCCTAAAGGAGAGAGTCTATGGCTTGCACACGAGAAGATGTTATCGAGTATATCTCCAATCTGAGTGTCCTTGAGCTCAGCGAGCTTGTCAAGGAGTTTGAGGAGAAATTTGGGGTCAGCGCCCAGCCTACAGTTGTTGCCGGTGCCGTTGCGGCTGGTGGCGGCGAAGGAGGAGCGGCGGCTGAAGAGAAGACCGAATTCGATGTAGTCCTCACAGACGCCGGTCCTAAGAAGATCAACACCATTAAAGTTATCCGACAGGTAACCGGATTGGGACTCAAGGAGGCCAAAGAGGCCGCTGAAAATACTCCAACCACCATCAAAGAGGGAGTCAGCAAAGAAGAAGCTGAAGAGTTGAAGAAGAAATTTGAAGAAGCTGGAGCAAAAGTAGAAATTAAGTAAAACTTAATATTCTCAATAAGAAGAGGATCCCCTCCTCTTCTTAAGACTTTCTATGCTAACATTCACCCCCTCCATGTACCAAAACTACAAAAATGAGGTTCGCCTATGCTCAATAGTCTCAAATCTGGTAGCAGACTCCGTGTCGATTTCTCAAAAATTCCGCAAGATCTTGAAGTTCCCAACTTACTTCAACTTCAAAAGAGTAGTTATGAACAGTTCCTCATGGCCGATGCCGAGGATCGAAGCAAGAGCGGAATTGAACAAGTCTTCAGATCAATTTTCCCTATCCACGATACCCACAACCGAATAACCCTCGAATATATAGGAAGTGAGATTATCAAACCCAAATATACCGTTCGGGAGTGTATGGAACGGGGTATCACCTACAGCGTCTCTCTCAAAATGAATATCCGCCTCACCCTCTGGGAGAGAGATGAGAAGACGGGAGAGAAAATTGGTGTGAAAGATGCCAAAGAACAGTCCATCTATGTCCGGGACATCCCCTATATGACTGACCGGACCTCCTTCATCATCAACGGCGTCGAAAGGGTTGTAGTCAACCAGCTCCACCGATCTCCGGGGGTCATCTTCAAGGAGGAGGAGTCCAATGCGGCGGGCGGAAAGATGATCCATACCGCCCAGATCATCCCGGATCGGGGAGCCTGGCTCTACTTTGAATATGATGCCAAGGACATCCTCTATGTCAGAATAAACAAGCGCCGGAAGATCCCTTCCACCATTCTCTTCCGGGCCCTTGGCTACTCTAAACAGGACATCCTGAAGCTCTTTTACCCTATCACCAGAATTATCGTCAAAGATGGAAAATTTTTTATAGAGTTCAACCCCGAAGATTTTGTAGGAAGGGTTGAATTTGATGTCCGAGACGAGCGGGGCAATCTCATTGTCGAGGCCGGGAAACGGCTGACCAAGAGGAAGGCAGATAAGTTAGTGGAGGAGGGAACTCGGTACATCGAATTTCCTGTAGAGGTCCTGATGGATCGGTTCATCGCCTCTCCCATTATTGATAGGGAGAGTGGAGAGGTCCTCTTCGACACCCTAACCCCCCTCGATGAGAACAAGCTCAAGAAGCTTTTGGAGAGCGGTATCGAAGAGTTCGAGATCGTCAACGATCTAGCCCAGGGACGGGACCGCTCCATAATCAACTCCTTCCTGGCCGATCAAGAGAGTCTCAAGCTCCTCCGCCAGACCGAGAAGATTGAAGATGAAAACGATCTGGCGGCCATCCGCATCTACAAGGTCATGCGCCCCGGCGAACCTGTGACTAAGGAGACCGCCAAGGCCTTCGTTAACCAGCTCTTCTTCGACCCGGAGCGCTACGACATCACACGGGTCGGACGGATGAAGATGAACCACAAACTGGGCCTCTCTGTCCCCGAATATGTGACGGTCCTCACCAACGAAGATATTATCAAGACGGTCCAGTATCTGATCAAGGTGAAAAATGGAAAGGGGCGAATAGACGACAGGGACCACCTGGGGAACAGACGGATACGGGCCATCGGAGAGCTGTTGGCCAACGAGCTCCATAGCGGGCTGGTCAAGATGCAGAAGAGTATCAGAGACAAGATGACCACCATCAGCGGGAGTCTCGATGAGCTCATGCCCCACGACCTCATCAACTCCAAGACTATCACAAATACAATTCTCGAATTCTTCTCTACAGGCCAGCTCTCCCAATTTATGGATCAGACCAACCCCCTCAGTGAGATTACCCATAAACGGCGGCTCTCCGCCCTCGGTGAAGGGGGGCTGGTCAAGGAGCGGGCCGGCTTTGAGGTCCGAGATGTCCACCCAACCCACTACGGGCGGATCTGTCCCGTCGAGACCCCCGAGGGACAGAACATCGGTCTCATCAACACCCTCTCCACCTACGCCAAGGTCAATGAGCTCGGCTTCATCGAAGCGGCCTACAAGAAGGTGGTTGATGGGAAGATCACCGATGAGATCGTCTATCTCACGGCGGCCCAGGAAGAGGGAAAGATTATCGCCCCTGCCAATACTGAGATCATCGACGGGAACGAGATAAAAGAGGAGTTTGTCGAAGCCCGAAAAGATGGGGAGATCATCCTGGTCGAGAAGAATAAGGTTGACTATATAGACCTGACCCCCCGAATGGTTGTCGGGGTTGCCGCCAGTCTCATTCCATTTTTGGAGCATGACGACGCCAACAGGGCCCTCATGGGATCCAACATGCAGAGGCAGGCTGTCCCCCTCCTCAAGTCGGAGGCCCCCATGGTCGGTACAGGTATGGAGAAGGTGGTAGCTCGGGACGCCTGGGAGTCCATTAGGGCCAAGAGGAGTGGTGTCGTCGAGAAGATCGACGGAGAGAATATCTACATTCTCGGGGAAGATGAGAATGGGGCCTACATCGACCACTACCGACTCCAAAAAAATTTGAGGACCAACCAGAATACCTCCTTCAGTCAGAAACCGATTGTCAAGAAGGGGGACTATGTGGAGGCAGGTCAGGTCATTACCGACGGCCCCAACATGGACCAAGCGGAGCTGGCTCTGGGGAAGAATATGCTGGTGGCCTTCATGCCGTGGAACGGCTACAACTTTGAGGACGCCATCGTTGTCAGCGAGCGAATTCTCCGGGACGACGAGTTCACATCGGTCCATATCTACGAGAAGGAGACCGAGGCTAGAGAGCTCAAACACGGGGTCGAGGAGATCACCCGAGACATTCCCAATGTGAAAGAGGAGGAGATCGCCCATCTGGATGAGAGCGGAATTGTCAAGATCGGAACCTATGTGAAGCCCGGAATGATCCTAGTCGGAAAGGTCTCCCCCAAGGGAGATGTCCGCCCCAGCCCTGAGGAGCGACTTCTCCGGGCCATCTTCGGTGAGAAGGCCGGACATGTGGTCAACAAATCCCTCTACTGCCCCAACTCCATGGAAGGGGTCGTCATCGATGTCAAAATCTTCACCAAGAAGGGGTACGACAAGGATCCCCGCTCCATCAAAGCCTACGAAGAGGAGAAGGAGCGGCTCTCCAAGGAGCACCATGACAAACTCCTCATGATCGATAGGGAGGAGATGCTCAAGATCATCTCCCTCCTCTCCAAATCCCCTCTAGAGCGGGATGCCAAGATCAAGGATAAACAGTTTAAGGCGGGAGAGTTCATTAGCAAGGAGGAGCTGGCCTCCATCAACCGCTTCGCCCTCAACGCCTTGGTCAAATCCTACCCCAAGGAGATCCAGGAGAAGTACAACAGGATCAAGACCCACTTCCAAAACGAGAAGCGGAAGCTGACCGAAGAGCATGAGGAGAAGTTGGAGATCCTCGAAAGGGAGGACTTCCTCGGCAACGGCGTCGTCAAGCAGGTCAAGGTCTTCATCGCCACCAAACGGAAGCTGAAGGTGGGCGACAAGATGGCGGGGCGCCACGGGAACAAGGGGATCGTCTCCACTATTGTCCCCGAAATAGACATGCCCTACACCAAAGATGGGCGGATCGTCGATATTGTCCTCAACCCCTTGGGAGTTCCGAGCCGTATGAATATCGGCCAGATCTTGGAGGTCCATCTGGGGCTCATCGGGAAGAAGCTCGGGGAGCAGATTCAGGAAATTTTCGAGAGCAAACGGGATCAGTGGCTCAAAGAGCTTCGGGAGAAGATGATTGAGATCGCCAGCGTCGCCAAACTGGTAAAAGCCAAGGAGTTCATCGAAGGACTCGGCGACGATGAGCTTATCAAATATGCCCGAGACTGGGCCAAGGGGGTCAAATTTGCCTCCCCCGTCTTCGAGGGAGTTGACGATGAGGAGTTCAAAAAGCTCTACGAGCTGGCCCAGATGGATATGGATGGGAAGACAGAGCTCTACGATGGACGGACAGGGGAGAAGTTCAAAGAGCGAGTCAATGTAGGGTATATGTACATGCTCAAACTCCACCACCTGGTAGATGAGAAGGTCCACGCCCGAAGTACGGGACCCTACAGCCTCGTAACCCAACAGCCCGTCGGAGGGAAGGCCCTCTTCGGTGGCCAGCGTTTCGGTGAGATGGAGGTCTGGGCTCTAGAGGCCCACGGAGCGGCCCACACCCTCAAAGAGATGCTCACCATCAAGTCCGACGATGTAGAGGGGCGGGTGAGAGCCTTCAAGGCCATCACCAAAGGTGAGCCCATTCCGGAGCCGGGGATCCCCGAGACCCTCTTCGTTTTGACGAAAGAGCTCCAATCCCTCGGTATCGATGTAGAAATTCTAGACGAGGAAAAAGAAGATGAAGAGACTGATACCAATTGAGTTAGGTGAAGAGCAACGACCCAAAGATATTAAGGCTATCCAGTTCAAGCTGGCGAGCCCCGAAAAGATCCTCTCCTGGTCCCACGGAGAGGTGAAGAAACCGGAGACCATCAACTACCGTACTCTGAAGCCGGAGAGGGACGGTCTCTTCTGTGCCAAAATCTTCGGACCGATCAAAGATTATGAGTGTCTCTGCGGGAAGTACAAGAAGATGAGGTACAAGGGGGTAGTCTGTGAGAAGTGTGGGGTCGAGGTGACCACCTCCAAGGTCCGCAGGAGCAGAATGGGACATATTGAACTGGTTACCCCTGTCGCCCACATCTGGTATGTCAACTCCCTCCCCAGTCGGATCGGGACACTCCTCGGCGTCAAGATGAAGGACCTGGAGCGGGTCCTCTACTATGAAGCCTACATCGTTAAGAACCCCGGAGAGGCCTACTACGATTTTGAGAAGAAGCGGCCCGTCAAAAAGTACGATGTCCTCAACGAGGAGCAGTACCAGCAACTCATGCAACACTTTGGAGATACCGGCTTCGACGCCCGAATGGGGGGAGAGGTGATTAAGGAGCTCCTGGAGGAGTTCGACCTGGTCGGAACATTTGAGCGGCTCAAGGAGGAGATGCGCCAGGTCAACGCCGAGATGAAGCGGAAGACTATTGTCAAGAGACTCAAGGTTATCGAGAGCTTCTTGACCAGTGGGAACAGACCGGAATGGATGATGTTGACAGTCCTTCCGGTCCTCCCCCCCGATCTGAGACCCCTTGTCGCCCTGGACGGGGGAAAATTTGCCGTCAGCGATGTCAATGACCTCTACCGCAGGGTCATCAACCGCAACCAGAGGCTCAAACGGCTCCTCGACCTGGACGCTCCGGAGATCATTGTACGAAATGAGAAACGGATGCTCCAGGAGGCCGTGGACGCCCTCATCGATAACGGACGGCGGGGGAACGCCGTCAAAGGGGCCAACAAGAGACCCCTCAAATCCTTGAGCGAGATTATCAAGGGAAAACAGGGTCGGTTCCGCCAGAACCTCCTCGGAAAGCGGGTCGATTTCTCAGGCCGTTCCGTCATCGTCGTAGGCCCCAACCTCCGTATGGATCAGTGCGGACTCCCCAAACTGATGGCCATCGAGCTCTTCAAACCCCATCTCCTGGCAAAACTGGAGGAGAAAGGGTACGCCACAACCCTCAAGCACGCCCAGAAAATCATTGCCGAACAGCGCAACGAGGTCTGGGAGTGTCTCCAGGAGATCGTCGATGAGTACCCTGTCCTCCTCAACAGGGCACCGACCCTCCACAAACTCTCGATCCAGGCCTTCCACCCTGTCCTCATCGACGGAAAGGCGATCCAGCTCCACCCCCTGGTCTGTGCCGCATTCAACGCCGACTTTGACGGGGACCAGATGGCTGTCCATGTCCCCCTGACCGAGGAGGCCATTGCCGAGTGTAAAATCCTGATGCTCAGCTCTATGAATATCCTCCTCCCAGCGTCGGGGAGAGCCATCGCCGTACCGACCCAGGATATGGTTCTCGGACTCTACTACCTCTCCAAGGAGCGGGAAGATGTCCAGGGGACCAACAAGCTCTTTGCCAATATCGACGAGATCATGATCGCCCTGGAGGCGGGCTATCTCGACATCAACGCCAAAGTCCGAACCAAAGTGGACGGACAGATGATCTACACCACTGCGGGGCGGCTCATCATCAAATCGATCCTCCCCGACTTCGTTCCGATCAAGCTGTGGAACAAGGTTCTCAAAAAACGGGATATAGCAGCTCTCGTAGACTATATCTACAAACAGAGCGGCCCCAAGATTACAGCCGAATTCCTGGACAAACTCAAGGAGCTCGGTTTCCGCTACTCCACAAAGGCGGGGATCAGTATCAGTGAGTACGACATCAAAGTCCCCGAGTCCAAGAAGCGGCTCATCGAAGAGGCGAAGAAGAAGGTCAAAGAGATCCAACAGCAGTTCCAGGCCGGTCTCCTCACCGAATATGAGCGGTATAACAAGATTGTTGACATCTGGACCGACACCTCCAATGAGGTGGCCAAGGAGATGATGAAGCTCATGAAGAGCGATAAAGATGGGTTCAACTCCATCTACATGATGGCCGACTCGGGGGCTCGGGGAAGCTCTGCCCAGATCAAGCAGTTGGCAGGTATGCGGGGGCTCATGGCGAAACCCGACGGAACAATTATCGAGACCCCCATCATCTCCAACTTCAAGGAGGGGCTCAATGTCCTCGAATACTTTATCTCGACCCACGGAGCCCGAAAGGGTCTAGCCGACACCGCCCTCAAGACGGCTAACGCAGGGTACTTGACCCGAAAACTGGTCGATGTGGCCCAGAATGTGAAGATCACTATCGAGGACTGCGGAACCCATGAGGGGGTCGAGATTACCGAAATTACCTTGGGGAATGAGGTAATAGAACCCCTCGAAGATCGGATCTACGGTCGGGTCTTGGCCCAAGATGTCATCGACCCCATCACCAATGAGATCCTCTTCAGCGAGGGAACCCTCCTCGATGAGGAGAAGACTCGCCGCATCGTAGAGGCGGGGGTTAAAGCCGTCGTCATCAGAACACCCATTACCTGTAAGGCGGAGAAGGGGGTCTGTGCCAAGTGTTACGGACTCAACATGGCCGAAGGAAAGCTGGTCAAACCGGGAGAGGCTGTCGGTATCATTGCGGCCCAATCCATTGGTGAGCCCGGAACCCAGCTGACCCTCCGAACATTCCATGTGGGGGGAACAGCCAGCAGGACGACGGAAGAGAAGAATATCATCGCCAGCCGAGAAGGTTTCATTCGGTACTACAATCTGAAGACCTACGAGAACGAAGAGGGTAAACTCATTGTCGCCAACAGACGGAACGCCGCCGTCCTCCTGGTGGAACCCAAGGTAAAAGCCCTCTTCGACGGCACCCTGGAGATCAAACAGATCCACGACGAGGTCATCTTGACCCTCCAGAACGAGAAGGGAGAGAAGGTCCGCTACTCCTTTAAGCGGAACGACTTTGCAAAGCCCAACGAGTTAGCCGGCATAGGAGGGAAGATTGAGGGAAAACTCTACCTCCCCTACAGCAGTGGCGACCAGGTAAAAGAGGGTGAGAGCATCGTAGAGATCATTCAGGAGGGGTGGAACATCCCCAACCACATTCCCTACGCCGCCGAACTGAAGGTCAGGGATGGAGCTCCCGTCACCCAGAAAATCTATGCAGGGGCCAAGGGGGCCGTCAAATTCTACATCTTGAAGGGAGACCACCTCGAACGGTATAGAGATGTGGAGAAGGGGAAAAAGGTTGAGGAGAAGGGGCTCTTTGCAGTTGTTGCCGATAAAGAGGGACGAGAGGCCTCCCGCCACTACATTGCCCGGGGCTCCATTGTCGAGGTGAATGATAATGAAGAGGTGGAGAAGAAGAGCCTCATCGCCGCCCCGGCCAAGTCGGACAAGACCATCATCGCCGAATGGGATCCCTACTCCAACCCCATCATCGCCGAGAAAGAGGGGATAGTCGCCCTGGAAGATGTACTCCCCGGAGTGACCGCCGTCGAAAAGGTAGATGAATTCACAGGGGAGAGCCGACTCACCATCAATGAGTATATTCCTCCAGAATATAAGCCGGCCATTGTCCTCGCCCCCAAAGATGGAGGGGAGCCGATCCGCTATATCCTGGAACCCAAAACGGCTATCTATGTCCAGAGCGGTCAAGAGGTCCATCTGGCCCAGCTCCTCGCCAAGACACCGAAGGCGGCCGCCAAGTCTAAAGATATTACGGGGGGTCTCCCCAGGGTGAGCGAACTCTTTGAGGCCCGCCGCCCCCGAGACCCTGCAATTGTAGCCGAGATCGACGGAGTTGTCACCTTCGGGAAACCGAGTCGGGGAAAACAGAGGATCATCATTACTAGCGACACGGGCCAGACCGTAGATTACCTCATCGGCAAGAACAGAATGATCCTCGTCCACAATGGAGAGTTTGTCCATGCAGGGGAGCGGTTGACCGACGGAACCATCAGCGGACACGACATCTTGAGAACCTTGGGCGAAAAACATCTCATGCACTACATGGTCAGCGAGATTCAGCAGGTTTACCGCCGCCAGGGGGTCAATATTGCCGATAAACATATTGAGATTATTGTCTCCCAGATGCTCCGCCAGGTGAAGATCATCGAGAGCGGCGATACCAAATTTATCCCCGGCGACCTGGTGAGCAAAAAGGAGTTCCGCCGAGAGAACGAACGGGTTATCAGACTGGGGGGACAGCCTGCCATCGCCGAACCTGTTCTCGTCGGAATTACCAGGGCCGCAGTCAGCTCCGATTCCGTCATCAGCGCCGCCTCCTTCCAGGATACGACCAAGGTCTTGACAGAGGCCTGTATCTCGGCGAAGGTCGATTACCTCGAAGACCTCAAGGAGAATGTGATCATCGGAAGGCTCATTCCTGTCGGAACGGGAATGTACAAGGAGCGGAAGGTCGAACTCCACCCCGTCGAGGGAGAGGAGTAGCTTTGAAAAAGCTGAATTTAAGCTCATTTTCAATATAATGTGCCACTAATTTCCAAGAAAGGGAGAGAAGGTGCCTACGATCAACCAGTTGGTCCGAAAAGAGAGAAAGAAAGTAATCAAAAAGTCCAAATCCCCCGCCCTCGTCAGATGTCCCCAGCGGCGGGGAGTCTGTACACGGGTCTATACAACGACCCCGAAGAAGCCTAACTCGGCACTCCGTAAAGTCGCCAAGGTACGGCTTACAAGCGGCTACGAGGTGATCAGCTACATCCCTGGAGAGGGTCACAACCTCCAGGAACACTCTATCGTCCTCGTCCGGGGCGGACGGGTCAAAGACCTCCCAGGGGTGAAGTACCACATTATTCGGGGAGCCCTCGACACAGCGGGAGTCGCCAACAGGAAGAAGTCGAGATCCAAATACGGAACCAAGAAACCCAAATCCTAGAGACCATGGGCAGTGAGAAATCAGAGAGTATGAGTTCTCACCCATAGCCACAGGTGGGCGAAAACACCTGAGTAAATCGAGAATTGAAGGGAGCTAGAAGTGAGAAGAAGAAGAGCGCCGATTAGAGAGGTTATGCCCGATCCGATCTACAACAGTAAAGTTGTGACAAAGTTCATCAATAAGTTGATGTGGGATGGAAAGAAGAGTATCGCCCAGAAGATATTCTATACAGCTCTGAAGATGATAGAGGAGAAGAATAACGAACTGAAGGGGATCGATGTCTTCAACGAAGCCATCGAAAATGTGAAACCCATTCTGGAGGTCAAGAGCAGACGGGTCGGTGGTGCGACCTACCAGGTCCCCGTTGAGGTGCGACCCATTCGGCAACAGTCCCTCGCCATCCGCTGGATTGTAGAGGCGGCTCGAAACAGAAATGAACGGACCATGGCTGAACGGTTGGCAAATGAGCTCCTCGATGCGGCCAACAAGCGGGGAGCCGCCTACAAGAAGAAAGAGGACACCTACAAGATGGCAGAGGCCAACAAGGCCTTCGCCCACTACCGATGGTAATCTCCCCCTCCATCTCTGGACAAGAGGTCCCCTCTTGTCTCCCGAAATCCAACCCAAACCACCGAGGCTAAAGGATAGACGATGGCTAGAAAGACACCGATTGACAAGGTACGGAATATAGGAATTGCCGCCCACATCGACGCCGGCAAGACGACGACAACCGAACGGATTCTCTACTACACGGGGATCAGCCACAAGATAGGTGAGGTCCATGAGGGAGCGGCCACGATGGACTGGATGGAGCAGGAGAAGGAGCGGGGAATTACCATTACCTCCGCCGCCACAACCTGCTTCTGGAAGGGGCACCAGATTAACATTATCGATACTCCGGGCCACGTGGACTTCACCATCGAAGTCGAGCGCTCCATGAGGGTTCTGGACGGGGCCATTGCCGTCTTCTGTGCCGTGGGAGGGGTTCAACCCCAGTCGGAGACAGTCTGGCGCCAGGCCAACAAATACCATGTTCCCAGAATTGTCTTTGTCAACAAGATGGATAGACAGGGAGCCGACTTCTTCAGTGTCGAAGAGCAGATTCGGGACCGTTTGGGAGCCAACCCTGTCCCCATCCAGATTCCGATAGGGTCCGAAGATACCTTTCGAGGTGTGGTCGATCTCGTCGAGATGAAGGGGATTGTCTGGGATGACGAGACCCTGGGAGCCAAGTACGAGATCATCGATATTCCCGAAGAGCTCCGGGAGAAGGCGGAGGAGTATCGGGAGAAGATGATCGAAGCTGTCGCCGAAACAGATGAGGAGCTTCTGGATAAATACCTCAACGGAGAGGAGTTGACTACGGAGGAGATCAAGAGAGGACTCAAGAAGGGGACCCTCGACATGTCCCTCACACCTATGCTCTGCGGATCGGCATTCAAGAATAAAGGGGTCCAGACCCTCCTTGATGCAGTTGTCGATTACCTCCCTGCACCGACAGAGGTTGACTGGATCAAAGGGATCGATCCCAAAACGGGAGAGGAGGTAAGTGTCGAATCGACAGACGATGGCCCCTTCGCCGCCCTCGCCTTCAAAATCATGACCGACCCCTTCGTCGGACAACTCTCCTTCATTCGGGTCTATCGGGGGCAGATCTCCAGCGGAAGCTATGTCCTCAACTCGACTAAAGGGAAGAAGGAGCGGGTAGGACGGCTCCTGAAGATGCACGCCAACAAGCGGGAGGAGATCAAAGAGCTCCCTGCTGGAGAGATCGGCGCCGTCGTGGGATTGAAATATACTTTGACCGGGGATACTCTCTGCGATGAGAACCACCCTGTCATCCTAGAGAAAATGGAGTTCCCCGAGCCTGTCATCTCTATCGCAGTGGAGCCCAAAACCAAGGCGGATCAGGAGAAGATGGCTACAGCCCTCGCCAAGTTGGCCGAGGAGGATCCGAGCTTCAGGGTCCATACCGATGAGGAGACGGGACAGACAATTATCTCCGGAATGGGTGAGCTCCACCTGGAGATCATTGTCGATAGGATGAAGCGGGAGTTCAAAGTTGAGGCCGAGGTTGGAAAGCCCCAGGTTGCCTATCGGGAGACCATCAAAGTCCCTGTCGATCAAGAGTACAAATATGCCAAACAGACAGGTGGTCGGGGACAGTACGGCCATGTCTTCATCAAATTGGAGCCCCAAGAGCCCGGAAGTGGCTACGAGTTTGTCAATAAGATTACAGGAGGGGTTATTCCCAAGGAGTATATCCCAGCGGTGGATAAAGGTATTCAAGAGGCCATGCAGAATGGAGTCTTGGCAGGTTACCCCGTTGTCGATGTGAAGGCAACCCTCTACGATGGGAGCTTCCACGAAGTGGACTCTAGCGAGATGGCCTTCAAAATTGCAGGTTCCATGGCCTTCAAAGAGGCGGCCAAAAAGGCGAACCCTGTCCTCCTTGAACCGATTATGAAGGTGGAAGTGGAGGTCCCCGAAGAGTATATGGGGAATGTCATCGGAGACATCAACAGCCGCAGGGGACATATTGCCAACATGGGAGAACGGGGCGGTAACAAAGTGGTCCATGCCATGGTCCCCTTGGCAGAGATGTTTGGATACTCCACCACCCTCCGCTCCCTCACACAGGGTCGGGGTACCTATACCATGGAGTTCGACCACTACGAAGAGGTGCCTAAAAATGTGGCCGACGAGATCATCAAAAAGCGAAGTGGCAGTTAAGGTCACCCAGACAGGGATCAGAGACCCCAAAAAGATTGAAGAGACCCTCAAAGAGGAGGGTTTCTTCAACATCTTCCTCTGGCACGACTCCCAGGGAACTACCTACCCCACCCATACCCATCCCTACCATGAGGTGCGATGGATTGTGGAGGGAACTCTAGTCATCGAAGAGGGGGGAGAGGAGATTCTCCTCAAGCCCGGTGATCGGCTGGAGAGCCCTCCCAACAGACCCCACAGGGCCTACTGCCCCACAGATGTTACCTATATCTGCGGTTCCCGATAGTCGCCTCTCTCCACTATCTATCAGTGGGATCAGGCGATGCTCATTGCACTCTTGGGCCGCTCCTGGAGGAGCCTCACATTTCGGGCCTCCCTGGGAAGGGGGATAATTTTCACCCTGTGGACCCACCTCTCGGGGAGCTCTATCTCCCTCCCTCTGATCTTGATCTTGGTAGGGGCCACTTTGGACTCATAACTGATCTTGACACCCCAAACCTTGTTCCCAAACCTATTTCTGAACTCTCCGGGCCCCTCCATCTTCACATTCCTAAACTCTGCAGGGAAATAGACCCTCTTGGCATACTCCCTCTTCCGTCGGCCATGTTCATAGACCAGCCAGAGAACAGATCCACCCCCTTTATACCGCTCTTCGGTCGGAATGAGAGTCTCTGCCTTCTCCTCCTCTTCCAGGAGCTTCTGGAGATACTCCTCGGCGGTGAGCTCCCCAAAATCCTCTTCCCCGATGGTCTCAAAATAGCTCTCCCATTGAGAGACCTCGGAGATGATATTGGCAAGCTCGACACTCCTCCTCTTCTCAACCTCGATCAGGTGGTCTATCGCTCCCAGGAGTCCCCTGTCAAAATGGTCTCTGAAGGCCGCCAGATAGGGGAGAACAGAGAGAATATCGACCCCCCGCTTCATCTTCTCCAGACAGCTGGGCTCTTCACAGAGGACCATAGCCTTCCGGATCTCACAGAACTCCCTTCTGAGGAACTCCAGAATCTCCTGGCTCCTGTGGAGGGAGAGGGCACTCTGCTCTATCTCCTCTATTACCTCCTCAGGAATCTTCTTGAGCTCCTCCTCAATATCTATCTCACTCCGCCACGGATGGTACTCTTTGTCGAACCCCTTGAATTTGGCTATGATATTGGCCTCCCTGACTGTGACCCTGTTCTCCTCCAAAGCCGCCTGACGGAGCTCCTCAATCCGATCCTGGAACCGCTTTTTCCAGAAAGGGGAGTAGGTGAGGGTGCAGAGGTAGTCACTCCTCTTCTTCAACTCTGTCAGTTCCGCTTCGCTCTGAACTACCATCATCTCATCCCTGATGAGGCAGTTGATCCTCCGAATATCCTCTACCCCTTCAACCTTTGAGTAGATAGCCATGGGCACTCCTTTCACCCTTTTTTTTTAATATTAGCCGGTTCCATTGAGATAGTGTGCTACTTTTGTTACAATGGGGTATGGAATTCTATATCGTCCTCTTCATGCTCTTCACCTTCATTCTGGCCCTCTATCTCTTCTACCACCTCTACCTCTACCTTGTCACCGATGGACGGTACCACCTCTACAAATACCGCCCCTTTCCCCAGAGATACAGGGACTATCTGGAAAGGTGGTTCCCCTTCTACAACCTCCTCCCCAGAGAGCTCAAGAGGAATTTCCACGCCTGCGTCCTCACATTTATGGAGGAGAAGGAGTTTATCGGCGTCGGAATAGAGGTAGACGACTATAAGAAGCTCCTCATCGCCGCCAACGCCTGCCTCCTCACAGCTGGGCGGGACAGATGTGAGTACAAACATGTCCATACAATCATTCTCTACCCGGAAGCAGTTGTCAAGAGGGAGCAGATCGTCACAGGGTATGTCGTCAGCGAGGAGAATAGGGTCCTCCTCGGCGAAGCGTGGCAGGGAGGGGCTGTAGTCCTCTCCTGGAGAGACCTCATTCTGGGGGACCTCAACCCGAGGGATGGGAGAAATGTGGGGTTCCACGAATTTGCCCACCAGCTCGATATGGAGGATGGTTTTCCAGATGGAACCCCCGAGCTCCCTTGGAGACTCTACCCTCTCTGGTCGCAGGTGATGGAGCGGGAGTACAAGAAGATAGAGAGACTCTACAGGGAGGGAAAGAGGAGTGTTCTGGATCGGTATGGAATAACCTCTCCGGCCGAGTTCTTCGCTGTGGCGACAGAGGCTTTCTTTGAAAAGCCGAGAAGGTTGAAGGAGGAGGAGCCTGAGCTCTATACCCTTCTGGAGCTCTACTACAGAGTGGATCCTGCCCAGTGGGAAGGAGAAACTACCAGCTCCTAGGGTCTGTTGACGGTAAGGAGCCTCTCCACGAGGGTATCGACAACCCTCTGGGTCAGGGGGCCCTTGAAATCCTGCTGGTTGCGGTAGAGAAGTCTTCCATTCTCCAGGAGTTCCAAGCGGAGGAAGCCGTCAAAATCGCTTCCCAAAGCCTTGGCCTGAGGTGAGGTACAACTGGTTACAAAGTGGGCTGTAGCTCTGATCTCAAAGGGGCAGGAACTCCGTTTCAAGCGGGAGATGGAGCCATTCTTGGAGAGGAGGAAGCGGAGAATACTATCCTCGCTTGTGACTCGGAGACACTCAATTCTGTGGGAGGGAGATCCAAACTTCCCCTCATAGATCTCTCCCCCACCACACCCGATGAGGAGGAGGGGGAGGAGAGCTCCCAGGAGCCCCTTAAATCTCCCCTTTGTGGGCTTTGTGGGCGGCAATCCAGTCCTCGATATTTCCGGTGAAGACATAGACATTTTCATAACCGAGAATCTCCAGGTAGGCCTTGACCCTGCTGGCGAAGAGCCCCTTGAGGCAGGCCGTCACAATGGGAGTTGTCTTATCCTCGGGCAGAATGTCGAGGTACTCGGTGAATTCGGGATAGGGAGTGTAGTAGCTGTCGGGAATGTCTGCCTCTTCCGCATTCTCTCCCTCCACCTTTGACGGGGGACGGACATCGAGGAGAATGGCTCCCGCCTCCTTCAAGAGTTCGATGGCCCTCTGGAGATCGACATTGCCGAGATCGGGCTTCTCCTTATTGAGCTCAATCTGCTCCTTGATCCGCTCTGCCACATTCCGTTCAAACTCTGTCAACTTTGCCATGGGAGACTCCTTTCAGTGAAAATTTTAGAAAAGTGTAGCTAAAAAGACTCACCTTTTCTGCTACCTATGTTGCATTTAGAGACCTGGAATCCGTGGAATCTTGTCGAGCTTCGAGTTCCTGCAGTACCAACCCCACGCCCTCTTGATCCAGTGTCCCACAATGGGCATCGGTATCATGAGTCCCCGCTTCTCATCTCGATAGACAAAGGCCGCCCCATCGCCGCTATCCATGACACAGATAATGTTGAGGTGGGGGAGGTAACTCTTCTTCTCGCCCCCCTTCTTCCCGCTGGAGATGGCAATGTTATGGGCGGCATTCCGAGCCATCACCTCGGCAATATGGCCCTGCTTCGCCCTCCACTCGGGTCCCTCGATGTAGGCACTATCCCCAACGGCATAAACCCCGGGCCGATCCTTGACCTCACAGTACTCATCGACAAGGATAAAGCCGGCATCGCTGAGGGGGAGATCGCTCCCCTCTCTGAAGACCGGGTGTCCCATGTTGGCCGGAATGAACATGGTGTAGTCCGATTCAAGGCGGCTATCATCTTCAAAGAGTATCCCATCTGCCTCAAACCGTTTGATCTTCTTCCCAAAATGTTTCTTGATGTTGAGCTTGTTGAAGAAGAGGTCCATCATCTTCAGAGCTTGGGGCCCCAACCTCTTTCCTGGCTCGGCCATTGTGGCGAAAAAGGTGAGTTCAAAATTATCCCGAACCCCCAACTTCTTCAGATAGTTATGGACATTGAAGATCACCTCGAAGGCGGGCCCCCCTCGGACAGCCGTTGAGTCCTTAGGGTTGCCTCCAAACCCCATACAGATCTTTCCTCCCCTCTTCTCGGTCACCAACTTATCGAGGGCCTCCCTCAGAGCCAGGGCCTCCTGGGGCTCTCCACAGATGCTCATATAGTGCTCCTCCCCTTCGTGTCGCACCTTCCCAGCACCCATGGCGATCACCAGATAGTCGCCACTATACTCCCCCTTCTTCCCTCTGGCCCTCTTCTTCTCCCCCTCGATGCCGATGATCTCATCATTAATCCATGTGAAGCCGTGGACCTGGGCCAACTCCTCCAGACTGAGACAGACATCGGCAAACTCCGTCTTGCAGACAGGGACCCAGATAGAGGTAGGGTAGATATACATGTAGGGGCGGGGAGAGATGAGATCGACCTCAAACCCCTCCTTCCTCAAGAAGATGGCGGCCTCAACTCCTGCAAAACCACCTCCCAAAACGACAACTTTACCCATTCCCCCTCCTTTCAGTAGTGTAGTATCCTCTGATCCTTGGGAATATCGACCTCATCGATACCCACATCTTTAAAGTAGCTCTTGGCCACTGCGTAGAAGACTCCGAGAATCAATCCGGTCACAATGACCCAGATAATCGCCTTCCGCTTCTCCGGCGACGCCGCCTTCCCGTAATCGTCAAGCTTCCTCAGGGTCGGTTCCCCATTTTCGTCAAATCCCTCTCTCATCTCACCCTTTTCTTCTCTGATGGCGACCAAAACGGTCGATATTCTCCGGAGTGATCTCTTCCAACTCTCCTCTCATGAGAGCCTCGAAGGCCTCCCGAGCCAGAACACGCCCCTCCCCCGCAGAGTAGCAGATCAGACCGTTTTCACGGAGAACCTCAAAGGGGCGTGGACCGATATGGTGGGTAATTACCCTATTGACTCCCCTCCCGAGGAGCCAATAGACCACCTCCATCCCCCCATCGTAAGGGTTCTCCTCAATCTCCATCTTCCCTCCATCGTCGATGAAGGCGAAATAGCGGGCATGGCCGAAGAGCGGCGAGACAGCCGTCTCTTCCCGTGCCGTCTTGACAGGTATCGCTACTAACATAATCCCCCCCTGTAGCAGCTAGACCGACTATTTCTGAATATGTTTCTGATAAATATCCCATCGTGGGAAGACGAAAATTGTATCCCGATAGACCGAAATCTCCGGGTTGTCCACAGCGTAGGCCCTGATCTTGATGGGAATGGGTGTATCCTTCTCCTCATTCTTGGCGAGAACCTTCTTGGTGGAGAGAATGACCACCTTCTTCACCTTCTTCCCGGGAATGACGGTGAAGGGCTTCTTGGGCCGCTCAATGAGAATGTCCTTATTGTTGACCACCTCAAAGTAGTACTTATGCTTCTCATTCTCCGTATTCTGGAAGAGGAAGACATAGGTATTCTTCACAGTCCCGTCGGGCTCTATCTTGTAGAGCTGGCTTGTACGGTTGATGTTGAGGAGCATGCGCTCCTTCTTGCTCCCCATGTAGAAGAGGGCGACGAAGGCGATGGCCAGCATGACAATGTAGGCGATGATCCTGAAGCGGAAGACCCGGGTCGGCTTCCCACTCTCCAGAGCGTAGTAGCTGGTCCACCGAACCAGACTCTCCTTTCCAAGGGCTCCCATCACCTTGGTACAGGCATCGGCACATTCGAGGCAGTTGATACACTCCAACTGCATCCCCTTCCGTATATCGATGTGGGTCGGACAGACCTTGACACAGGACTCACAGAGGGTACACTCGGCACTCTCCCCATTGATCTCCTTGAGCTCCTTCTTGTTGTGGACAATCAAATTCCCGTGCTCGTCGTAGATCCTTCCGCCCCGCTTGTAGTCGTAAACAGTCTGGAATGTATCCTCATCGTAGAGGACCGACTGGACCCGGGCATAGGGACAGATATAGATACAGAAGTTCTCCTTGATGAAGACCACATCGATAATGAGGAAGAGGGCGAGGCCGATCCAGAACCCCATGAGAACGGGATGGCTGGCCGGATCGGAGATGTAGCGGAAGAAATCTTCAGGTGGGACAAAGTACCAGATGAAATCTGCCGCCGCTATGAAAGCCAGAACGGACCAGAGAAGAATAGCTATGAGCTTCTTCACCTTGTTCTCTGGCTTGCTCATATCCGGCTCAATCTGTTTGTTGCTGATCCGCTTCCTCAGATGGAGGAGCTTGGTCTCGATGAGGTCCCGATAGATCACCCTGAAAATGGTCTGGGGACAGCTCCACCCACACCAGACCCGTCCTCCCAAGGTCGTAATGAAGAAGATACCGAAGAAGAGGATCCAGAGGAGGAAGGGCATGAGATAGAGCTCCTGCATATCGAAACGGACAAAGAAGAGGTGGAGTTGCATCTTATCGAAATTGAGGAGGAAAAAGTGGTTTCCGTTAATTTTGATCCACGGGAGGACCAAGGCGATGATGGTCACAATCCCGAAGAAGAGATACCGTTTGTAACGGTAAGGTATCCACCCTTTCAGGTACTCTTTAGCTCTGTTCTTGGCTGTCGTCGCCGTCGCCATGGACTATCCTTTCATCAATCTGACAACTCTCTTTAGGCAATTCTTCTACCAGAGGCTCCTTTCCAAGAGCCACCACCTTCAACCTTCTCGAAACAATGTAGTCTCGGAGGGAACTCCTGCTCACCCCGAGTTCCTTGGCGATCTCACTTACACTCCGGCCCTCCTTGATCATCTCGATAATTCTCTCCCGATACCGATCATATTTGGATCTGGAGATGCTCCCCTTGGGGCGCCCCATCTTCCCCTTCCGCCGATGCTCCTCCCTCAAGGTGTTGAGGAGGGGGATGAGAATCTCCATGGGGGTCTCCTTGTCCAGAACAACCCCATACTTTGTGACTACCAATCTGAGTCTGTGTTCCAGGAGGCAGTTGAGGAACTGGACCAGCTCTCCCATTCTCTGGCTGATGACGCCGAGATCATAGACAAAGATTGTATCTCCCTCCTGAAGGGAGTGGATAAACTCCTTGAAATCCCCTCTCTCATCGAGTCCAAGGCCGATGGGGGTACGGTCTATCTCTATCTTCGACAGCTCCTCCCTGTGGAGGGCGGCATAATCTTTAATAGTATGCTCCTGAACGGCCAGGGAGGGAATCTCCTCACTGGATCGGAGATAGACAACATTCAAAAGATAACCCCTCGCTATAGATTTGATAACCTACTCTAATGGTTAGAGAAATTATAGAGTCTTTGGCGAAAAAAGTCAATATAATTAGCTAGTTTCTTCGCCATTTTCCCTTCAATCTGGAGCAATTATACTCTACCTCAAACTTGATAGTCGAGTGGGGAGGGACCTTGGAGCGGAACCCGACCCTCTGGGCGTCCAGGTGTCTATAGTCCTGGGTTGTCGAGATTGTACACTGGCCGTAGGGGAGATATTCGATGACCTCTGTCTCGACCCCCTCTCCCTTGCCGTTGGAGATAGAGTAGAGGACCTTGAGATCGAGGGTATGCCGATCGCTCTGACGGAAGAGGATCCGCCTCTCCAGGAGGAGATCGAAATCCTTTCCGAGGGGGAGGAGAACCTCCTCTCCCTGGGCCGACGGCGGAAGATAGCTCTCTCCGAGGGGAATATCTCCATAGATGGTGGCTACTCCGCCCGGGAGAGGCTTGGGGGCCCGAAAGGTTAATGTTCTGTTGAACCGATACCTCCTGGTTCCGGAGTTGTAGGCCAGATCGTTACAGATCGTTACAATTTTCCACCTGTAATCGACACTCTCATCGATATAGCCGATGGAGAGCTGTTCCTTGGGGTGGAGATCCCATCTCCCAGAGATGGCGTAGTGGTGGAAGCCTGCCACCCCCCTCTCCTCCACGGCTGGGGCCACCGACTTAGCCCATCTCCTCTGGGGAGAGATCGCCTTCATCCCATCTCCCCTTATCACTTCATCGTTGGGACCCTCTCCGGCCACAACTCCGATCTTCACCCTTTTGAAGGGGTAGTCGGTGGTGTTGGTGATCTGGATACTCCCCTTGATCCCCAGTCTCTTCTGGCCGAGGGTGAGTCGATAGACCGACTCCCACCGAATTCCCCCCATGGAGTAGCTGATCTCACAGCTCTTGTGGGGCTCCGAGAGCTCTATCCTCTTCTTCAGAGAGAATTCTGGGGGGAGACGGTCAAAAATGAGATTGAGGTAGTTCACATTGAAGAAGACCCGCCCCTTCCCTTCGATGATAAGGGGATCCACACTCCGCACAACCCCCCTCTCCACCTTCTCTCCACTCCCTACCAGAAACTGAACCTCATCTCCCTCTTTGAGGAGAGCCTTCAGAGCCTCTCGGAGACTCTTCCGATCGGTGTAGCGGTAGAAACTGTTCTCACAGCGGACGGAGAGGGAGAGGGGATCCAGAGTGGCGGGAAGGGAGTCGATCACCTTTCCATGGACCTCCTTGAGTTCCGTCACAAAAGCCTTGTTGGGATAGATGGTGAGCCGATCCGCCCCCGAAGAAGAGAGGATGGCGAGGATGAGTGGAAGTAACCGTCTCATGGAACTCCTTTCCTTCATTGATTACACAGCTCACAGGTCCAGGGCTTCCGCCAGCGGCGATGGAGGGGAAGGGAGCCATCCGATCTCCTCCCCTCCGATGTCGCCACCCTTCAGAGACCGATTGGGAAACCAATTGTAACGAAATAGGGGAGCTCCACCATTCACCCAAAAAGGGTACAATAAGACAAAATTTTTACGAGGTGGTCATGGATCCGAACAAAGAGAAAGCTCTACAACTGGCTCTCAAACAGATAGACAAAGCCTTTGGGAAAGGGGCTCTTGTCAGACTTGGGGAGAAGGAGATCGAGCCTATTGCGGCCATCTCCACAGGCTCCCTCGGTCTCGACATGGCCCTCGGCATCGGGGGAGTCCCCAGGGGACGGATTGTCGAAATATATGGCCCCGAGAGCTCTGGAAAGACGACCCTTGCCCTCCAGATCATAGCCGAAGCCCAGAGAGAGGGGGGAGTGGCGGCCTTCATAGATGCGGAGCATGCCCTCGATGTCTATTACGCCAAGAACCTCGGAGTCGATACCGACAATCTCTTGGTCTCCCAACCCGATTTTGGGGAGCAGGCCCTCGATATTGTGGAGACCCTGGCCCGGAGTGGGGCTGTCGATGTGATCGTCGTCGATTCTGTGGCGGCCTTGACTCCGAAGGCAGAAATTGAAGGGGAGATGGGAGATGCCCATGTGGGCCTCCAGGCTAGACTCATGAGTCAGGCCCTCCGAAAGTTGACGGGTGTGGTCCATAAGATGAATACAACGGTGGTCTTCATCAACCAGATCCGCATGAAGATCGGTACCATGGGGTATGGATCCCCAGAAACGACGACAGGGGGGAATGCCCTCAAATTCTACGCCTCGGTCCGGATTGATGTGAGAAAGATCGCCACCCTCAAACAGGGGGACCGACAGATAGGCAACAGAGTTCGGGCCAAAGTGGTCAAGAATAAGGTCGCTCCCCCCTTCAGACAGGCTGAATTCGACATCATGTTCGGAGAGGGGATCAGCAAAGAGGGAGAGCTCATCGACTATGGTGTCAAGCTGGAGATCATCGATAAGAGCGGGAGCTGGTTTAGCTACAAGGATATAAAGCTCGGTCAGGGACGGGAGAATGCCAAGGCCTACTTGAGGGAACATAAAGAGCTGGCCTCCGAAATTGAAGGGGAGATCAGAAGGGCTCTGGGTATGGACGATTCGGTTATGGTCATGCCCCAGGAGGAGATGATAGAGGAGTGATGGGATCTGGCGATAGGGGACTATCTCTGGAGAGCCTCTCGGTAGAGATCGGTTCCCAAAACAGGAGGGGTTGGAGGGGCCCTTCCACCCTTCCCTCTCAATCCGACACCCAGTCTGAGGGAGAATATCCTCTCTGAAGATCGGAACTGGCTAATTTTGGTAAAGGAGTTCAGATGGTCTATATAGATAACATTTTAGCCCAGGAGGTCCTGGACAGCAGGGGAAATCCAACGGTAAAGGCGACAGTTGTCCTCAGTGACGGGACCGTGGCTGGAGCCATTGTTCCCAGTGGAGCGAGTACAGGAAAGAGGGAGGCCCTGGAGTTGAGGGATGGAGGAGAGCGCTTCCTCGGAAAGGGGGTTCTCAAGGCCTGTGAAAATATAGAGGTGGCCATTGCCGATGAGCTTGTCGGATTGAGTCCCTACAACCAGAGCCAGATCGACTCCATCATGAAGGAGCTAGACGGGACTCCCAACTACTCCAAACTGGGGGCCAATGCGGTACTCGGAGTCTCTATGGCGGTGGCTCGGGCGGCGGCCAAGAGTTTGCGGATCCCCCTCTACCGCTACCTGGGAGGTTCCAACGCCATGGTTCTCCCTACCCCCATGCTCAATATCATCAACGGAGGAGCCCACGCCAACAACGATGTGGATATTCAGGAGTATATGATCATTCCCAAAGGGTTCGACGAGTTCAAAGAGGCCCTCAGGGCCAGTAGTGAAATTTACCACACCCTCAAGAAGCTCCTGGCCCAGGAGGGACACCCGACAGCCCTGGGTGACGAGGGCGGTTTTGCCCCCAACTTCAAGAACAACGAGGAGCCCCTGGACTACATTCTAAAAGCTATCGAAACTGCGGGGTACAAAGGGGGAGAGGAGATTGTCATCGCCCTCGATGCCGCCAGTAGTGAGTTCTATCGGGACGGCAAATATGAGTTGAAGGGAGATGGTAAGGTTCTTTCAAGTGAAGAGCTTGTAGAATTCTATATCGACCTGGTCCAGAAGTACCCCATTGTCAGTCTGGAAGACGGCATGGCAGAAGATGACTGGGAGGGGTGGAAGATCCTCACCGAGAAGTTGGGGGATACTATCCAGCTGGTGGGAGATGATCTCTTTGTCACCAACAGGGAGATTCTCCAGGAGGGGATTGATCAGGGCATAGCCAACGCCATCCTGATCAAGCCCAACCAGATTGGAAGTGTGAGCGAGACCATGGAGACGGTCAGAGTAGCCCAGCGCAACGGTTACCGCTGTGTCATGAGCCACAGGAGTGGAGAGAGCGAAGACGCTTTTATAGCCGACTTCGCCGTGGCACTCAATACGGGACAGATCAAGACGGGAGCCCCAGCACGGGGAGAGAGAACGGCAAAGTACAATAGACTACTGGAGATTGAAAGGGATCTGATCCTTGGCGAATACATCGCAAAAGAGCTCTTTTAAACCTACCGAGAAGGATCTAGCCGGCTTCAAAGGGGAGTACGGCTTTTTCCATCTCTTCGGACGCTATTTCTTTGCAGGGATCATCATTATCATCCTGGCGGTCTATGTGGGTCTCCTCCTCTTCGGCACCAACTCGGCTGAGGTCCTCTATGAGTTGAGGGCCCAGAAGAGGAGCCTAGAGGAGAGAATCCGCTTCCTCAAAGAGGAGAATGCACGGCTCCAGAAGGAGTATTTTGAATTAAAAGAGCTGGAGGCTGAAGAGTGAGAGGGTTCCTACTTGTGGCGATGGCTCTTCTTATTGCTGGAGCTCGGGAGAACCCCTTCGTCCTCCCCTCCCAATCCCACTCCCAACCCAAGAGTTCCTCATACTCATCGGTAGCCATCTTTACCCCTCTGGTCAGGGAGACCCTTCCCTCCCTAGCTCCCTCTTCCAAAGGAAAGGGAGAGGAAAGGAGAAGGGAAGGTAGGGAGAAGAGGGAAGAGAGGGAGAGACTGGTTAAAGATCTGGGATTTGTGGCCTTCTACACCAGGGAGGATGGCATCGCAATAAGGACCTCCGACCCTGTGAAACGGGTCTTCACAATCGACAACCCCAAGAAGATCGTTTTCGACTTCGCCAAGGGGAGGGATTTCCCCACAAAGGTAATCAGATTGAGCCACCCGAACTTCAAAAATATAGCCATTGGAGCCCATAAGAGATTTTACAGAGTGGCCATAGAGATAGATCCCCGATGCAGACCGAAGATTGAGAAGGAGAGCAAAGAGATCATATGCAGATGATCTCCCGACTCCTTCAGAGTTTGACCTTCTGGGAGAGCCTCTTGATGATGAGGTAGCTCGTCACCCTCCGGACTCCCCGAACTCTCAGGGCTAGATCCATAGCCCGTTCTGCAATGGCTGGAGAGTGGACTTTGCCGTAGAGCTCCACCTCTCCGTCCCGTACAATGGTCATGATAGTCGAGGCAGGAATATCTTTATCCTTCAAGAATTTGTATTCGATCTGGGTCTTGACGAGGAGATCGTTCCGCTTCTCCACATCAGCCTTGTTATCAATCTGTTTGTAGTAGAGTTGGAAACTCCGCCTCTCTTCGGGAATAGGCTTCTGCTCTGTCTGGGAGAGCTCCTGGAGACTCTTTTGGGACTGCTCCAGCATGAGCAGGAAGCCTTGGAGCATCTTCTGGAACTCATCCAAGGGGGGTTCCTGGGCCAGAAGGGATCCCGCAACGAGAAGGGGAATAAGGGAGAGTCGGGACAATTTCATCACTCCTCCTTTAGACAGAGTTTACAGGACCATCATATCAAAAAAAGATTTTCAACCCTGCATCCCAACGGGAGAGGAGCAGGGGAGCCGTCCAATATATCGGTGCACTCCCTCAACAGGCGGAGGTCGATCTCCATCTCCCTCCACCCACCTCCTCAGAGGGAGGGGTTCTGCCTGTCGGCTAGAGGATCTCCCCCATCGGGCGGAGCCAACACCGCAACCGACACCTGTGGGATCGGGAAATTCCTCTCCAGAAGCGGGGAGCGGAGCCATCGGCCAAGAGAGAAAGGGGTGGATCCACAATTTCTCAGCCTTAAGGTCTCCATCAAACGAAGGGTAGGAGATGAAGGGGGATATATAAATGAAAAATTAAGTCTCAACGATAGAAGTTGGATTTGTCCTGAATACAATACAAAAGACGATAGAGATATAGAGGCATATAAGGTTGGTATCAACCTTTGGCGCAGATGGTGGAGGTCTGGCTCTCTGCCGGCAACCATCGCTTTAAAGCCAGAACCCTCCGCCCTGAGGCGGGGGGATGATGTCAACAAACCCTATAATTCCAGACAAAAAGGAGGTCCTGTGAAGCAGATCGTTCTCATGGAGAAGTACCCCCTCTTTCTGGTGGAGATCTCCAAAGAGGAGACCGATAAGAAGGGGGTTGACGAGATCATCGACTATCTCAAGGAGAAGATAGAGGAGCATCCTGTCGCCACATTCATAGCTGTCTTCGACCACTACAACCATACCAAAAGTCTCCCCGACGGCAAGATCGCCGATGAGATTGTAGCTGGTAAAAATATTATCTTCTGCTTCGGTAAGGAGCTTCCCAAACCTGAAGTCATGGGAGTCCGACCGAGGAGTATCGGCGTAGCCGAGAAGGCGGAGAGCTTCGTCATTAGCTTCCTGGAGGCCCCCAACCCCCAAGCCAACGAGGCCATGGAAAAGTGGGTTCTCGGTCTCAAATCCGACTAGGAGGGATCACCGAACCGAGACATCGAGATACCCCTTACCGTCACTGGCCCAGAGGCGGATCTTCTCCCTCTCCTCCTGGGTCAGTTCCCCTTCGGGATTGAGCCAGAGGTATTGGGGGAGGGGCATGGCCAGGGCGACACTTCTGAATATCTTCCGCTTCAACTCCTGCCGCTTCTCTTGGGGATAGGCTTTCCAGACCGAGAAGTTGAGGGCCTTTCTCCCTTCAATAACATCCCTCCGTACAACCCACTTCATGGGAGCCACATAGGCGTACCAGGGCCACCTGGTCCCATTGGAGTGGCAGTCGTAACAACTCCTCTTCAAGATCTCCTTCAGATCGGCCGGAAGATCTATCTCCAGGCGGGGATCGGTGGGGGGATTGGAGATCTCATAGGAGGGAATAAACTGCATAGCTCCCACTATCGCCCCAAGAATGAGTAAGAAGCGTCCCAGAGATTCCATCTCTCTCCTCCTCTAACAGTCTGGAAACAATCCTTTTGTACGATAATAGATGATATGGTACTACAACGAGATCAACAGAGGAAAGGATAGCCTATGATCAAGAGATTTCTCTCTCTCTCCCTCACCCTTGCCCTGAGCCTCTCCGCTCTGGCCCAAGATCGGGCCGAAGAGATCGCCCAACAGCTCAAAGGGCTCTCCGGAAAGTTCCTAGACAAAGTTGTCCTCTTCGTCAACTACGGAGAGGGGCCCTTTGACTGGCTAGCCGTCACCCCCGATGGAAATTTCGTCGCCAAGTTGGAGGGGATGAACAGAGATGGAACCTTCCGTTATACAGTTCTGGGAGACCCGGCAGATTATGGATTGAAACTGAATGTCTCCCTCAACGGAGTAGAGATTACTACCCTCGACGGCTCCTCCAGCCAGGGGTGCAACGGGTGCAACAACTTTACAGAGAGCTCCTCCAATCTGACAGATTCCTCCATCTATGCCGACCCCGACGAGATCCAGAATGTCAACCTTGCCATCACTACCTTCGTCGTCAACACCTCTGTCAGAAATGCCACCCCCTACAACAGCCAAAGGTGGTTCTCCCAGAGAGGGGAGATCCCGAGAAAGCTCTACACCGAAGAGTGTGAGTGGGGAGGATCAGTGGCTGTAGAGAGCAGTGAGGAGAGGTTGGAGATCACCTACAACCAGTGCAATACGGGGAAGGAGATTTTAGACGGCTCCATCTCCTTGGAGAAGAAGGGACCCTATACCGTCGAAGGGAGCTACTCCAACTACAGCTACCAGACCTTCCAATATAGACTTGTCCTCCCCCAGGCGACAGTTCAGTACATCGTCAACGATTACGGCGATGTAATCCGCTATACCATCAACGCCCCCAATGGGGTCATGGACTATCTGGAAGGAGACTACTCCGTCAGGCTTAAAGATTTCATCTTTATCCTCAACCGCCTCCAGAGGGAGCAGTATATAGAGGTGAGGAGCGATTATAGAGCCGACTGCCAGAGTGAGTGGAGCCACCTCAAAACGGTTAAACCCGTTGTCTTCTCCATTACCCATCTCTGCCCCATAGGGGGAGTCCTCCTGGTCACCCGTGGGGAGAGTGAGGCTGAGGTTCGGTTCGGCTCAGATGAGAGTATTGAGATAGTGGATAGAGAGAGTGGATCCCAAATAGAGTACTACCCCGATTGTCGGGCCCTTCCCTCCACTCCTGGAGTCTGTGACTGATACTCCCTCGGCTGGGGACCCTTGAGGTCGGTAAGGTCCAAAGTGACCTCGGTCCCCACCCCTGGCTGAGATTCTATCATGATCTTGATACCCACCTCATCACAGAACCGCTTGACAATATCCAACCCTATTCCGTAGCCTTGCCCCCCTTTGTGGGCCCGATAATAGCGGTCAAAAATCTTGACCAGTTCACTACTCTCTATCCCCGACCCCTGATCTGTTACCTTCAAAATCCCCCCCTTCAAGAGGATGGAGATGGAGGAGCCGTCGGGAGAGTACTTGATGGCGTTGGAGAGGAGATTGTCAAAGGTCTTTATAAAGCCGTGGCGGGGGAGGAAGAGGGGTGTAGGCTCCAGATCGACCACAATCTTCCTCTTCCCTTTGAGATCGTCAAAAAAGGCTACCCGCTCCCTGATGACCCTCTCCAGATCAACCTCCTCCCACGGAATACGATCTATCTCCCTCTTGATGAGATAATCTACCTCATCGTAGAGGGCGAGGAGCTGTGCTACAGCCTTTTCAATCCTCCCAATCCGCTTTAGGGAGCGCTCCTCCCTCTCCCCCCTCTTCAACATCTGGACATTGGCCTTGATAGTCGCTACGGGGATATTGAGTTCGTGGAGAGTATCCTTGAGGAGATTGTCCAGCTTCTCATTTCTCTCGGCCAGAGGAGTCAGGGCGTAGCGGGCAAAGAGGTAGCCAAAGAGGATGGAGAGGGAGACCAAGAGGACCCCCAAAAACCAGAGATGGTTCCAACGGAAGAGCTCATACCAGAAGAAGAGGACCAAGGCCAAAATGGCTATAGAGCTGATATAGAGGACTATGAAGGCGGCCAGATCGCTATTTCTCAAATCTGTACCCGTACCCTCGAATATTGGTGATGGCCTCTTTGCCAAAGATCTTTTTGAGATTGTTGACATAGACCCGCAGAGCTCCGTCACTGGCAATTTCATCGGGCTTCCAGAGGTGGTCGAATATCTGCTCCTTGGAGAGACTCTTCCGACGGTTTTTGACAAAGAGTTCCAGGAGGCGGAGCTCCTTGAGACCGAGATCGACAAACTCCTCTCCCTTCTTGAGCTCCAACCTCTTCACATCGAAGGCGTACTCCCCTATCTCGACTATCTCCTCCCCATGGACCCGCCGGAGGAGGGCTTTAATCCGAAGGAGGAGCTCCTCTAGATCGACAGGCTTGACGACATAGTCGTCCGCCCCTTTGAGAAATCCCTCTTTGACGCCGTCCCGTTTGGAGGTGAGAAAGATCGCAGGGGTATCATCTCCTCCCTCCCGGAGCTCTTCGAGAAGTTCAAAGCCACTCCGATCGGGGAGTTTCACATCGAGAATATAGAGATCGTAGGGAGAGTAGTAGATGAACTCCTGGGCCATCTTCCCGTTGTAGGTGGTATCCACCAGATACCCCTCCTCTCCGAGAAATTCCTCTACAGTTTCGGCGAAGAGAGGGTCATCTTCCACAACCAGAATTTTAAAGGGCACTCTCCACCCTCCATTCCAACTCCTCACCGGCAAACATGGGGACCACTCCGCCGTAACTCTCCGGAACTCTCCACTTCTCCTTCACCAGCAGAACCTCTTTGTCGGGAGGGGTGATACCGTAGATCCTCCGGGCATTGTCACTCACAAATTTTTGGAGGTTCTCTAGAACTCCAGCCCCCTCGAAGAGCTGGGCCAAGGCGGGGAGGGCGACAGGGGCGGTGAAGACTCCAGCGGCACAGTGGCTCGCCTCCTTCTTCTCCCTCGGATGGGGAGCCGAGTCGCTCCCAAACATCACCTTTTCATGGCCCAGGAAGGCCATTTTTCTGAGGGCAGTCCGATCTTCTGGCCTCTTGGCTATAGGTTTACAGAAGAGATGGGGTCTCAGGAGCCCTCCAGCCAGATCGTCCAGGGTGATAGAGAGATGGTGGAGGGTAATTGTGGCATAGAGATTCTCATGGCGGAAGAGGGCTTCTACAGCCTCCTTGGTTGTGATATGCTCCATGATGATTGTGAGGTCCGGAAAGCGGAGGGCCAGCTTCTCGTAGATCGGAATAAATTGGGCCTCCCGATCCATCACAAAGCCATCGGTCTCTCCGTGGACGGAGAGGGGTATTCCAAGGGCGCTCATGGCTTCGAGAACAGGCGCCAATCTCTCTACCGAGAGGTCTGCAATACCCCCCTCGCTGTTGGTCGTTATTCCGGCCGGATAGAGTTTGATGGCCAGGATCTCCTCCCTCACCTCCTTGAGAAAGTCATAGCTATACTCCTCCTGGAAGAAGAGGGTCATGTAGGGTCTGAATTTCTCCTCTCCAATGGCCTCCTCAATGGAAGCCCTGTACTCCCTGACCATCTCCCCCGTCGTAACTGGGGGGACAAGATTGGGCATGATGAGCCCTCCGGCAAAATCTCGGGCGCTCAAGGGTGCTACACTCCGTAACATCTCACCATCTCTCAGATGGAGATGCATATCTAAAGGGGCTCGGAGTCTCAATTCCATCGATTTCCTTTAACGGAAGGGGAGATATTTTCGATAATATTGTATCACATTGAGACCAATAGAGGGGGAAGCAATGGAAGCGATGGAGACGATCCAACTCATGCTCCAACAGAATGTCTGGCTCATCAGTACAGTAATTCTCTTTGTGGTGGTCCTTTCCAAATATCTCGCCACCAGAACCGCCACAGTCGATGTCCTTTGGCTTATCATATTCGGTTCTCTCTTTGCCAATCTCCACCTCATCCCGGAGCACCACGAGGTCTTGGAATATATTGGAGAGTGGGGTATTGTCTTCGTCATGTTCGCCCTCGGTTTTGAAGAGGATCTGGACCATTTCAAAGAGGGGCTGAAGAGGAGTATAGGGATAGCGATCATAGGGGCCATCTTCCCCTTTCTGGCAGGTTATATAAGTGCCAAACTCTTCGGTTATACCGATTCCGTCGCCCTCCTCTGGGGACTGACCATGACCGCTACAGCTGTGAGTCTCACAATGGTCAGCCTGAAAAATGAGAACCTCCACCGCTCCACGGCGGCCACGGGAATTATGACGGCGGCTGTCGTCGATGATGTTCTGAGCCTCATCGGGGTAGCCATAATCCTCCCCCTGGCCCTCATGGCGACCCAGAGCGGAGGGGATCTGGAGATCGACCTTCTCAACCTGGCCTACATCGTCTTCAAAGTCATAATCTTCTTCCTCATTGTCATCATTGTCGGCCTCTTTGCCTTTCCTGAGAAAGTTCCCCAGGAGCTCCCTCCCAATGCGACACTCCTCCAGAAGCTGGATTACTATTTGACCAAACTCTTCGTCCCCGTCAGTATCCGCCGCTTCCTGGCCATCCACAGCGGCCAATTCACCCCCCTCATCATGATCTTCATCGCCATGGGCATGGGGGCTCTGGCCGACCTCTTCGGCTTCCACCCCGCCATCGGAGCCTATCTGGCCGGACTCTTCCTCAAGAAGGAGTACTTCCTCTTCAACGGAAACAGGGAGGAGAGGGTCTATCGGGAGTCGAAACTGGTCATAGACCATCTGGCCTTCACCATCTTCGGCCCCATCTTCTTTGTCAACCTGGGGGCCAAGATCATCTTCGATTTCGACATTCTGGGACAGATATTCTGGCAGGTCCTCATCCTCTTCTCCATGGTCCTCATCTTCCAAATCCTTTCGGCCGCCTTTGCGGCCCGCTTCACAGGGGGGTACAGGTGGCATGAAGCCATCATGATTGGACTCGGAATGTTGGGGAGGGCGGAACTCGCCTTCATTGTCATCAACATCGCCTATACCGAAAACCACATCTTCGACGAGGCCCAGTTCCAGACCCTCATCTTCGCCACATTCCTCCTCAATATCAGTGTCCCCCTCCTCATCAAATGGTACAAACCCTATTACGAAGGGCAAAAGAAGCTCTATATCTTCCATATAAAGTTATCACGATAGGTGATTTTCAAGGTAATCTAGCTATCCTTACCCGGAAGATCGAGATCGAATGGTTGGAGGAGAGGGAATGGAAGAGATCAACCAGTTTACCCTGACGGAAGAGGGGTTGGAGGAGCAGAAGAGGCTGGTCCTCCAGACAATAGAGAGAAATAGGGAAGAGGTCCAGAAACTCCTCCAGCAGGAGGAGAAGAATTACGATAACTTTGTGCGCCCCCTCCAACTCATGGAGGAGGAGCTCGGTTTCTACTTTACCCCCATTGAACACCTCAACTATGTCAAAAACTCCGAAAAGACGGAGGCCATCTACAACAGCCTCCTCCCCGAGGTGAGCCGCTACTATACAGAATTAGGTCAGAATGGGGAGCTCTACAAGGCTCTCAAAGAGGTGGATAGGGACCCCTCCCTCACCCCTGAGAGGAAGAAGGTCGTCGCAGATCTCATCAGGGATTTTGAGTTGAGCGGTGTCCTCCTCCCAGAGGCGGAGAAGGAGAGGCTCAAAGAGATCAATATCTCCCTCAGCGAGCTGAGTAGCACCTTTGCCCAGAACCTGCTGAAGGCGACGGAGAGCTATGAGCTCATCTTGGAAGAGGGAGATGTGGAGGGGCTTCCGGAAGAGGATCGAGAGGCGGCCCGGAGGGAGGATGGGAAGTATCGGTTCACTCTGAAGGAGCCCAGTTACATCGCCTACATGGGCTACGGTCCCAACAGGGAGAAGAGGGAGGAGCTCTACAGAGCCTATGTGACCCGGGCTCCGGAGAATGGGAAGCTGATTGAAGAGATTCTCAAGCTCCGCCATGAGAAGGCCCAACTCCTCGGCTTCGCCAACTACGCCCAGCTGAGTCTCGCCACCAAGATGGCCACCTCCCCCCAAGAGGTTCTCACCTTCCTAGAGGAGCTGGCCGCCCAGAGCAAGGAGATGGCAGAGGAGGAGTTGAGGAGACTAGAGGAGTTTGCAGTCTCCCAAGGATTTCAGGGGAGACTGGAAGCCTACGACATCTCCTACTGGAGCCATAAACTCAAGGAGGAGCTCTACGGAGTAGATGATGAGATCTACCGTCCCTATTTTGAGAAGGAGAGGACCGTCGAGGGGCTCTTCGCTTTCTTAAACCGCCTCTTCAAATTGGAATTTGAGAGGATCGATACCCCTGTCTGGGATGAGAGGGTCAGCTGTTACGAGCTCCGCCTCCCCCATAGATTGGTGGGGAGGCTCTACCTCGACTTGGAGGCCCGGGAAGGAAAGAGGGGAGGGGCCTGGATGGATGAGTGGGTGAGCCACCACATCGACGAGAAGGGGCGGCGGATCTATCCCATAGCCTTCATCGTCGCCAACTTCCCTCCCGCCACGGGGGGACACCCCTCACTCCTCCGCCACTCCGATGTGGTCACCCTCTTCCATGAGATGGGCCACGCCCTCCACCATCTTCTCTCTACCGTAACCGAGCCAGCTGTCAGTGGTATTGCCGGAGTCGAATGGGACGCCGTAGAGTTCCCGAGCCAATTCCTCGAAAACTTCGCCTACGAGGGAGAGGTATTGAGGGAGTTTGCGATCCACCACCAAAATGGAGAACCCCTTCCGGAGGAACTCATCGAGAAACTCCGGGCGGCAAAGAATTTCCAGAGCGCTATGGCCATGGTCCGCCAGTTGGAATTTGGTCTCTTCGATATGAAGATCCACATGGGGTATCCCGTCGATGTCCAGGAAGTTCTGGACCAGGTGAGGCGGGAGGTGGCGGTCATCCAACCCCCTCCCTACAATAGGTTCCAGTGGAGTTTCGGCCACATATTTGCAGGAGGGTACAGCGCAGGATACTACAGCTATAAGTGGGCTGAAGTTCTGAGTGCAGATGCCTTTTTCACATTTGTCGATAATGGAATTTACAACGAGGAGATAGCCGAGAGCTACCTCCAGGAGATCCTCTGTAGGGGAGGGAGCCGTTCGGCTATGGAGAACTTCAAGGCATTTCTCGGAAGGGCGCCGGATAGCGAGGCGCTCCTCAAACTTTGTGGAATAAAGAGGAGATAATGGCAACAATAGTCAAACATCCAATCCTTGACAGAGAGGGAAATATCTGGGCCTATGAGTTGAGGGATCGTGACGGAGATGGAACCAAAGCCCTCCTCTACCTGCTCGCCTACGATCTGGAATTCAAAGAGCGGCTGGAGGAGGATCGGATCTATCTCCCTGTAGATAGGGAGACCCTCCTCGATGAGAGCGTCACCATCCTCGATCCCAAATATATCTGGATAGCCATCAAGAGCGAGGTCGATCCCCGAGACCCCGAGATTCTCCAACAGATCTGGAACCTCAAGGAGAAGGGGTATAAGTTGGCCCTCGAAGGTGTGGGCCCCTGGGTTGACAGCTCTCTCCTCCCCCTCTTCGACCTCCTGGAGATCGACAGGGAGCAGGAGCTAGACGAGAAATGGATCGGAGAGCTGAAGTCGTCGGGTTTTCTCCTCCTGGCCCGAGGAGTTGAAGAGGCAGAAACATTCATTGAGTTGAAGAAGGCGGGCTTCGACTACTTTCAGGGCTACTTCTTCGCCCGTCCCATCGAGACCAAGACCAGGGAGATCGACGGAGCCAAACTCCGTATTATGGAGATCTACGGCATGCTGGAAGGGGGAGGGGATCTGGACAAGATTGTCGAAGCCTTCAAACAGGATCCCCAGTTGACCATCGCCCTCCTCCGCTACATCAACTCCCCCTACTTCGGACTCCAGAAAGAGGTCTCCTCTGTCCGTTTCGCCATCAACTTCATCGGTCCCCAGCGGCTGAAGCGGTGGCTGACCCTGATGCTCTACGCTTCGGAGGGGGGAGATCACAGGACCAACCCACTCTACCAGCTGGCCAAATCGAGGGCCAATCTCATGGCCCATATCGCCAAACTGGCTGGGCTGGACGAGGAGAAGGCCTATCTGACAGGGGTCCTCTCCCTTGTGGAGATCCTCCTCGGCGTCCCTATGCAACACTTCATCAAATCCATCAGAATAGATCAGGAGGTGGCCTCGGCCCTCTTGGATCGGACCAGCAACGGCTACGGAAAACTCCTCACCCTCATCATAGCCCATGAGCTGGGAAATAGAGTGGCCCTGGAGCGCTACCTGGAGGAGTTGGGAATAGACGGAAATACCTTTGCCAAGGCCGTTTTGGAAGCTCTCTAGGAGCCCCTCCCTTCAGGGGAAGATTTTCGATACAATAGTAGGAGAGAGAAAAGGAGCGGCCATGGCAGATTTAGAACGGTACATGTTCCACTATATGGATACCATTATTGAGAGAAATTTCAAAGAGGCCATCGATCTGGCCCAGCAGATGATCCTCATCTCCGAAGAGGAGACCCTTCCGATTATGGAGGGATATTTGGCGGCGGCCCGATCTCTGGAGGCCCTGAAGATGGGGGATTTTGACATTGTCGAGAAGCTCTGGGACCAGTTCGAGGGGTCCAAGGGCTTCCTCCTCCCCAGAAACCGCCACTTCGCCATTCTGGCTGAGATCAATATCATCCTCGAAAATACAAAAGAGGAGATCGAGAGGATCATATGAAGGTCGATTTCCGAGATCTCTCCCTGAAGGAGCGGTATAAAATTGTCTCCAGAACGGTCATTCCCCGCCCCATCGCCTGGGTTGTCACCGAGAGGGAGGGGATCGTCAACCTCGCCCCCTTCAGCTACTTTATCCCTTTGAGCTCCGATCCCCCCGCCCTTCTGATCAGTATCGGCGAGAAGCGGGACGGCTCCCCCAAAGATAGCCTCAAGAATATCCGCCTCACAGGGAGAGCTACGATCTGCATGGTCGATAGGGACCATCTGGAAGAGATGCACTACACCTCTGCACCCCTCCCCGAAGGGGTGAGCGAGGCTGAGGAGTTTGGGATAGAGTTGGAGTATCTCTTCCCCAACTTCCCTCCCATCGTTTCAGGGGTTCCTGCGGCCTTCTCCACGACCCTCCTCCAGGAGATCTCCCTCGGCGGGAAGACCCACCCCCTCATCATGGAGATAGAGAGCGCCTATATCGACGATTCCCACATTACGGAGGAGGGAGGGATAGAGCTGGACCTCATCGCTCGAATTGGAGCCCGATACGGCACTATCTCCTCTCCCATCGATCCCCCCGACATTCCGCCAACTCCCCTAGACCGAAGGGAGAAGAGGGGAGGGTGAGGAGATCGACCCCAACCCTTGGAGTGGTCATAGCCATAGGGTGAAGAGGAGAGGGGGAGGGAAGTAGCGCACTTCCCCCGACCACCAGAGGGGAGATCTCCTGTCCAATTGGGAGGGGACACCATTGGTGGGTAGATCTATGCGTGAGAGACCCGGTCAACACCCCCCATCCAAAGGGGGAGTTTGGAGATATGGTCAGGGATGAGCCTCGACCCCCCTCGATCTACCGAGGAGCGGAGAGGCTCCCCACTCTCTCTATTTTGAAATAGAGAGAGTGGCCCCCAAAGATGGGAGAGCTGGCGGAGTGTCCAATCTGACGGTCGCTGGGGTGGAGTGGAGATGCTTGCCCTATGGAAGGAGCCCCGCCTCCATCAGAGAGCGGTTTGGCGGAGAGTTTTGCAGACGACAAGATTCATCGCCTGAGAGCCGCCATTCTGGATGGCTAGAGTCTGGGGTAGTTGCCCGTATGGGTGTCGCTTCCAGAGGGATATTTATCACATTTGAAGAAAGGAGGAAGTAGAGCGCTCTCCCCCAAGGTAGGGGTATCTGCGCTTGAAAATTTCGATGAGGGAGGTCAAAGAGTATCTCCTCGCTCTCCTCATCGTCATTCTCGGACTGGTGGCGGTCCTCAAGCTGATAGATGAGAAGAGGGTTCCCATTCCTGTCCGCACAACGGAGATCAATATGACCCTCGACCTCAACCTCACCCCCCTCCCCAAAAGGGTAGAGGATGAGAAGGATCGAGACCCCCTGAAACTCTTTGCCAAGACACTCTTCCCCATTCCTGAAGAGGGGTACCACTACCTCATTGTGGAGGGGAAGAGCTACCCCATCGAAAATGGAGTGGCCGTAGTGGAAGGGGAATTTCAGGGACCCGTCCATGGAAAGTTGGTGCGGAGGGAGAGGGTCTGCGCCATACCAAAGGCGGCCGTAATCCAGGAGGGAGAGAGGAGCTTCGTCCTCAATTCAGAGGGGAAGAGGGTCGAGGTGACCCCCCTCCTCCAAGGGAGAGAGTATCTCTATGTGAAGCTCCCCTGTCCTAGGATCGTCCTTCTCCATTCAGGAGCCACTCCAGATCCTCAATCGCCTCAACGGCCCCCTTCTGAATAAACCGATCAAAATAACTATCGATGTACTCATCAAACTCTCCGAACATGGTCACCCTCTTCTCCCTCTTGGGATTGATGAGAATGGAGTGGGGGTAGTGGCGGGCTATGTCGGCTATATCTATGACCCGTCCGCTCGTTCCAATAGCGATAAAGAGATCGGCTTTCACCGTGTAGAGATAGCGGTAGTTAGGGGCACTCTCCCCAAAAAAGACAATATTGGGACGGAGTCTCCCACCTCCACAGGAGGGGCACCTCTTTCCCTCCATAGACTCATAGCCGATGTCGAAGACCTTGTCACACTGGAGACAGCGGAGCTCCGTCAACTTTCCATGGAGATGGATAACCCGCTGGGCCCCGGCCCGCTCCAGGAGATCATCGACATTCTGGGTGAGATGGACCACTTCAAAACGGCGTTCCAGCTGGGCGAAGTAGAAGTGGGCCCTGTTGGGTTGGACCCTGGCCAGCTCCCGCCGCCGCTCATCGTAGAATTTGTGGACAAGTTCTGGGTTCTCCCTATATCCCTCGCGACTGCAGACCTTCATCACATCGTATCGGTCCCAGAGGCCTCCATCTCTGAAGGTCTCAATCCCACTATCGACGCTCAGACCTGCACCACTGAGGATATAGAGGCGCATCAGAGAAAACCGAGCTCCGCCAAAATGGGTTCAAATTTGGCGCTGATTTCGAGGAGCTTCTCCTTGACCATATTCCAGAAAAACTTATCCGCCTGGTCCTCAATATACCACTCCTCGATGTGGGCAAGGGCATTAGATTTCTCCTGGGGTGTCAGGTCTGGATGGTTCTTGATGGCATCTTTCAACCGCTCCAGCTTCTCATGTCTCTTGTGATGGGGCATACCGTCTCCTTTTCCGCTCTTCCCGATAATCTTTTATCATACTCGATCTCTCCTTAATCTTCCCTGTATCCCCCTCTCCACCCCTTCCCACCCTTAATGTTGGATAAGTTATTCTCCCTATTATATGGTATAATGTTCCAACTTAAGAGCCGACGCTCCCAGAGAGCGGTAATAACCCATATCAAGGTTTTTCAGATGAGAAAAAGTGCCCTTTTGATCTCTTTCGTAGCTCTCTCCGCCCTCTGGTCGGGAGAGGTGGTCCACTCTATCCGGTTTGAAGGTCTCCTCCACCTCTCCCCAACCCTCGCCCAGGAGATGGTTGGGATCTATCCCGGAGATCAGCTCGATATGGAGAAGATCGACAGAGCTATCAAGAAATTCTATGAACAGGGCTATTTTGAGGATATATGGGTCGAAGAGGAGGGGGGAGAACTTACCTTCCACTTCGTCGAAAAACCCCTCATAGCCCAGATAGAGGTGGTCGGCTATCTGGAGGATAAAAAAGAGGAGCTTCCGGAGATTCTGGGACTCAAGAAGGGTGATATATACGACGAACGGAAGATAGCGAAGGCCATAGCCAAGATCAAGGAGTACGCCCGCTCCAAGGGGTATTTCGACACAGTTGTGGAGGTAGAGAGCGAAAAGATTGGGGAGAATAGTGTCAAGGTCACCTTCGTCATCAACAAAGGGGAGAAGATCTACATCGACCAACTGACCCTCTGCGGTGCAAAGCGGTTTGACAAAGATGAGATCGAAGATGTCATCGCCAACAGGGAGCGCAACAAACTTTTAGGCTGGATGATCGGTTTCGACAGCGGCGAGGTGAAGTTGGATCAGCTCCCCTTGGACAGCGCCCGGATCAAAAATAAGTACCTGACCGAGGGGTACCTCGATGTTGAGGTGAGCGATCCCCTCCTCCGTGTCGATTTCGACAACTACAAGGCGAAACTCCGCTACCATATCCACGAAGGGGAGCCCTACCGGGTGGAGAAGGTGGAGATCAGACTCCTCCAGCCGGTCGTCGATGAGAAGGAGCTCATGGAGGAGCTCCGACTGAAGCCGGGCAAAACCTTCAACATCGAGAAGATGCGGAAGGATATAGAGAAAATCCGTATAGCCATAGCCGATAAGGGGTACGCCTTTGTCAAAATCGTTCCGGATTTCAAAAAGGATCCGGAACGCCACACAGTCTCCATCAGATACCTTGTCAATCCGGGAGAGAAGGTCTATATTAGAGATGTCATCATCTCCGGAAACCAGAGAACCCTGGATCGGGTCATACGGCGGGAGGTCTATCTCGCTCCGGGCGACCCCTTCAGCTATACCGACTACAAAGAGTCCATCAACGCCCTCAAGAGGACAGGGTTCTTTGAAGATGTCCAGATCGAGCAACGGCGGGTCAGCCCCAACGAGATGGATCTCCTCGTTCGGGTCAAGGAGATGCCGACGGGGAACATTATGGTCGGTGGAGGATACAGCTCCTATGAAGGGTTTATCATCAATGCCGCCATCAACGATCGCAACATCTTCGGAAGCGGGATTAATGGGAGCTTCTCCATCGACTTCTCCAGCAAATCCCTCCGTTTCAATATCGGTATCTACAACCCTCGAATATTTGACAGCGAGTATAGCCTCGGGGTCAACGCCTACAATACAGAGTTTGAGAGCTACGACTACACCCAGGAGCGAAAGGGGGTCTCCGTTTCGGTGGGGCGTAAATTCACCCGCCACCTCTCTGGCTCCCTTACCTACGCCTATGAGAGCAACAAGTTGAGTGATGTCACCTACGATAGTATCTACTTCCAAGAGGGACGCTACACCAAGAGCTCCCTCACCCCCACAATTATCTTTGACAACACCGACGACTACTTCCTCCCCAGACACGGTATCGCCGCCAGCGCCTCTGTCGAGTATGCCGGGATCGGAGGGGACGAGGAGTTCATCAAGTACTACCTCAAGGGCGCCTATTACTTGGGCCTTGAGGACTATCTGGATTACGACCTCATCCTGCGGCTCAAAGGAAAGATAGGTTATATCGAAGATAGAGGGTACCTCCCTGTCTTTGAACGCTTCTTCCTAGGAGGGATCAGGACAATCAGAGGGTACCAGATCGCCTCCATCTCCCCCAAAGATGAGGAGGGGCGGCTCATTGGAGGTCGGGAGATGTTTGTCACTTCAGCCGAAGCCAGCATCCCCCTCAACGCCCAGAAGAATATGCGTATGACCTTCTTCCTCGACTACGGAGGTATTGGAGAGGACAGCTATACCGAGATCACTCGGAGTGGAACGGGGGTCGCTCTGGAGTGGGTCTCCCCCATGGGACCGATCCAACTCATCTTCGCCAAGGCCCTCAACGACAAACCCGGAGACAGGACAGCCAGCTTCGAGTTCATGATTGGACAACGATTCTAACGGCCAGAGGGGCAGGTTTCTCCAGCTCCTTCAACCCCTCCTGGGCCAGATAGAGGGGTCTTCGGACCAAAATGAGGAGGAGCATATCCTCGTAGTAGGCCTGGAATTCGGGGCAACTCCTATCCCTGTTGAGTGTTTCGGCAAGGGAGAGAATGAAGCTGAGCCACCTGATAATCTCCTCCTCCGGAAGGAGTTCCGCAATCGGTTTTAGGTGGGATTTGGAGGGAAGCTTCCTCTTGTGAAAACGGACGAGGGTCCCTATGGTGGCTATCTGGGAGTGGGTGAGGCGGTATTGGAGGTCGTTCATCACAATATAGGAGCTGTGTTTGTGGTGGTCGTAGAAGTCGATTCGGGTCCCGATATTGAGGAGTTTGGCGGCAATGAGAAGGACCTCCTCATACTCCCCTTCAGGGTCGAAGAGGGGGGCTAACTGGCTGTACAATCTCTTGGCCAATCTGGAGAGACAGCGACTCCCCTCAATGTCGATGCAGAAGCGGTCCAAGAGGCTCTTAACGCTGGGTTGGAAATTGTTGGGGAAACGGTAGCGGTTGTTCCTGAGGAGATCCTTGAGGAAGAGTCCCTCCCGAATACCGACTCCGCTGGTAACCACCTCCTCGGCCCCCAAATAGGAGAGGAGCTCCTTGAAGATGAGAGTCCCCTCTTTGATGGTATCGTAGCGATCCCGTTTGATATGGTACTTCTTCAATTTGGAGACGGGAGCCTCGATGATCTTCTCTATGAACTTGATCTCGTCGGAGACCCTGTAGGTGAAGGCGTGGAGCCTCTCCAAAGGGTAGTTATTCTTGGCCATAATCCCTTTGGAGAGGGCCCGTATCGTCCCTCCAATACCGATGACCCTTTCCGATCTAAATGTTTCGGGAACCCTCGAAATCTCTCTTCTGACAAAGGCGACCACCTCCTCAATAGGGGAGCTCTTGTCGGAGAAGAGCTCCTTGAGGCGGACCGTTCCCAGATCGAGGGAGAGGGTCTCCACAACCTCCCGCCCCCTGATGAGGGCGAGCTCTGTTGACCCACCCCCTATATCGATGGTTACCCCATCCTCCACGGGGAGAAGGTTGGCGGCGGCAATCCCTCCCAGAAGTGCCTCACTCTCCCCATCGATAATCTTGATATTGAGCCCCAGCTCCCGCCTCACCCGGGAACGGAAGAGATCCCTATTGGGAGCGTCCCTCAAGGCAGATGTGGCGATGGAGAGAATTTTACGGACCTTGAAGTGGTGGGCTATGGAGAGAAAATCTCTGAGGGCTTTGAGGGCCCGCTCCATCGGTTCGGGCTGGAGGATGCCGCCATGCTCATAGGCCCCCTCCCCAATCCTCACCCGACTCTTCACCTCCTCCAGGAGGTAGAAACCGAAGCGGCTGGTCCGCTCCACTATAATCATTCGGGCTGAATTGGAGCCTATGTCGATGACGGCGGTGCGGCGGGCCATTACTCCTCTTCAGCCACTATCTGCTGGTATTTGAGTTTGAGCTCCGCCATAGTCTCTATATTGTCTGGATCGGGAACGATACAATCTACGGGACAGACGGCGACACAGGCCGGCTCGTCGTAGAAACCGACACATTCGGTACAGCGGTCCGGATCGATGACATAGATGGGATCACCCTCTTCAATGGCCCCTGTGGGGCACTCCTCTCGACACGCATCACAGGCTATACACTCTTCATTAATGAGTAGTGACATCTATCTCTCTCTCCTCGTTTGGGGTTTCAGTAAACCGATTTATAACCCAATTTGCCTTAAAACAACTTTAACAGAGGGGACAGACGAGCTTTGCAGGGATGATAAGGGTGGCAACCGTTCCCTTTCGATCCTTCCTGTTCTTCACCGAAACAGAAGCACCCATGGCATCGGCGGCACTCTTGGCCAGAAAGAGACCGAGTCCCACTCCGCTCTGGGAACCGAACCGTTTGAAAGGGGCAAAGAGATCCTCTTTCTCATTGACCCCGGGTCCCTCATCGATAACCTCTATCTTCAACCCGTTGGTGATGGGGGTACTCTTGAGGGTGATGGTCCCTCCTGGAGGGGTGAACTTGATGGCATTCTGGACGAAGTTCTGGATAATGTGGTTGAGGAGGGTGGGCTGAATGGAGATAACATAGCTCTTGGGCTGGAGGTCGGTTACCAACCTCTTTCCCTCGCTCTCGGCTAGGAGTCTATAGTTGTTGCTCTTCTCCCTCAGATAGTCGATGATGTCGAGGGTTACAGGATTCTCAAACTGATCCCCCTCCTGTCGTCCAATTCTCAAGAGGTTCTGAATCATCTTGTTGATCTCGTCAACCGTCTTAAGGGTGAGCTTGATGGTCTCTATGTACTCCTCGGGAGAGCGTCTCTTGAGGAGGGCGACCTCATTCTTCAACTTGATGACGGCCAAGGGGGTCTTCAGTTCATGGGCCACACCGACAAAGAGCTTTTTCTGGTATTTGATATAGGTTTTGACCTTCTTGATGAGGATATTGATCGACTTTCCGAGGGGCTGGAACTCTACAGGGAGATCCCTTGTCTTGATGGGTTGGAGAACCTCCTCGTTCAACTTGGAGAGCTTCACTGTGAGCCGTTCAATATGGTAGGAGATATTGCTTGAAATGAAATAGGCCAAGGCGATGATGAAAAAGAAGGTGATGATATGTGTGACAACAATATATTGGAGGAGCTGATCGAGGAACTCCTCGATGGAACTCACATCTTTTTTGAGGAAGAGAAAACTCTGCTCCTCAAAGTTGTAGGGGTAGTAGAGGAGGAGATAGGTCCTCTCCCCCTCTCTACTCTTGATGACGGTTATATCGTCGATATATCGGGGCTTCGGGATGATCTTGACCGAAATATCGAGGGTCTTCAGATAGGAGGTGTCCAACTTCTCGGGGGAGTTGGAGACAATATAATGGGCCTGTTTGAGGAGCTGATCCTTGGCCTCCTCGTAGATAGAGGTTTTGATGAAATTGTAGAGGATCGTGGAGAAGACCCCTACCAGAACTGCTGAGGCAAAGATCAACTGCCACAGCAGTTTACTCTTCAGGCTTTGCGAGGATAACAAAATCTGTATCCCCGTCTGCGAACCGTCTCGATGGTCTGAATTCCTAGGGGCTTATCCAACTTTTGACGGATCTGGTTGATGGCCACCTCGATCACATTGGGAGTCACCAGTTCAGGCTCCTCCCAGATGGCATCGAGCAACTGTTCCTTGGAGACAATCTGATCCTTGTGGCGGGCCAGATGGGTAAGGACCTCGAAGGGTTTCCCCTTCAACTCTATCTCCCGCTCTCGGAAGATGATCTTCTCCTCTTCAGGGTTGATGATGAGGTCTTTGATCTCTATAATACTGCTTCCACCAAATCGGAGCCGAGCCTCAATTCTTGCCACCAGCACATCGAAGTCAAAGGGTTTGCGGATATAGTCATCAGCCCCTGCCCTGAGGGCTTCGATCTCACTCTCTTTATCGTCCCGTGCCGAGAGGACGATGATAATTGTCTTCGGGTTGTCCTGCTTCACCTGGGTCACCAGTTCCAACCCACTCCCATCGGGGAGCATCCAATCGACAAGAATGAGATCGTAGTTCCGTATATCCAGATAGTACTGGGCATCCTTCAGGCTCTCGCTGATGTCGCTCTGATATCCAAACTCCTTGAGTCCCTCTGCCAGTGTCCTGTTGAGTGTGACTTCATCTTCAACAATAAGGATACGCATCTGTCGGCCCCTTAGCTTTTTTTAAGGATTGCCAAAATTATAGCACAACTCGGTTACAATTTAAACTCATTTTTAATAAATTTTAATCTTATTTTTATATAAATGTACGCTTAATTGTCACTTTGGGAACACCACTGGGGAGAATTTTGGGCTTGGAGAGGGAAATTTCAATATATTTAATGGAAGGAAAGCTCTCCTTTAGAATAGGAACGAGAGAGGTGAGAGCCTCCTCCACAAGGAGAAATTTCCCCTCTCTAATGTGTCTCTCTACGATCCGAGCCGCCTCGGCGTAATCCAGAAAGTGGTCGGGTCTGTAGTCATATTCGAGAAGGAGGTCTACAACAACCTCTTGGGGTTTCCGCCGCTCCTCGGGGAGGAGTCCAATAATGGCCTCGAAAGAGAGCCCCTCAATGGCGACCCTCACCCTTCCACCACCTTCCGTTCCTCCCCTGTAATGAGGCGGTAGATATTGGGGAGGTGTTTATAGAAGATGATGAAGGCGAGAATGAGAAGGGGGGCGTGGGAACGGACTTCAGGGAGTTCGGGGTGGATAATGAAGCTGGAAAGGACGACAGCAGTCAATCCCGAGAGGGAGGCGAGGCTCGATATTTTTGTGGTCTTCGCCACAACTCCCCAGACGGCAATACCGATGAGGGTCTCGATGGGGAGGAGGGTCAGGAGGACTCCCATCCCCGTAGCCACCCCCTTTCCCCCCTCAAATTTGAGGAAGGGGCTGTAGCAGTGGCCGAGGACAACCATGATACCGATGAGCCACTGGACAGCCACAGGATAGCCCATCCACTTGGCGATGAGGACCAGAACAGCTCCCTTGAGGGCGTCGAAGAGAACCGTCGCCAGGGCCAATCTCTTGGCTAGAGCCTCATCTTTTTTGCGGACAACTCGGAGAACATTGGTAGCCCCTATGCTCTGGGACCCCTCCTTCTGAATATCGACTCCGGCAAAGATTTTTGCCAGAAGGTAGCCAAAGGGGATCCCCCCAACCAGATAGGCGACAATGTAAAAGATCACATTGGGGTTTGTGAAGAAATCGGTCATCTCTCTCCCTTCAGATAAAATCCTGCAAAATCTGGGCGTGGTCGAAGAGGAGCTCCTCCCACGGGATCCCCTCGATGGGGACTACAAAGGCCCGCTTGGCGTCGTCGCCTCCCCGGGGAACTCCGGAGGAACGGCCTACGAAGACCACACTGGCCACATGGAAGCGGGGATCCCTCCGGGGGTCGCTATAGACTCCCAGGAGTCTCTCGATCACAATCTCCAATCCCGTCTCCTCCCTCATCTCCCGACGACAAGCCTCCTCCACAGACTCTCCCACCTCAACAAATCCCCCGGGAAGGGCTATTCCTTTTGGATCGTTTTTCCGCTCGATGAGGACAATTCCTTGGAACCGACCCCGATCATAGATTTTGATAATGCCGTCAGTGGCTAGAAAGGGTGTCTCTATCATCTCCTTCTCCTCAGAGTTGCCAAAAATTCCGGAAGGGGTGCCGTGTTGGCTATATCTCCCTTCTCACACCACCCACGCCTCGCCTGATTGATCCCATATTCCATATAGTGGAGGGAGAAAGGGGTATGGGCATCACTACTCACAACCAAGGGGATCCCCATCTCCTTGGCCAGCTGAATATCTATATCCCTGAGGTCCAACCGGTTGGGTTGGGAGTTGATCTCCAGGAGAACTCCGAGCTCCTTGGCCCTCTCCAAGATCCTCTCCATATCCAGCTCCATAGGCTCCCGCTGACCGATAATTCTCCCTGTCGGGTGGGCGAGTATATCGAAGTAGGGGTTCTCGAAGGCCTTTAAAATCCTCTCGGTCTGCCGCTCCCTGGAGAGATTGAATTTGGAGTGGACCGCCCCCACCACAACATCCAACCTCTTCAGGAGATCGTCCTCCAGATCGAGGCTCCCATCTTCCAAAATATCGACCTCTATCCCTTTGAGAATCGTAATTCCGTCCAGCTCTCCGTTGAGCCGATCTATCTCCTCTATCTGCTGGAGGAGCCTCCTCCCATCGAGGCCGTGGGCGACTGTCAACCTCTTGGAGTGGTCTGTAACGGCGATGTAGCTATATCCCCTCTCCCTGGCCGCAAGGGCCATCTCCCTAATGGAGCTCGTTCCGTCGCTGTAGAGGGTGTGGAGGTGGAGATCCCCCCGAATATCTGAGAGCTCCACAAGTTCTGGAAGTCTCCCTTCCCGACAGGCCTCAATCTCTCCCCGATCCTCCCGGAGCTCTGGTTCGATGAAGCAGAGACCTATCTCCCTATAGATCTCCTCCTCACTCTCCCCTCCGATCCGTTCCTCTCCCCGGAAGAGACCATACTCATTGATTTTGAGCCCCCTCTCCAAAGCGATCCGCCTCACAACGATATTGTGGGCCTTCGAGCCTGTAAAGTAGAGGAGGGCACTCCCATAACTCTCCCGGGGAACACTTCTCAGGTCAACCTGGAGGCCATTCTCCAGAACGATACTGGATCGGGTGGTCCCCGCCGAGAGAACCTCTCGGACCCTGGGATATGTGACAAAGTGGTCGATCACCCTCTCCCCATCTCCACCGGTCACCAGAATATCCAGGTCCCCTACAGTCTCCCTCTTCCTCCGAAAACTCCCGGCCACAACAATACGCTCCAGCTCCATCTGGTTGAGATAGCGGACCAGATCGTCGGCATAATCCCGGGCCTCGCTCCAGAGAAACCGCTTTCCCGCCTTCTTGGAGAGTTCAATCCCTCTCTTGATCTTCCCGATAAGGGTGGGGCCGAAGCCAGGAACCCCCTCCAATCTCCCCTCTTCCAGAGCCCTCCTCAACCCTTCCAAGGAGGTAATACCGAGCTGTCGGTAGAGGACTCCCACCCTCTTTGGTCCCAATCCCTCAATTGTGAGGAGTTCCAGAAGTGTTGGAGGGATCTCCCTCTCCAGCTCCTCCAACTTCCCAAACCGCCCCTCCTTCACAATCTCCTCAATATAGCTCGCCAGATCCTTTCCCACTCCGGGTAACTTCCGAAGATCGAAACCCTCTCTGACCAGCTCCTCCACAGATCTCCCCAAATTTTCGATAACCCGAGCCCCATTGCGATAGGCCCTGATTTTGAAGGGATTCTCTCCCTTGATCTCCAGAAGGTCGGCGTAGTTGTGAAAGAGTCTGGCAATCTCCCTATTCTCCATACTCTACCTTCGGGCCTTCATGAAGGCTCCCATAATCATAGTTCCCAGTCCGAGGATGAGCATCCCGTAGGCACTGGGCTCTCCTATCTGGAGACAACCAAATGTCAAATAGTTGAAAGCTGTCACAGCCAATCCGAAACCGAAGAGGTAGAAGAGCTCCCCCCGCCTGCAGACCCTGCACCCCATGGCCCCCCTTCAATTTTTTTACACTATAATATCATAAAGGAGCAAGAGGGTGAAAGGGAAGGTACTGCTATTGGAAGATGATCTCAGCCTCAGCGAGACAATTAAAGAGTATCTGGAAGAGCGGGGGTTTGAGGTAGAGAGTGTCTATAGAGGGGATGAAGCCCTGGAGAAGATCTATGAGAGGAACTACGATCTCCTCCTCCTCGATGTTATGGTTCCGGGTATCGACGGTTTCCAACTCCTCAAGGAGGTCCGCTCCCAGACAGACACTCCCGCTATCTTCATCACATCCCTCGATAGTGTGGAGAATCTGGAAAAGGGGTTCAAGAGCGGCTGTGACGACTATATCCGCAAACCCTTTGCCCTCAAGGAGCTCCTCCTGAGGATGGAGACCCTCTTGAAACGGGAGTTTGGAAAAAAGGAACAGATAGAGATCGACCCACACCGCTACTTCGATCTGGAGAGCGACACCCTCTACATAGATGGGGAGCCTGTCTCCCTGAACCAGAAGGAGACAGCCCTCCTCAAACTCTTCCTCAAACACCCTAATGAGAAGATCAGCCACGAGAAGATCTACGATACCCTCTGGGAGTATGGGGAGACCCCAAGTGATATGGCCCTGAGAACCTATATCAAAAACTTGAGAAAATATCTAGGGAAAGAGCGGATAGAGAGTATCAAGCGGTATGGGTATAAATTTATCAAGTGAGCGGCGTACCCTCCTCTCCTTCCTTACCCTCTACATCTTCCTCACCGTGATTATCTTCTCCCTCGCCTCCTTCATGTACTTCCGTTTTGAAAAGGAGCTGGCCCTCAACCTCCACCTCCCCAAACTCCAGAACCACGCAAAAGATGTTATCCATAGAATCCGACAGATGCACGAGAGTCTTCTAGAGGACAACTACTACCCCCGCTACTCCAGCTTCCGATCGGCCATCTACGACGCCGACTATACCCAGATCTTCTCCCTCATCCATCGGCATGAGATCAAATTTCACCAGGTCCTCTACAAGTGTGGCAAGTATATCTACTTCATCAAAGAGCCGGAGCTCTACTATCTGGGGGCCAAGTATGTCATTATTGAGATAGATGATGATGAGAAGTGGTTGAGGCGGGCCCTGACCAACATTGTCCTCTTCGGTTCCCTCTTCCTCCTCTTCATGGCGATCATCGGCTACTTTCTGGTCCGCCTCTTCCTCCGTCCCATGCGGAACTCCATTATGCTCCTCAACGACTTCATCAAAGATACAACCCATGAGCTCAATACCCCTGTGAGTACAATTCTGACCAATATAGAGACAATAGAGAGCGACGATGAGAGGCTCCTCAAAAAGATCAGACGGATAGAGATAGCCGCCAGGACAATAGCCACAATCTACAACGACCTCACCTATCTCCTCCTCCATGAACGGCTCCCATCCAAAATTGAGACAATCGATATGGCAGAGCTTTTGAGGCAACGGACCGACTACTTCAAACCCCTAGCCCAGAGTAAAAAAGTGGAGTTCCGTCTCCATCTCGCCCCATCGACCCTCCGTGCCGACCGGAAGAAGATCTCCCGCCTCGTGGACAATATTCTCTCCAACGCCATCAAATACAACAAAATAGGGGGAAAGGTTGAGGTCTATACATTCAGGGGAGGTTTCAGGGTCAAGGATAGCGGAGTCGGAATTCCCAAAGAGCAGATCAAGGAGATCTTCGAGCGGTATAAACGGTTGAGCAAAGCGGAGGGGGGATTTGGAATAGGAATGCATATTGTCTATATGATCGCCAAGGAGTTCGGTCTCCAAATAAAGATCGAGTCGGAACTCAACGAGTACACGGAGGTCACCGTCCTATGGAGAGAGTGATAGCCCTCCTGCTGGTCGGACTCCTCCTCGCACGGGGAGATCTCTTGGAGAGGCGGTGTGGAGAGTGCCACAATCGGATCCAGCTCCCCCTCAAGCCCCTCTTCTTCGACTATCTCCTCCACTACAGCAGTGAGCGGGGAGTCAAGGGGGCCATGAGAGAGCAACTCCTCAATCCCGATCCTGAGAGGAGTCTTGTCAAGGGGCGGAAGATCTACCGCCACCAAGTGGATCCAGATGAGTTGGAGATCATCCTCCAGATCTATTGGAACCGCTATAAAGTTATTGGGAGGATTCGATAGACTCACAATTAATCCACAATTATCTCCTATAATACTCTTACAACACCTAAACAAGGAGGGAAGATGAAAAAGATCGCCACTCTGCTCCTAGCGGCACTCTTTGGAGCGAGCTTCATCACAACCGCGGCCTTTGCAGATGCCAGCAAAGGGCAGAAAATCTATCAGAAGAAGCTGAAGAAGGTCTGCGGTTTCAACGGTGCTAAGTTTGCCGCAAAGCATACCCAAGATGAGTGGGAAGAGATCAATGAAGAGGGCAAATTTGAGGATGAGATCCAGAAAATCTGTCCCAACTACAAAAAGGGATACCTGAAACCTGGTCAGCTCAAACATATCTACGATTTTGCCTATGAGTATGCCAGCGACAGCGGGAATGTTCCCAGCTGTTAATGAATTGAGCCTACGGGGCTCTGCCCCGTTCCAATAAATCTCTACCAAAGGAGGATAAGATGAAAAAGTTTGCTGTACTCACACTCAGTGCTCTTGTAGCTTCAACTCTCATGGCGGCCGATGGTGCGGCTCTCTACAAAAAGTGTGCCGGATGTCACGGTGCCAATGGTGAAAAACAGGCCCTCGGAAAGTCTGCTCCCATCGCAGGTTGGGATAAAGCGAAAACTATCGAAGCCCTCAAAGGGTACAAAGCCGGAACACGCAATGTTTACGGTATGGGAATGCTCATGAAGGGACAGGTGGCGAGCCTCAGCGACGCAGACATTGAGGCACTGGCCGACTATATCGCCAAGTTGAAGAAGTAAGGTTTCGGGCGCCCGCCCGAAACCCTCACATCAGAGAAACCTGCTGACCCACTGAATTATCTGCTCCGCACTGAGAGCCCCACTGACACGACCCAACTCCTGACCATGTTTGAAAGCGATCATCGTCGGAATTCCCCTGATCCCAAAGGGCTGTGCTAACTGGGGATACTCCTCTGTATTGACCTTGGCAAATCTGGCCTTGAGGGCGAAACGGCTGGCGGCATCTTCAAAGGCGGGAGCCATCATCTGACACGGTCCACACCAGGGAGCCCAGAAATCGACGATGACAGGAATATCGTTTTTAGTAATCATGGTCTCGAAACTCTCGGGAGTGAGTTCGACAGGATGGGTGTCGAGGAGATTGTACCCACACTTTCCACATTTGGCCTTGGTGTAGAAACTCTTCTTGGGGAGGCGGTTAACAGCCAGACAGTTGGGACAGACCACATTGATCGTTTCCATAGGCGCTCCTTCAAAACTTTTTGCATATCTTAACACATCATCTTCTCTGGATATGTATCCAAAGTCACATTTTGCTACAATTTTCCAGATGAAACGGACACTTCTACTCATACTCCCCTTTCTCCTTCTGGTCATAGCCCTTATCTTCAAGGGGGGAAGGGAACATCTCCAAGAGAGAGGAGAAAATCGGAAAAAGGAGGAAACCCTTCAGTTGGATCCCAGCTCCCCCCACTTGGTGGAAGAGTATACTTTCCATGTAATTATGGAAGGTTCAGAGAGTCTCGGCTTCCCTACAAAGATGGAGGGAGGATATGTGAAAGAAGATGAAGCCCGAAAGATAGCGGCCTATATTGCGACACTCCACGGAGAGACCCCTTCCCATAGAGAGTGGGTTCAGGAGGGAGCGGCCCTCTTCTACGGAAACTGTACGGGGTGCCACCAGAAGGGGGTCAAAGAGTTTCCAGACCTCCAACGGAGACCTCTCCTCGGGATTGAGCGCATCAAAAATAGGGTACAATAGGAAAAAATGGGAAAGGTTTTCCAATGAAGCCTCTACCATCTATCGAAAAGATCACAACAACCTACAGAGTGACAGACGAGCGCCATCCTTACAATATTTGGGGCGAATACAAAAAGAAGGGAAAGAGGAAAAAGAAGAAAGGGGTAACCGCCTCCAAGAGAGGGCGGAAGGGAAAGATAGACATCTATGTTTAATTCACTTAAATAAAGGAGAGAGATGGGCAAGGTTCTCATTATCGGCGCAGGAGGAGTAGGACGGGTCGTCGCCCACAAGTGCGCCCTCAATCCCGATACATTCCAGAGTATTACCCTGGCCAGTAGAACATTGGCCAAGTGTGAGGAGATCCGAGACGAAATTCTCGACAAGTGGAATAGGCGGATCGATGTGGCGAGGGTCGATGCCGACAATCTCAACGAGCTTATCGACCTCATCAACCTTGTGAAGCCGGACATTGTCATCAATGTGGCCCTTCCCTACCAGGATTTAACCATTATGGAAGCCTGTATGGAGACCAAGGTTGACTACCTCGATACCGCCAATTATGAACACCCTGACACAGCCAAATTCGAGTACAAGGAGCAGTGGGCCCTCCACGAACCCTTTCAACAACGGGGAATTATGGCCCTTCTCGGGAGCGGTTTCGACCCAGGAGTGACCAATGTTTTCGTCGCCTATGCCCAGAAACATCTCCTCGATGTTATCGAATATATCGACATCCTGGACTGTAATGCAGGGGATCACGGTTACCCCTTTGCCACCAATTTCAATCCGGAGATCAATATCAGGGAGGTCAACTCCAAGGGGAGATACTGGGAGAATGGGAGGTGGATCGAGACGGAACCCATGGAGATCAGTATGGTCTGGAACTATCCAGAAATCGGCCCCAAAAAGAGCTATCTCCTCTACCATGAAGAGGAGGAGTCTCTGGTCAAACATATTAAGGGGCTCAAACGGATCCGCTTCTGGATGACATTCTCCGAGAGCTATCTGACCCACCTCAAGGTCCTCGATAATGTGGGATTGACAAGAATAGATCCCGTGGAGGTCGATGGGTGCAGAGTGGTCCCCCTCCACCTCCTCAAAGCCCTCCTCCCAGACCCTGCCAGTCTCGGAGCGAGGACCAAAGGGAAGACCAATATCGGTGTGGTCTGTGAGGGTATCAAAGATGGAGAACGGAGGAGAATCTACATCTACAACATCTGTGACCACCAGGAGGCCTACAAGGAGGTCTATAGCCAGTGTGTCAGCTATACGACAGGGGTTCCGGCGATGATCGGGGCCAAGTTGATGCTGGAGGGCAAGTGGCATAAGCCCGGAGTCTGGAATATGGAACAGTTCGATCCGGACCCCTTCATGGAGGAGCTCCAGCGCCAGGGACTTCCATGGCACATTGAGGAACTTGACCCCAACGAAAAGATAGGCTGATGGAGAGGGGTATCGAAGAGGTGCTCCACCGTATTCCCACCCCTTGCTACATCTGTGAGGAGCGCCTCCTCCGGAGAAATCTGGAGATCCTCGACGAGATCGAAAGGGAATCGGGGGCAAAAATAATCGTCGCCCTCAAAGGGTTTGCCATGTGGAGTACTTTCCCCCTGGTGGGAGAGTATCTTGCAGGGGCGGCCGCCAGCGGGCTCTGGGAAGCCCAGCTCGCCTTCGAGGAGTTGGGGAAGGAGGTCCACACCTACTCTCCAGCCTTCAAGGATGACGAGTTTCCCCTCATTGCGAAGATGAGCGACTACATCATCTTCAACTCCCTCTACCAGCTCCACCACTTCAAAGAGATAGCCCAATCCCATAACTGCTCCCTCGGAATACGGATCAATCCGGAGGTGAGTGCGGCCCCAATCGACCTCTACAACCCCTGTGCCCCCTACAGCCGTCTCGGTGTCACCAGAAAGGAGTTTCAGTGGGACGATGGCCTGGAAGGGCTCCACTTCCACGCCCTCTGTGAAGAGAGTGCCGAGAGCCTCCAGAAAGTACTGGAAGGGGTGAGAGAGAGGTTTGGAGAGTTCCTCCCCCGCTGTCGATGGGTCAATTTCGGAGGGGGGCACCATATTACGAAAGAGGGATACAATAGGGAACTCCTGGTAAAGTTGATTAGGGAGTTCGGAGAGGAGTACGATCTCCAGGTCTATCTGGAACCTGGAGAGGCTGTAGGGTGGGAGACCGGCGTCCTGGTGGCGACGGTTATCGATATTGTCCATAACGGAATGGATATAGCTATCCTCGATACCTCGGCGGAGACCCATATGCCCGATGTCCTTGCAATGCCCTACAAACCACGGGTTCGGGGAGCCAAGGAACCTTCGGAGGGAGGGTATATCTACCGCCTGGGGGGAAATAGCTGTCTCGCAGGCGACATTATTGGAGATTACAGCTTCGACCATCCCCTCAAACGGGGAGACAAGATCATCTTTGAAGATATGATCCACTACACCTTCGTCAAGAATACAACATTCAACGGTATTCGACTCCCCTCCCTCGCCATCTTGAGAGAAAATGGAGAGTTGGAAATTGTCAAAAAATTTGATTATTGCGACTATAAGCACCGCCTCTCTTAGCTATCTCATCTCCCTCCTCTATCTCTTTCTCTTCCAAGATTCCCTCATCTTCCGAACAGATCTGGCCCCCCGAGAGGTCTCCCTCCCTCCAGGGGGGAGGAGAACCTTCATCGACGGACTTGAAGTGGGGTTCCTGGAGGGGAGAGGAGGAAAAAGGCTCTTCTATTTTGGGGGAAATGCCGATAACGCCTTGGAATTCCTCACCCTCGCCCAGAGGCTAGAAGGGATCGACATCGTGGCGATGAACTATCCAGGCTATGGGAGATCCCAGGGGAAGCCTTCCCAAGAGACCCTTTTCAAAGGGGCCCTCACCATATTCCACCGTTTCAAGGGGGATAAAAATATTATAGTGGGCCGCTCCCTCGGTACAGCTGTGGCGGCCTTCGTAGCGGCCCACGGGGGAGACTCCGTTGAGAAAGTCATCCTCATCACTCCCTACCACTCCATCACCCATCTCGCCAAACTGCGTTACCCCATCTTCCCTATCAAACTCCTCCTCCGCCACCCCTTCGAGACCTACCGCTTCATCGAAAGAGTAGAGAGTCCTACCTATGTTATGCTGGCAGAAGAGGATCGGACAACTCCTCGGAGCACATGGGAACTCCTGAAACCCCATATTAAAAATCTCCGAGAGGTGGTGGTCATCAGGGAAAGCGATCATGGAGATATTTTGGATATGGAAGAGAGCTGGAGGGTTCTTAAAAGGTGGATCAAGCGGGGGGATTAACCCGCTTGTCCTGGAAGGAGTTCGACACTATCACCCTCTTCTTGGGCGACAACACCATCGACAGGGGTATAGACAAAGCTTGCCTCGTCAAAATCAAATCCCTCAAGCTTGTAGGGCTTTCCATTGAGAATGACAACCCAATCAAATCCATCTTCATCAGGATCATCATATTTGACAAAGGGGAGCCCCTTCTTCACCTCATCACCAACCTTGATCTTCCCATCGTCGAGAATCTCCACAACTCCATCATAGGGACTATATTGGAAATTACCTGTCTCTGGGTTGACCCCCACTAGCTTGTAAACTTTCCCATTTGCCGCCACATAGATCCAATCATACTGACCAGGGCCGATTTTCACAAAGTACCCTTTGATAGGGTATTCCGCCTTCTCCTGATCCTTCAAAAGGGCGTGGACCAGCTCCTCTTTTCTCATCTCTTCAGCCTCTTTGACCCGCTCTTCGAGCTCCTGGAGAAGGTCTGGGTTGTTGACGAGTTCATCGAGGCTTGTAATATTGAGGTCTTCAAAGAGATCCTCTTTGTCATAGAATTTAATCGCCTTCTTCACATCGTGGAGCACATCTTTCACCTCAGGAGGGAGTGTCTCATCATGGAGGAGCTCCTCTAAAAGGTTATGGAAATCGCCATGTCCCTCTTCTCCACTATGATCATCGGCCATAGCTTGGGCAGATGAGCTAGCATGCTCCATTTTTCCTTCCATTCCGTGATCTTCAAAATCGGGAGCTTCGGGATCATAGGGCATAGAAGAGAAACCCTCTTCCTCCATCTCTGGCTCTTTGGGCCCAGCCTCAACAGGAGGAAGAGGTTTTATAAAGGACCCGTTGACATCGGGATGGTCAGGTTGGTCGGGATCGAAGGGGGGCTCTTCAATGATAGCTCCTCCCTCCTCACCTTCTCCATCTACTGGCTCGGGAACTTCAACAACTGGTTTAGGCTCGATGGGCCTACCAATTTCACCGATCGTCTCATTCTCTTCATCAAAAGGGATAGAAGAGTAGGCCATCTCTTCACTATGCTCCTCCATCTCATGGAATCCGAACCCTTCCATCCTTTCGGGAGCCGCTTGGGCAGTTCCAAAGAGTACCACAGCAAGGGCAAGGGCTCCAAAAAATCCTTTTCTCATCTCACCTCCTTCATCTTGTTATAGGAGAAGTATAGCGAGAGCCCCGTTATCGACCAGTTATAAGATAGTTAAGAGAGTGTTATTTTTCTAGGATCTTTTCAGCCTCTCTTCGGGGAAATTGGGTATAGAGCCTCTCCAAGATGGGAAAAGATTTAGATGTAAAGAAATGGGTATTCCCAACGCTCTGGGAGAATTTTCTATAGGCCTCCTCTGCCTTCTCCCTCTTCCCAAGAATGAGATAGGCGTCACCCATATATTCATAGGCGTATCCCTCACCCATCTTTACCGCCTTCTGGGCAGACTCCAGAGCCTTTTCGGGCTGGAGCGAGAGGAGATAGTACCATGCCGCCTTTCCATACACTTGGGTCTTGTGGAGATAGTCGGCATACTCCCGACAGGACTCTACCCGAGACCGATCTCCCTGACGGGCTACATAGAAATCGCACCGCATCTCCGCCTTATTGAGCTCACACTTGCCACAAGGGGCCCCTAAGAGCAAAAGTGGTACAATAGCAAGAACCCATTTTTTCATAATCTATCTCCTTCAAAGGGTCTTCAATGGTGAGACATATTGTCTTCATGCGGTTTCCAGATTTTAGTTTAGCACAAAGTGCCCGAGAACGGCTTCTCTCTATGAGAGGGAGAGTTCCTGTCCTCAGAGAGATTGAAGTAGGAATAGATTTTAGTAGGAGCGAGAGAAGTTTCGATCTGGCCCTGGTGACAACCTTCGAGAGCCGTGAAGATTTGGAGAGATACCGAACCGATCCCTACCACCAAGAGATCGTTCGGTGGTTGAAAGAGAGAGGAACGGAGACAAAGGTGGTAGATTATGAGCTCTGATCTGACACATCTCAATGAGCATCAGCGCCCCAAAATGGTAGATGTTGGAGCCAAGGAGGAGAGCCAGCGAATAGCTGTAGCCAGCGGAAAGATTATTATGAGTCCGGAAGCCTATCGAGCTGTCATCGACCAGACAACAAAGAAGGGGGCGGTCCTCCATACAGCGGTCATAGCGGCTATTATGGGGGCCAAGAAGACACCGGATCTCATTCCGATGTGTCACCCCCTCCTCCTCACCTCTATAAATTGTGATATTGAAGAACTCCCTGATCTCCCCGGTTTCCGCCTCACCGTCGAATGTCGCCTCAAAGGGAGGACAGGGGTGGAGATGGAGGCCCTTACAGGGGTTTCCATCGGACTCCTCACTATCTACGACATGGTTAAGGCCATCGATAAGGCGATGGTAATCACGGAGATTCAGCTTGAGCGAAAGAGTGGAGGAAAGAGCGGAGATTTCAGGAGATGAGGATCACCTTCCTCGGCACCAGCGCAGGAAGACCGACGAAGAGACGGAACTGCTCTGCCATCGGTCTAGAGAGAGAGGGAGAAAGGGGATGGTATCTCTTCGATTGTGCCGAGGGAACCCAGCGCCAGATACTCTTCTCCCATCTCACCAGCTCCAGACTCCGAGGAATTTTCATCACCCATATCCACGGGGACCACACCTTCGGCCTCGCGGGGCTCCTCACATCCATGAAGATGGACGGAAGAAGGGAGTCGCTCGCCATCGCCGCTCCCAAGGGTGTACGGGAAATGGTTGAGAGCTCCATAGATGTCTCCATAGATAACCTCCAATTTTCCATAGAGTGGATCGAAATTTATGGAGGCTGGAGGGGAGAGTTTGGAGCCCTCAAGATTAAGGCCCTCCCTCTCATGCACTCTGTCGAGAGCTACGCCTTCTATATTGAGGAGGCCCCTACCGTCCATCTAGATGGGGAGAGGTTGAGACGGGAGGGACTCCCATTTGGAGAGCTCTATTGAAAGATTAAAAGGGGGGAGAGAGTCTTCTACAACGGAAAGCTCTATCTCCCTGAGGATTACTGCTGGACCACTCCTCCCTCCCGCCTCATCATAGCGGGAGACAATGGAGAACCTGCTATCCTTGGCGACTATCTCTCCGGACTCGATCTCCTCATTCATGAAGCGACCTATACCCAGGAACTCTTTGACCACCTCTCCAAGAAATTTCTCCACACAACAGCCCGAGAACTCGCCTTGACGGCCAGCCGCTTTGGGGTCAAGAACCTTATTGCAACCCATATCTCTCCCCGTTTCGATGAGGACCCCTCCCCCATCAAGAGGGAGATAGAGAGCCACTACAGCGCTCCCTCCTTCGTCGCCCAGGATTTCGAGAGCTACAGACTGAAGGAGGGATCCCTCCAGATCATAGAACCATCTTAATATCTTTGTGCCCCTTCAAATCCCTATAGATCTGCTCCCTCTCCTCCTCCGAATGGACCATTATATCGGCGTTGAAACTCTGATACTTTCCCCTATTGGACTGCTTAGAGAAGGTGATGGTCGTTGGCCGCTTCGTCACACTTTCGATAGCCTTCCTCGTCTTCTGGGCATCTTCCCCAATCACCTTGTATCTCCATATTGTTGGATACTCTATATGGACCTTCTGATTGAAATCTTTGAGCTCTTTCATTTTCTCTCCTTCAATGAATATTAACTCCAACTTTTATATTACCATATTTAGTTCTACCCAAAAGCAACATAAGTTACATTTAAGTAAAAACCGATACAATACGCCAAGCCTTGCAAGAGGCGTCTGTTATCTCCTTTTCCCCAAATTGGATCGACCAGATTCGCCCTTCAAGGAAATTCAGACAAAGAGGAATTATGACATTTAGAGATTTCAATCTCAAACCGGAGATAATGAAAGCCATCGATATAGCCGGCTTCAAAGAACCGAGCCCGATCCAGAAGGCGGCTATTCCCCCTATCCTCCAGGGAAAAGATATTGTGGGACAGGCCCACACAGGAACGGGAAAGACGGCGGCTTTCGCCCTTCCCATCCTCAACCAACTCAAGCTCACAGGAGGAGTGGAGGGACTTGTCATTGTCCCCACCCGAGAACTCGCAACCCAGGTAAGCGATGAGATATACAGACTGGGCCGCTTTTTGGGAATTCGGACGGCAACCGTTTACGGAGGAAGTTCCTATGCCCGCCAGATAGCCCATCTGAAAAGTGCCGCTGTCGCTGTTGCAACTCCGGGGAGACTCCTAGACCTCCTCCAGAGTGGAAAGATAGAGCTCAACCCCCAATTTGTTGTCCTTGACGAAGCCGACGAGATGCTTGACATGGGGTTCCTGGAAGATATTCAGACAATCTTCCAGTACCTCCCCACCAACCGCCAAACCCTCCTCTTCAGCGCCACAATGCCCGATGCCATCAAAGAGTTGGCCCGGAAGATACTCCACTCCCCGGAATTCATCTCCATAACCCAGAAGGAGGTGACCAACAAGAATATCAAACAGTTCTACTATGTAGTTGACGAGCATGAGAGAGATGAAGCCCTCATGCGCCTCCTCGACTACAAAAATCCGACGAAGAGTATTATCTTCTGTCGTACCAAAGCGGAAGTCGATAGACTTGCCCAATTTTTGGCCGCCCAAGGGTACAACGCCCGAGGACTCCACGGCGACATGGTCCAGCGCCAGAGGGAAGAGGTGATCAAGAGCTTCAAATATGGCCATACAGAGATTCTCATTGCTACCGATGTGGCGGCACGGGGCCTCGACATTAGCGATGTGACCCATGTCTTCAACTACCATATCCCCTTCGACCCGGAGAGTTATGTCCACAGAATAGGGAGAACGGGAAGAGCCGGTCGGGAAGGTATGGCCATCAGCCTCGTTACCCCCCATGAGTTCAAACAGCTCCTCCGCATCCAGAAGGAGGTAGGGAGCTCCCTCATCAACAGGGAGATCCCAACATCTACCGAGCTCAAGGGCGAGAGACAGAGGGAGCTTATAGAAAAGATCCTCTCTCAAGAGGTGACCACAGAGGCGGTAGAACTCCTCAACCTCCTAGAGGCAGAGAGTGATCTCTCAACCATAGCCCTCAAACTCACCTCCCTCTTGGTGAAGGAGCAGAATATTGAAGGGAACGAGCGGATCGGAAAGAGTTTGAGGGAGATAGAGAACCTCCTTGAAAGGACGAAGAGGGAACTCTCCCGAGAGTACCAGAGAAGGGGGACCAGAAGGGGGTTCAGACGGGGACGAGAAGAGAGGGGAGAGCGCCGCTACCGCAGGAGGTAGAGCCTCCTTTCCCCTTGACAAAAGAGATGATTTAGTCTATAATTTCAGTCCGATTGGCGGGGCGTAGCGCAGCCTGGTTAGCGCACCTGGTTTGGGACCAGGGGGTCGGGGGTTCAAATCCCTCCGCCCCGACCACTCTCTTATGATGGTGGGTGTAGCTCAGGTGGTTAGAGCACCAGATTGTGGCTCTGGGGGTCGCCGGTTCGAGTCCGGTCATCCACCCCATGTTGGGTCCTGGCCTTTCAAGGCCCCAAAACAACCGACAGATGCGCCCGTAGCTCAATTGGATAGAGCAACGGACTTCGGATCCGTAGGTTAGAGGTTCGACTCCTCTCGGGCGTGCCACTACTTTTAAGAACTAGAAGTGCCACTGCGCTCGTAGCTCAACTGGATAGAGCAACGGCCTTCTAAGCCGTAGGTTCCAGGTTCGAGTCCTGGCGGGCGTACCAGAAGCGCGGGAGTGGCGGAACTGGCAGACGCGCCAGACTTAGGATCTGGTGCCGCAAGGCGTGGAGGTTCGAGTCCTCTCTCCCGCACCATGAAATCGCTTGAAAGCCCGATTTTATGGTACTTTAAGGTTTTGGGAAACGGTTTTATACTACAAAACGTACTACAAAAAATCTTCGCTTTGAAAATCCTTAAATAGCCTCCTCATAGAGACTTTTATAAAAAAGTACGCTACTACTTCTGAAATTTAACCTTTAAGGTTTTGAGCGGTACTTTTTGCGCTAAACTTAAGCAGATGAGGTCAAAAATCGAGTTTTTAAGGTTGGGTAGCTTAACTTAAAGATGAATGAGTCAAAGAGTCAAAAAATCCGCCCTTAAAAGTATTGAAAAAACATTGATTTTCAAAACTTTTGGATTTTGAAACCTTAAGCCACCTCATCCTTTAGAGGTCAAAGCCGCTTTATCGGAGGGGAGTAGGGGCGGCGGTTCAGCATACTAACTCATGGTTTGCTGATCCATATCGTCTCTTTTTTGATGTTTTCGATAATGTTTTTATTCGCACCTTTATGAGAGGTGATGAGGTCGATTTTTTTATTGAGGAGGCGCTGGAGGTAGCTGTAAGTCTTGGCAACGGTGCGAAAGCTCTTTTTATTGAACTCAATATAGATCTCTACATCACTCTCTTGCGTTGTTTTACTTTCGGTCTGTTTCATCATAATGGCTTCGAGAGTTCCTCTTTGAGACGTTCTACGATCCAGACTTTGATGAGTGCTTGTCTCGCCACGCCGATTTTGTTAGCTTCGCTATCTATTTTTTGAACGATCTCAACGGGTAGATCGATGTCGATCGTTTCGGTTTTTTGTTTGAGCTTTTCCTTGAACTCCTCAATGCTCATTGCCTTATCTGTATCGAGGTATTGTGTAACGTCTTCACCTTCGTCAAACATTCTATCGAACTCTTCAGCTTTTATGCTTTTCATCGTAAAGCCTTTCCTCTTTTTTTCTACAGCGTCTTACGCTTATGAAGCGTATACGCTCTCCTCTATGGGTAAATATTGCACTATAGCAACGCTTACCAAGATATGCGATAAGCATCCACCTCTCTTCATTTTCACTTTTTGCTGGGATGATGATGCCTACTTGGTCAAAGAGCGCTTTAGCCTCTTCAAAATCTATGCCATGCTTTTGCTTGTTGGCTTCGCTCTTGTTTGGATCGTATTCGAACTCCATGATAACCCTCAAGTGGTGATACTCTATTATACTCTAACCTACGCTATAATCAACCTATGGACATGTTATTTTAGTTTTAAGGGAGTAAGCGGGTCCTTTTCACTTCCTGCTCTCCGCCTGGGGTGTAAACTTTTCTTACCCCCTTTTCATCTTCGTCCAATGACCTTATGGCTTCAGGGAGGTATACGGGTCCTTCTTGTGGGTTGTTAGTGTTAAAGATTTAAAAGAAAAGTCAACAAAAGTCAACAAAAGTCAACAGGAAAAAGGCAACAAAAGTCAACAAAAGCACCTCCACATACCGCCCCCCGTATCGAAAGCGGTTATGAAAAGGGACTGAAAAAAATTCAGACCCTAGGCGAAGAGCAGGAAGTCAATATAATAAATAATAAACGAGTTGGTGGCTTTAGTAGTTTTAAAGAAATCTTAAAAGGTAGCGATTTGCTACTCCCTCAACCAGAAAAAATCAGCTTGAGTGTTCATTTCCTGCGCTCACGAGCCTCTGTACCATTTTAAAGTTTTAAACAGGACCCGTAGTTTTTCTCCTTTAGAGGAGATGTATTTGGGGCTGTTTGGTTTCATTTTAACTGGTGCGTTAAAAGCTCTGAAAAAAGTTTTGCAAAATTACCATACACTCCCTACACTATTGGCTTAAAAGTCCCAATTTATGGGTATTTTGATAGTGTAGGGAGATGCAAAAAAGCTACACAAACCCTACACCAATCCTACACTAATCCTACACGAAGTGTTATTGGCACATGTAGGAAAATGTAGGAACAGTGTAGGGAAAGTGTAGGGAAAATAGAGAACACTACACTAAAGGAAGCCCCATTTTATGGGGCTTTTAGAGGTTTTGTGTAGAGAGTGTAGGCAAAATTTGAAAAAACTTTTTTTATTCAAAGAGAAAGTAGGCACCTTGT
>JAADDW010000005.1 GCA_013153715.1 Campylobacterota bacterium | reverse complement strand
GAGGAACTCCCTCACATCTGTTGGGCGGTAGAGGGGGGGACGGACCCTCTCCTCCTCCCCCCTCCGCTGGGCTTTCCTGTAGGCTGTTCGGTAATCCTCCTCCATGAGGCGGGCGCTGTCCAGAAGGACGATCTGGGCGATGTCGAAGGTGGCGGGAGTCGCCACAACCTTCCCCTTGAACCCACCCTTGACCAGAAGGGGGGCCCTCCCCACATGGTCCAGATGGCCATGGGTGAGGAGGAGGTAGTCTATCTCCTCGGGATCGAAATCGAAAGGCTCATAGTTCCTATACTCCTCCACCCCCTGGAAGAGGCCACAATCCACAAGGAGACGGGTCCCATCATCAAATTGGAGGAGGTGGCAGGAGCCCGTAACAACCTCTGCCGCCCCGTAACTAATCTCTACGGTCATCTTCCACCTCAGCTATATACTTAATTGTCTTGAGGACGCTATCTGGATTGAGGCTGATCGACTCGATACCGATCTCCACAAGGAAGCGGGCATATTCGGGATAGTCGCTGGGGGCTTGACCACAGACGCCAGAGTATTTTCCCTTCCTCTTGGCCCCCTCCACGGCCATCTGGACCATCTTCATCACCCCCTGGTCCCGCTCATCATATTCAAAGGCGATGATCTCGCTGTCCCGATCGACTCCCAGGGTCAACTGGGTTAGATCGTTGGTCCCGATACTGATCCCATCGTAGATCTCCAGAAACCGATCTACCAGGATGACATTGTTGGGAACTTCACACATCATATAGAGCTCCACCCCTCCCAATCCATGTCTGGCCAAGGCCTCCTTGACCCGTCGGGCCTCCTCAACCCGTCTGCAGAAGGGGATCATGAGGACAATATTGGTGAAACCCATCTCCTCTATCGCCCTCTTCATGGCCCGACACTCCAACTCAAACCCTTCGGCGTAGTTGGGATGGGTGTAGCGGGCGGCCCCCCGGAAGCCGAGCATCGGATTCTCCTCAATGGGTTCAAAGTGGCGGCCCCCCAGGAGGTTGGCGTACTCGTTGGATTTGAAATCGCTCATACGGACAATACACTTTTTGGGATAGACAGAACTGGCGATGGTGGCCACCCCTTCACTCAAGGTCTTGATGAAGAACTCCTCCAGATCGCCATCGAAGGGGAAGGAGAGCTCCTCCAGGAGGGCCCGTTCCGTCTCGCTCAGGATCTCTGGATGGCGGAAGGCCATGGGGTGGGCCTTGATATAGTTGCTGATGATAAACTCCATCCGGGCGAGACCTATTCCGTCAACAGGAAGTTTGGCCAGGGAGAAGGCCAGCTCTGGGTTACCCAAATTCATCATAATCTTGGTCTTGGGGCGGCGGAGCTGGGATATATCGACCCGCTCCACCTCATATTTGAGGATCCCCTCATAGACCTTTCCAATCTCCCCTTCGGCACAACTCACCGTAACGGCCTGCCCCTCCTTCAATATACGGGTGGCATTTTTGGCACCGACAACGGCAGGTTTTCCCAACTCCCTACTCACAATGGCGGCGTGGCAAGTTCTCCCCCCCGTTTCGGTCACTATGGCGCTGGCCCTCTTCATGACAGGTTCCCAGTCGGGACTGGTTGTCGGAGCCACCAGAACATCTCCCTCCCGAAACTTATCGGCCTCCGCCATGGAGTGCATAATGGAGACCCTCCCGGCCCCGATCTTCTCCCCTACAGCGTTCCCTGTCAGGAGGACCTTCCCCCGTTCCAAGAGGCGGTAGATCTCGAACTCCGTCACCTCTCCCTTGGAGTGGACCGTTTCGGGTCGGGCCTGGACCATGTAGAGCCTCCCATCGATCCCATCCTTTGCCCACTCCATATCCATGGGAGTATAGCGTCCCCGGACTCTGGAGTAGTGCTCCTCGACGAGGAGGGCCCACTGGCCAAGTTGGAGGACCTCATCGTCGGTAATGGAGAATTTCAGCCTCTTCTCGATAGGGGTCCGGACATTCTTGGTGAACTCCTGGGCTAGGTTGCTCCTCTCCATCCCATCACTGAGGACCATCATGAGCTCCTTGGAACCGAGGGAGCGCCTCAAGACGGCCCGATACCCCTCCCTGAATGTGGGTTTATGGAGGTAGAATGTATCCGGATCAACCGCTCCCTGGACCAGATTCTCCCCCAATCCCCAGATGCTGTTTATGAAGACCACATCTTGGAAGCCGCTCTCGGTATCGATACTGAACATAACCCCGCTACTGCCGAGATCGCTCCGGACCATCTTCATAATGACCACCGAGAGATAGACCTTGAGGGGATCAAATCCGTGGGTATATTTGTAGCTGATACTCCGATCTGTAAAGTTGGAGGCGAGACACATCTTGTAGGCCCAGAGGAGATTCTCCTCTCCCCGGATGTTGAGGTAGCTCTCATTCTGCCCGGCAAAGGAGGCTGTCGGAGAGTCCTCTGCCGTGGCGGAACTCCGAACGGCCAGGGAGAGCTCTTCCCCATACTCCCTCCGGAGCTCCCTGTACCCCTCCAGGATCTCCTCCTTCAGATCTCCGGGAACCTCTCCCTCCATAATCAATCTCCGGGCCTCGGCTCCGACCTTCTGGAGCTCCTCGATATTGTCGGGGTTGAAATTGCGGAAGAGCTCCTTGAGGGGCTCCCAGATCCCGTTGGCATCGAGGTAGTAGCGGTAGGCCTCTGCCGTCACGGCAAAGCCGTTAGGGACAACAACCCCGAGGGGGGTCAGGTTGTTATAGAGCTCCCCGAGGCTGGCATTCTTTCCACCCACCTCGGCCACATCATCGATACCGATCTCCCTGAACCATTTGATATACCTAGCCATGGCAGACTCCTTTCCTCTCTTCTACCCATCGAGATCGCCGTTGAAAATGTCGATCCCCCGCTTCTCGTACCACTGGAGAATATACTCCCACCCCTCCTCTGCCCGCTCCTTGAAGGTGAAGAGATGGAGATCCTGGGGGGAGATGGTCCCCTCTTCCACAAGGGCCGGAAAGTTGACTACCCTGTTCCAGTACTCCCTTCCCATGAGGACGATAGGTATCTCCCCCTTCTTCTCCGTCTGGATGAGGGTGAGGGTCTCGAAGAGCTCATCCAGAGTCCCGTACCCCCCTGGGAAGACCACCATAGCACAGGCCCTGTGGAGGAAGTGGAGCTTTCGGATAGCGAAGTAGTGAAACTGGAAACAGAGCTCCGGAGTGATGTAGGGGTTGGGGAACTGCTCATGGGGGAGCTGGATATTGAGGCCTATGCTCTTGGCCCCCACATCGAAGGCCCCCCTGTTGGCCGCCTCCATAATACCCGGCCCTCCCCCTGTCATCAGAGTTAGGGTACTGTCGTCGGGCCCCTTGCCGCTCTTCCCAACCAATCTCCCAAACTTTCGGGCCTCATCATACCAGATACTCTTCTCCACCATCTTTTCAGCGGTCCGGAGCTCCTTGAGAAGGTGGCGGGACTCCGGGTTCTCCTCTATCAACTTCTCAATCCTCTCCAGCTCCCTAATGGCGGTCTGTCTCTCCCTAATTCGGGCACTTCCGAAGACCACAACTGTATGTTTGATCCCATGGGCGGCCATGATGAGGTCAGCCTTCAGATAGTCCAGCTGGAGCCGAACTCCCCGGGTCTGGTCGCTCTTGAGAAAGTCGAGATCCTCTATGGCCACCCTGTAGGAGGGACTCTCAAAAATCCTCTGGAGTAGCTCCTCAATCTGGGGCTCCTCCTCCTTGGGCTTCGGCTGTTGCCACGGCAGTCGCTCATCTCTCATAACCGATCCTCCTTCTGAATTCACTCCCCCGATTGTATCCTCTTTCTCTTAAAAGAGGGGTAGGGGACCCTCCCAGACCAGAACCCCTTATATCTTCTTCTCCCCTTATGATATATAAAATTCTTCAATGGACAATCATTGACAATTTTGTGCAAAAATCCTATAGTTACTACCTCAAAAAGTGCCACTCCCAGAGAGAGAAAAAGTAGTATAATCTACTTACACATCTGCTGACTGAGGGATCGGAAGGGATAGGCGGCCAGTCTCAACCGATCTCTGCGGAGGTAGCTCCGATGGAGCAGGAAGCTCCCCCTCCAGGGCGGGGCTCACGACACAATAGCAGGAGAAAAAGGGTTTTCATGAGAGCGCTTCTGAGTGTGAGCGACAAGAGCGGTATTGTAGAGTTTGCCAGAGAACTCATAGAGTTGGGGTATGAGATTGTGAGTACAGGGGGAACATGGCGGGCCCTGAAGGATGCGGGGCTCGATGTGACAGAGATCAGCGAGATCACAGGTTTCCCCGAATGTTTTGGAGGGCGGGTGAAGACCTTGAACCCCTATGTCCACGGCGGAATTCTCTACAGGAGGGAGAAGCCGGACCACATAGAGGAGGCCAAGAGGTTGGGGATCGAACCCATAGATATTGTCTGTGTCAACCTCTACCCCTTCAGGGAGACAATAGAGCGGACCGACGATCTGGAGGAGATCATCGAAAATATCGATATTGGGGGCCCCACAATGGTCCGGAGTGCCGCCAAGAACTTTGAGAGTGTCCTCGTTGTCACAGATCCCAAGGATTACGGGAGGGTCATAGAGGCTCTCAAGGAGGGGAAGAACAGCCTCCAATTCCGACGGGAGTTGATGATCAAGGCCTTTGAACATACAGCCGACTACGACGCTACCATTGCCAACTATATGAATGAGCGGTTCAACGGAGGATTTGGGGAGAAGCGGTTCATCGTGGGCTCCAAGGTTTTGACCACCCGCTACGGAGAGAACCCCCACCAGCGGGGGGCCCTCTACGACTTCAGCTCCTACTGGAAGGGGCTCAACATCCTCAAGGGGGAACCCAGTTTCAACAACTTTACCGATATGGATGGCGCCATCAAGTTGGCCACAGCCTTGGGAAGGGGGAGTGTCGTCATTGTGAAACATGGAAACCCCTGTGGAGCGGCCCTCAAGGGAGACCTCATCACCTCCTGGGAGAAGGCCCTTGAGTGTGATCCCATCAGCGCCTTTGGGGGAGTGGTAGCCGTCAATGGGATTGTCGATAGAGAGTTGGCGGAGCGGATCAATGAGATCTTTGTAGAGGTCCTTGTGGCAGGAAAGATCACCGAGGAGGCCCGGGAGCTCTTCAACCAGAAGAAGCGGCTGAAACTCTTTGACCTGGGCCAGGGGGAGCTGGAACGGAGCGGAGATCTCTGGGATTTCAAACATATCGACGGCGGTCTCCTCTTCCAGGAGAGCGACCAAGTCCTCGATGAAGAGGTCCTCCAGGCCCGACAGGTCAGCAGGGTCGGTCTGGAGAGCAAGGAGGATCTCCTCATGGCGTGGAAAATTGCCGCTCTGACCAAATCCAACGCCGTCGCCTATGTAAAAGAGGGGGCCCTGGTGGCCATCGGTATGGGGATGACAAGTAGGGTCGATGCGGCCAAGTGTGCTCTGGAAAAGGCCAACGAGCTCGGTATCGATGTGGAGGGGGCCGTCATGGCCAGTGAGGCCTTCTTCCCCTTCAGAGACAGCGTCGACATAGCCGCACGGGCCGGAATTAGAGGAATTATCGAACCCGGAGGGAGTATTCGGGACCAAGAAGTGATAGAGGCGGCCGATGAACACGGCATCGCCCTCTACTTCACAGGTAAGCGCCACTTCCTCCACTGATGGTCGCCATCGGTACCGCTGGGTGGAGTATTCCGAGGGAGCTCCTCCCCCCCTTTCTCCGGGAGGAGGGGAGTGGACTCTGGCGCTATAGCCACCTCTTCCCCATTACGGAGATTAATAGGACCTTCTACCACCTCCCCCGCCCCTCAACCTTCCTCAGATGGAGAGATGAGACCCCCGACGGTTTCCGATTCAGCGTCAAGCTCTCCCGGAAAATCACCCATACAGGGAGATTGAGGGCCCACCTTGAGGAGCTGGAACCCTTCTTCCAACGGGTTACTCTCCTGGGAGAGAAGCTCTACGGCGTCCTGATCCAGCTCCCACCCTCCCTCCCCTTCAATCTCCCCCTCATAGAGGGCTTCCTGGAGACGATCCACAGCCTCTACAGGGGGAGGCTCTTCCTCGAACCCCGCCACCCTAGTTGGCAGAGGTGGAACCCTATGGAGCTGGGGGTGACCCCTGTCTATGCCGACCCAGGATTGGCCTGGTGGCTCGGCGTTCCGGAACCCTATTTCAGACTCCACGGCACTCCCCAGGTTTACCACTCCTCCTACGACGACAACTATCTCCGGAGCCTCGCCTCCAAACTCAGAGACCATCGGGAGGCGGCGGTCATATTTGATAACACCGCCAGCGGTGCGGCATTTAAAAACGCCCTGCGACTCATGGAGTTCTACTATGAAACTCAATAAAATAGAGCGTTGGAAACTCGATCTCAAGCCGATCGACTACTATAGCAGGCTGGAGGAGCTGACTGAGGATCCTAGGAAGCTGGAAGAACGGGACCGTTTTTACCTCAAAAATTTCGGTATCTACTCTACCAAATTGAGGCCGGAGAGCTTCATGATCCGTCTCCGTCTCCCTGGAGGGCGGATCTCCCTCCAGAATTTCACCTTCCTCCAGGAGATCGTAGAGGAGTTTCGGCTGGAGACACTCTTGACGGCTCGGGCCGATATAGAGCTCCACAACCTGGAGCTCTCCCAAGCCCTCTCCCTCCATAGGATGTTGAGGGAGAGGGGGATCGAGACCTTCGCCACCCTGACAGACAATGTGCGGAACATCGTGACCGACCCCTTCGACGGCTTCAGGGAGGGGATCGAGGTCTATCCCCTCATAAAGGAGATCGATAGGATGGCCCTCGATCCGGAACTCCTCGGTATGCTCCCCCGAAAGTTCAATACGGCCATTGTGGGGGTTTCCTATCCCAAGGTCCCCCTCTTCGGTCAGGACCTCCTCTTCGCCCTAGCCGAAAGGGAGGGGAGGATCGGCTTCAATATCTATCTCGGCGGGAAGAATAGCCACTTCGCCCAGGATGCCAACATCTTCGCCACCCCAGAAGAGGTCCCTCCCCTCTTCAAAGCCCTCCTCTCCGCCTACCTCCACCACGGCCCCCGATCCAGCAGGACAAAGGCGCGGCTCTTCCACCTCCTGGAAGAGGTGGGTATAGAGCGGTTCAGAGGGTATGTGGAGGAGTACTTTGGGTCTCCCCTGACCCCCAGAGGAAGAGTTCTGATCCAGCGGTATCGGGAGCCCCACGGAGTTCCCCATCGGAGAGAGGGAAGGTGGGGGGTGATAGAGCTGAAAGCTGTAGATCTCCACGGAATTGAGGAGGTTCGGGTGGGGGTCGATCAACAGCTCTACCTCTTCGGGAAGACCACCCCATCGGCCGGAGATGGGGACCATATGACAGTCTGTGCAGGGAGCCGCTACTGCCTCTTCTCCCTCTTCGACACAAAGGAGGAGATAGAGAGGTTTCCCCTCCACCTCTTCCGCCGCCACAACCTCCGTATCGGTCTGAGTGGTTGCCTCAAAGGGTGTGGCCGCCATATTGGGGCCGATATAGGGTTTGTGGGGATCAGGACCAACCTTTTCGGCAAGGTGGAGCGGGGGGTTCGGCTCTATCTGGGGGGGCTCTACACCAGGGGAGAGCTCCCCGCCCGCCTCATCTACTGGGCGGTCCCCCTGAGGAGACTCGCCCCCCTCGTCAACACCATTATAGAGGACTTCAGAGCTTCGGGGGAGAGGGAGTTTGAGGAGTACTCCAGAAACCACCTCAACAGGTTCTCCACCCCCTTCCTCGCCTACTTCTTCCTCGGGAAGACCCTCCTCAAGAGCCCCATCTCCCTCTCACAACTGGAGGAAGAGAGGGATCCCTTTGGATTGGCGGAGGACCCCCTTGAGAAGACAATCAGCTCTCTGGAGCACCGTCTCTTTGGGAGTTGAGTTGGATAAATTGGTCATTGAGTTTCTGGATATAGTTGCGGCTCTTTTCGATGAGGTTCTCCAAGGTCTGGACAATATGGGAGTTCCTCACCCGTCCCGGAGCCAAGAGGGCTGAGCGGTACCATCTGGTGAAATATTTGAAACTGCGGCGAATATCCTCTTCCCCTATCTTTTTGGCCATCTGTTTCGAGATGAGCCGCTTCACCTTGAAGTGGATCACGATGAAGAGGAGGGCGACAACCCCCGCAACTGGGGGGAAGAGATCGTAGGAGAGCTGTTGGGAGAGGAAGAGGAGGAGGGCGATGAAGAGAATGAGGAGAATGAGATCGACCATGAGAACCCTCGATCGGAACTGCTCCAGGAGCTCTTCGAGACGGGGAAGCTTATCGAGGATCTCCTTGGCCCTGGTTTCGATATTCTTCACAATGCGGTAGGCCCTGTCGATCCGCACCTTCTCCATCTTCTCCTTGATGGCGGCAAAATCTTGATCCCTCTTCTTCTTGAGCCGCTCCTCCATGCTCTCATCCTCAAATTTGGCCAGGGATTCGTTGTAGATGGCGTAGAACTTCCCACTCACAATCCCCTTCTGGCTCAAGGCCCTCTGCCACGCCCCGATGATCTCCTCCAGGTTGTCCTCTTTGGCACAGGTATCGATCTGGTTGAGAATGTAGAGGACTTTGTCGCTATCTGTATGGCTCTTGGCCACCTCTACAAGATGGTTGAGGGTATCCCGCATCGCCCCAGGTTCCGGGTGTCGAGCATCGAAAAAGATTAAAATAAGATCGGAAAGATCGATAATATGACTGGTGATGCGCAGGGTTGCGTCTCGCTGTACATCGGCATCGAACCCGGGTGAGTCGATGAGAATCTTCCCTTTAAGGTTGTCTGAATGAACCGTCTTGAGCTGAAGGTAGCGGTTGATGTTCCGGTCACTCTTATCGATCTTCTCTATCTCTTTGGAAATGTTGTAAAAGGGGAAGCGGGGGTCTGCGTCGAGGGCCACACCAGGCAGAGTGGTCACCTCATCTTTCTTCGAGTAGCAGATAACTGTAAATTTGTCATCGACAGCCTGGTTACCCGTATCCTGAACCCTCTGACCCAGGTACTCGTTGATGAAGCTGGACTTCCCAGCCGAGAAGGTCCCCAGTATCGATATGAGAGGCCACCATGAGATGGACTCGGTAAAGGTCTTGTTCCTATCGAGGAGTGCCAGGTTGTGGGCTACGGAGTCGAGGGTCCGATACTCATCGATAGCTTCGACAAGTATCGGATTCTCCTCTAAAAGGTGCTCTTTGAGTTTTTTGTACCGTTCTTGAGGTTTCATTATACCACACCTTTTTTATAAAAAGTATAGCACAAAGCCCTCTTTCAGACAAGGAGAGCACTCCTCCAGTGAAAAGAGTGAGATATAAAATCTGATTGACGGTGACTAAAGAATTATGTTATAATCGCCTTAAAAAATGGAGGTAAAGGTGGGCGGAAAAAGTCTTTACGAAACACTGGGCGTCAAACCGGACGCATCTGCCGATGAGATCAAGAAGGCGTACCGGAAATTGGCCCGGAAGTACCACCCCGACATATGTAAGGATCCCGAGTGCGAGGAGAAGTTTAAAGAGATCAATGCGGCTTACGAGATATTGAGCGACCCTGAAAAACGGAGACAGTACGACCAGTATGGGGATTCCATGTTCGGGGGTCAGAACTTCCACGACTTCGCCCAGCAGAATTTTCAGGGAGGGGTGGATCTCGACGAGATACTCCGCTCCATCTTTGGAGGAGGATTTGGGGGCTTCGGTTCTGGAGATTTCAGATCGTCCGGGGGATTTGGAGGTTTCGGCGGATTTGAGGAGTTCTCCCAACCAAATCTCGATCTCCAGGCAAAGATCACCATCCCCTTCCGCACAGCGGTATTGGGGGGAACCCACTCCATCACCATCAATGGTGAGACCTTCGATGTCAGAATTCCTCCAGGTCTCAAGAGTGGAGACACCTTGAGAATTAGGGGAAAAGGGAAGAGTTACAAGGGACGGCGGGGGGATCTCCTCCTCAAAGTCGAAGTGGCTCCAGACCCAGAGTACGAGCGGGTGGGAAACAACCTCTACAAAAATATCGACATTCCCCTCAAAGTGGCTCTCTTCGGCGGCAAAGTGAAGGTACCGACCCTGGAGAAGACCATCACCCTCAAAGTCCCCAAGAATACAAGGTGTGGTGCCAAATTTAGGGTCAAGGGAATGGGGGCCCTGGACCGGAAGACCAAAGTAAAAGGGGATCTCTATCTCAAAGCCAATGTCGTTCTCCCCAAAGTGGAAGAGCTGGATCCAGAACTTGCAAAGATGATGGAAGAAAAATTACCCGGAGGTGAATAATGCATGCATACGATGAGCCGGTCTACCTCATTAGCGTCGTCGCAAAGGTACTCAATATCCACCCCCAGACATTGAGGCAGTATGAGCGGGAAGGGTTGATCTCTCCCTCAAGGACCGAAGGGAAGACAAGGCTCTACTCCCAGAAGGATATAGACCGGATAAAGACCATTCTCCGCCTCACCCGAGAGTTGGGAGTCAACCTTGCAGGGGTTGACATTATTTTGAGACTGAAGGAGCGGATGGAGGAGATGGAGAAGGAGATCGAGAGACTCCAGGCCGCCCTGGAACGGTATGAGAGTGGAGCCGAGGTTCCCAAGAGCCGAGCCGTCGTCAAGAGAGATTTCAATACGGACATCATCATCTTTGAGGAGTAGTCACCCTTTGAGCCGCACAATGTCGGCTCCCAGCCCCTGCAGTTTCTTCTCCAATCTCTCATATCCCCTATCGAGATGGTAGATGCGGTGGACATTGGTCACCCCCTCGGCGGCCAGTCCGGCGAGGACCAGGGCGCTACTGGCCCGGAGGTCTGTCGCCATCACATCTGCCCCGTAGAGCTTGGTAGGGCCGATAACGGTGGCGATACTCCCTTTGAGCTGAATGGTGGCCCCAAACCGCATGAGCTCGCTGGCGTGCATGAACCGATTTTCAAAGAGCCGCTCTTCGATAATCGATGTTCCGTCGGCCAGAAGGGAGAGGGCCATAAATTGGGCCTGCATATCTGTCGGAAAACCTGGATACTCGCTGGTGATGATCTCCACAGGGTAGATCTTCTCTGTCGGATAGATTGTGATCTCTCCATCCCCCTTCTCCACGGGAAACCCCATCTCCATCAGCTTCACAATGACCGCCTCCAGATGGTCGGGCTCACACTCCCGAACGGTGATCTGGGAGTTGGTGATAGCCCCTGCGCAGAGATAGGTACCGGCCTCTATTCTGTCGGGAATGACGGAGATATTGACCATCTCAATAGGTTCCCCTCCCGTCCCGTAGATGGTGAGCTCATCACTCTCTATCCCCTCAATCTCGACTCCGCTCTCCTTCAGAACTCTACAGAGCTGGGTGACCTCTGGTTCCTTGGCAGGATTGATGATCGTCGTCTTCCCCTGGGCCAGGGCCGCCGCCATGACCACATTCTCCGTTCCGGTCACAGTGATCTTATCAAAGATGATGGTCGTCCCCCGGAGCCCCTTGGGAGCTCGGGCCACAACATATCCACTCTTGATCGTTATCTCGGCTCCCATCCGCTCCATAGCCTTCAGATGGAGATCGATGGGACGCTGGCCAATAGCGCACCCTCCGGGGAGGCTCACTTCGCAGTGGCCAAATCGGGCCAGGAGGGGGCCGAGGACGAGGATGGAGGCCCTCATGGTCCGGACAATATCGTACTTGGCCACTGTACTCTCGATGGCGGAGGTATCTATCACAGCCCTATTCTGCCCATACTCGAATCTGGCCCCCAAGTTGTCCAGAAGTTTCAAAAGGGTCTGAATATCTTTGACATCGGGGAGGTTGGAGATAGCCACCTTCTCCCTGGCGAGGATGGTCGCCGCAATGAGGGGAAGAGCCGCATTTTTGGCTCCAGAGATGGTGACACTCCCAGAGAGGGGACGCCGCCCACGGATTTGGAGAAAATCCATAGGTACTCCTTCCTTTTTGGGGATTATACTATACTATAGTAGGCGAAAGGGAGAGAGATGGAGATAACCGAAAAGTGGAACAGCCGTTACAGGGGGAGGAGAGAGCCTCCCCCTGTCTCCCCCCTTCTGAAGGAGTTTTTCCACCTGGCTCCCGGACCGAAGGCCCTCGATCTCGCCTGCGGTATGGGACAGAACGCCATCTTCCTTGAGGAGCAGGGTTTCTCCGTAGATGCCATCGACATCGCTGAGGAGGGACTCCGCCACCTGGAAGGGAGGGAGGGGATCAGGAGTATCTGTGCAGATCTCACCTCCTACCAGCTCCCCAGGGAGAGTTACGACCTCATCTTCTGCGCCAACTTCCTTGAGAGATCTCTCATACCCCAGATTATCGGGGGGCTCCGTCCAGGAGGGGTGGTCATCTACGAAACATTCACCTACAGGAGGGAGAAGTTTAACCCAGACTATCTCCTCCAACGAAACGAACTCCTCCACCTCTTTCTGGAACTGGAGATCATCTTCTACAGCCTCAATGGAACCAGGGCCCACCTTGTGGCCCAGAGGTGACTATCTCTCCTTGAGAACCCGCACAATATCCCCCTCTTCGGCCCGGGCATAGACCATTGTACTATTGATGCTAGCATGGCGGAGGGCCTTCTTGATCACCAGAACATCGACTCCCCTCTTGGCAAGCCTCATAGCAAAGGTGTGGCGGAGGAGATGGAGCCCCTGCTTCGTAATTCCAGCTTTCCTATAGAGCCTCCGAGCAATGGTAAAGGCGTTCTGTCTCGCCAGAACCTTTCCCCGATTGGTCTTCATAATGGGAGTCGTCGGTGAAATTCTATGCTCGAAGTAGAAGAGCTCCTCCTTGATCTTCTCACTATCCACATAGGCAAACTGGTCCCTGCTCCCCTTTCCTTGGACCTTGATCCGATAGACCCCCTCGGGGAGGAGGGAGAAGTCGGCAAGGGTGAGGTTGAGGGCCTCGCTGATCCGAAGTCCCCCATAGAGCATGAGCTTCATGAGGAGGGCATTTCGATAGTTGTCATACCGCCCATAGTACCGCTTCTCCTCCTCCACAACCCGGAGGAGCCTCTCTACCTCTTCGTCGCTCAGATACTCCATATGCTCCTCCGCCTTCTGCTCCCTGAAGCGGATCTTGTCGAAGATCTTCTCAAATGTAAAGGAGTCGCTGTTGTTGTCGCTGATAAAGATGAGGAAGCCTTTGACCGCCTTCAGGTAGGTCTTCTTGCTACTCTTGGAGAGCTCCCCCCGCTTCAGCTTCTTCCGACTCCTCTTGATGGCCCTCTTCTCCATATAGACCAGAAAGGAGGTGATGTAGAGGGTGTTTATATCCCTCATCTCCATCTCATCTTGAAACTCTCTGCTGTACTCGATGAACTCCTCAATGACACTGGAGTAGAGCTCTACCGTATTTTTTGAGTAGTCGAGACTCTCCATATAGCCGACATAGGCCCGGAACCATCTCTGGAGGTCCGGGATAAATCCGTTCCGTTCTAGCCTCATTCCCTCCCACTTTTATAACATACCTTTTTCCCCCTCTCCCCTACCTGTGGGGAAGGGAGTCTCTCTCTTTCTCAAATTATATCACAGAGGTTTCAGGGGGAACCTTGCCACTCCCACCGATAAAAAAAAGGAGTTGGGAGGGGAAAATGACATACTTAACAGTATGTCATTGCAACTTCCCTCCACTACCTCCAACTTTCCGATCATATAAAGGGGGGTCCAGAGGATCAGACCTATTGGGCCTCTCCCCTCTTCGGTAAGAGAGAGAAATATGGCATAATCACCCAAAAAGAGAAGAGATGGAGAGAAGATGAGAAGGGTACTCTCACTGGAAAATCTGACTCTGATAGCCATCATCCTCGGAATAGCCTTTGGTTACTTCTTCCCCAACGGAGCCCTCAAGCTCGCATTCATAGGTCAGATCTATCTGGCCCTCTTGAAGATGCTCATCATTCCCATCGTCGTCGCCAGTATCTACATCGCCATAACGGGATTGAGTGGAAAAGATGAGCTCAAGAGCATAGGGATCAAGGCCTTCGCCTACTACCTCACCACGACGGCCCTGGCCGTCTCCCTGGGGCTCATTATCTTCAACATCTTCGATCCAGGGAGCGGGGCCTCCCTCCCAACCGCCACAGACCACCCCCTCCCCCAACCCCAGGAGCTGACCCTGGCCACATTCCTCCTCTCCTTCATCCCATCCAATATCTTTAAAGCCCTGACAGAGGGGGCCATTCTCCCCATCATCTTCTTCACAATTCTCTTTGCCATCGCCTCCCTCTCCATCGCCCCCTCCAAAAAGGAGACCCTCTACAACTTCTTCGACTCTATCAACGATGCGATGATGGTCCTGGCCCAGTGGATCATCGCCCTCACACCCATCGGGGTCTTCTTCCTCATCGGCGCCACCGTCGGTAAGAGCGGCCTCGATCCCCTCATCAACCTCTACAGCTACGCCCTCACCGTCCTCTTCGCCCTGGCCCTCCACGGAGGGGTTGTTCTCCCTGCCGTAGCCTACTTTGTCGGTCGGTTCAATCCCTACCGCTACTTCCTCCAGATCAAGGAGGCCCCCCTCATCGCCTTCTCCACAGCCTCCAGCTCCGCAACTCTCCCCGTCTCCATAGAGGTAGCCGAGACCAAGGGGGGTGTGGATAAGAGGGTGGCCGGATTTGTTCTCCCTTTGGGAGCGACCATCAATATGGATGGAACGGCCCTCTATGAATCTATCGCCGTCATGTTCATTGCCAACCTGGCGGGGGTCGAGCTCTCCCTCTCCCAGCAGATCACAATCTTCATTACGGCAACCTTCGCCTCCATCGGCGCCGCAGGTATTCCAGGGGCAGGATTGATCATGATGACCCTCATTCTGGAGAGCGTCGGCCTCCCGACAGAGTATATCGCCCTCATCATCGCTGTGGACCGCTTCCTCGACATGTTCCGAACAGCCATCAATGTCTGGGGGGATCTCCTGGGGGCCAAGATCATAGACTCCCTCAGCAGGAGGGGATCTTCCGGGCACTCCTACTGAACTCAATGAGATCCTCACTGCTCCGGACAGAGAGGGGGAGCCTCTCCAGAGAGAATTTGAAAATCTCGTGGGCGGTAAGGGCGTCGGAGTAGGCCCTATGGCTCACCTCCCTATTAATCCCGAGAACTTCGTTGAGAAATCCCAACCCATACCGCCGACTCTCTATGGTCCTCTTGGCCAGATCGATGGAACAGAGCCTCCTATTGGCCAATCTCCCCAAACCCATGGAGTCCAGCCTGGAGGAGATGAAGCTGTAGTCAAAGAGGACATTGTGGGCTATAAAGAGGGCATCTCCCAGGAACCCCTTGAAGTTGAGGAGAACCTCCTCCTCGGAAGGGGCCCCCTCCAGATCGTCGGGGGAGATACCGGTCAAGTTGGAGATATACTCCGGAATCTCCCGGGCATAGACCAAACTCTCGAACCTATCGACAATCCTCCCCCCAATACTCTTGACCGCCCCAATCTCTATGATCTGGGCCTCCCCCGGCTTGGAACCGTTGGTCTCTATATCGACGACGACAAACTTCTGATCCCTATAATCGGTCCTCGCCGTCTGGAGATAGACAATTCCCCCCTCCTCAACAAGGGGAAACCCTTGGGCCACCAACATCTGATAGAGGAGCTCCCCCTCCATGGTGGGCTCCAGCTTCTGGAGAAAGGAGATAAACTCCTCCCTCGGCCTCCCTCTGTACCGGAGCTTCCTGACAACCCTATCCACGAGATCCATATTTCGCCCTCTGAATAAAGGAACGGACCTTCTCGGGGTCCTTCTTTCCAGGTTCCCTCTCCACCCCACTACTCACATCGACTCCATAGAAGCCGTATCGGACCACCTCCGCCACATTTTCTGGGGTCAGCCCCCCTGCCAGAATGATCTTTGAGGTATCAACCCCGTCAAACCACTCCAGGGCCACCCTCTTCCCAGCCCCTCCAAACTCCTCGACATAGGCGTCCACCAGCCGATACTCCCCCTCAAACTTTCCTATATCGTCGGGGCTCTGTGCCCTGACGACGGGGAGGGCCTTGAGAGTGAGCCCCTCCAGAAAGGAGGGATCCAGGTCCCAATGGAGCTGGAGGAGACTCATTCCACTCAATCGGGCTATCTCCTCGACCTCATCGACCCCCTTCTCCACAAAGAGACCGACCCGCTCCACAAAGGGGGGGAGCTCCTCCACAATACGGGCGGCCTCTTCAGGCTCTATGAAGCGGGGAGATCTCTCGTAGAAGACGAAGCCGAGGGCGTCCGCCCCCGCCTCAACCGCAATGAGAGCATCTTCCAAGTTGGTGATGCCGCAGATCTTCACTCGGACAGTTGTAGGAGACATCGGTACCACTCCCTTTCGGTCTGCTCCAATCTCTTCCTGGCCGCCTCGAAGTAGGCAGGATCGATCTCCATACCGATAAATCTCCGCCCCAGCTCCAAGGCCGCCACCCCTGTCGAACCGACCCCCATGAAGGGATCGAGAACCAGATCCCCCCCATTGGAGGCGATCTTAATCAGATGTTTGAGGAGCTTCACCGGCTTCTGGGTCGGGTGCTTCGGATCCTTGACCCGCTCCTTCCCCATGCAGATGGGGCTCTCAAAGAAGTTGTGCATCTCACTCTGTTTGGTGAAATTCCAGGTGTGGCCCCTGTTCCACATGCAGACAATGAGTTCACAGCTGTTGAGAAAGCCTGCCTTCCTGAATTTAGGGGTCGGGTTGGTCTTATGCCAGACGAAGAACTGGAAGGTATCGAAGAGGGGATCGAAGACCTCATGCCACCTCCCCATGAGATTGTAGGAACAGAAAGCGAAGAGGTTCCCCGTCGGTTTGAGGACCCTGAGGAACTCATCTCTGAAGAGGGCGGGGTCGAAATCCCGATCCCACGGAGCAATATCATTGTTGATGGAGCTCCGCCATCTGAACTCCATATTCCCCGTCGAGTAGCCACTCAGATTGTAGGGGGGATCGGTCAGAATGAGGTCGATACTCTGGGATGGGAGCCCCTTGAGGAGCTGGAGGCTGTCGCCGAGATGGAGGGTATATCTCCTCCCTTCCCCAGGGAGGGTATCGGAGCGGAGGGGTTCTCTCTCACCCATCAACAGTTTTCGGCGCAGATAGATCCCGACCATATGTTTGGCCGTCTCAATGGTGGTCGGGTGTGAAGAGAGCGCCTACTTCCTCCTTTCCTTGTTATAATTCAGCAACACGAGCATCGAAGAGGTCTCTGCCGCCCTTCTCAAGGCTACCTCTCCCCTGTTAGCAACTTCTGGTCAGCCGATCCCAAAGCAACAGGCAGCCAGCGAACCCAAAGCCGACTCTCCAGCTCCCCTTTCAGCCCCTCTTCCAGGGAGTGAAGGGGAAGAGTTCACACCTCTACCCCCCTCAGCCTCTCGATAGCCCTCTTGTAATCCCCCTCCCTGAAGATGTAGCTCCCCGCCACAGCCACATCAACTCCGGCCTTCCGGAGCTCTCCGATATTCTTGTCACTCACTCCTCCGTCAACCTCGATGAGGCAGTCGGGATTCTTCACCTCCAGGAGCTCCTTGAGCTCCCTGATCTTATGGAATATGGGTATAAAACTCTGCCCCCCAAAGCCCGGATTGACACTCATGAGGAGCACCATATCGACAAAGGGGAGGATCTCCTCCAGACAGGCTACAGGGGTGGCCGGATTGAGGGCGATGGCCGGAGATACTCCCAGTTCCCGTATCTTCATGGCCACCCGATGGTGGTGCCTCTCACTCTCATAGTGGAAGGAGATATATCTCGGTCCGAAGGGGGCGAAGAGATCGATGAAGAAGGAGTTATCCTCCACCATCAGATGAATATCCAACGGCTTCGTGGAGGTCTGTGCCACAGCCTCCACCACTACGGGACCGATGGTCATATTGGGGACAAAGTGGCCATCCATCACATCGACATGGATGAGATCGGCTCCCGCCTCGCAGAGGGAGGCCACCTCTTGGGCCAGATGGCCGAAATTGGCACTGAGGATACTAGGGGCAACGAGCATAGAAACTCCTCTCAAAAGGTCCCTAATTATAGCAAAAAGCGGGGAGAAAGATTAAGGAGAGCTTCAGTCAAAAAGGATATAATTGCAAACCAAAACCTTAACCTTTCACACTAAGGAAAGCAGATGTCCAGAAAGTGCCAAATCACTGGTAAACGACCTATGACCGGTCACCATGTGAGCCACGCAAACAATAAGACCAAGAGACGCTTCCTTCCCAATATCCGCACAGTCCGGATCACCCTCCCAGACGGGACACGGAAGAAGATCAAGGTGAGTGCCAAGGGCCTCCGGATCCTCAAGAAGAAAAATATGGCCCTTTAGAGCAGGGCTCTAGAGGGCTCCCATGCCTTTCACCCTCTCCCCCATATCCCACTCAATAGCAGAAGTTGACGGCTTTTACTGCGACGGGATCAGAGCCGGCCTCAAAGAGGATGGTCTGGATCTAGGGTTCATCTACACCGACACCCCCGCCCACATTGCCGCCCTCTTCACTACGAATAGGTTTCAAGCCGCCCCCCTCCGCCACTTTCAGAACCACTCCATCAAAAAGACCAACTTCATACTGGTCAACTCCAAAAATGCCAACGCCCTCACTGGAGCCCGGGGAGTTGCCGACATTGAAGAGATAGTGGAGGCCCTCAGTCGGAAATGGGATCTCCTCAACCCGGTCATGAGCTCCACAGGGGTCATCGGCCTCCCCCTTCCCAAGGAGAAGATTATTGCAGGGGCCCTCACCTTCAATCTGGAGGAGAGAGATGATGACCGCTTTGCCCGAGCCATCATGACCACCGACACCTTCCCCAAAAAGGTGGGGTTCAAGGTCACCCTCGATGATGGGAGCTCCTTTACCGTTGCCGGTGTGGCCAAGGGGGCCGGTATGATCGATCCAGCCATGGCGACGATGCTGGCCTTCATCGTCACAGATGGAGCCGTCCCCTTTGGGGATATGGAGGAGCTCCTCCACGAGAAGGTGGAGACCACCTTCAACGCCATCAGCGTTGACGGAGATCGGAGCACCAACGATACCGTCTTCCTTCTGAGCAACGGGAAGAGCGGAGTCTATAACCGGGAGGCCTTTGCCTTTGCCCTGGAGAGGGTCATGCATGAGCTGGCCCTCCTCATTGTCAAAGATGGAGAGGGGGCCCAGAAAGTGGTGGCCTTCGAGGTCAGGGGAGCAAAGAGCAGGGAGGAGGCCAAGAGGGCCGCTAAAGCCCTGACCAACTCTCTCCTGGTGAAGACAGCCCTCTTCGGAGAAGACCCCAATTGGGGGAGAATTGCGGCAACCATCGGAGCAAGCGGGGTAGAGTGTGACGAGGAGAGGCTCCTCATCGCCTTTGGAGATGTGGTGGTTTACAATCGGGGGGAGATCACCTTCGATCCGGCAACGGAAGAGAGGGCCCACAAAGTCATGGAGCGGTCCGAATTCAGAATTCTCTGTGATCTCGGAATGGGGGAGGGGAGTTTCACGGCCTACGGCTGTGATCTCGGCTATGACTACATCAAAATCAATGCCGAGTACAGAACCTAAAGAAAGGAGCAGAGATGCTTGAAGAGTTTCCGAAAGAGTTGATCACAAAGATCCGCCAGGAAAACCCCCATTTCGACAAGCTTATTGAACGGCACGAAGAGCTGAAGAAGATTGTCAGAGAGGTTGAAGAGGGGAGAGAGTATATGGACGACATGGAGTTGGAGAAGCTGAAGCTAGAGAAACTCCGCATCAAAGATGAGGCCTACGCCATCGTCATGAAATATAAGAAAGAGCACGGAATCTAACCATGGGAATCCACAAGCTACAGAGAAAACTGGAGAAGATCTTTTCCCACCCCATTCCCACAAATCTAGAGTGGAGGACCGTCGAGAACCTCTTGAAACATCTGGGTTTCGAGGTGGAACACACCAAAAAGGGCCATGTGAAGGTGAAAAACAGCAAGGGAGAGGAGGTTGTCCTCATCGTCCACAACCATGAGATCAACAGCAAAGATGAGGTGACGAAGCTGAGACACTTCCTGGAGGAGAACGGAATTACCCCCCAGACCAAACTCTCCTGAATTTCCTCCCTTCGGGGAGGTCCTACTCCTGAAATCTCCCTACCGCCATGAGCTTCTCATACCGTTTCTGGAGGCGCTCCCCACTCTCCATCTCCCGGAGTTCCTTGAGTTCCCTCAGATAGTACTCCTTCAACGCCTGGGCCGCCCCCTCCTTATTGCGGTGGGCTCCGATGATGGGCTCATCAATGATCTCATCGATCAGGCCCAACTCCTTGAGGTCCTCCGATGTAATCTTGAGGGCTTTGGTCGCCTGCTCCACCTTGGAGGGGTCGTTCCAGAGAATGGCGGCACACCCCTCAGGAGAGATGACACTGAAGACAGAGTAGCGCATCATTGCCAATCTATCGGCAACTCCGATAGCGAGGGCCCCTCCGCTCCCCCCCTCTCCAATGACGACGGCTATTGTGGGAACCTTTAACCTGCTGAACTCAAAGAGGTTTCGGGCAATGGCTTCACTCTGCCCCCGCTCCTCGGCACCCACTCCGGGATAGGCCCCCGGTGTGTCGATGAGCATGAGGATGGGAATATCGAACTTGTCGGCCAGCTGGGCGGCCCGGAGGGCCTTTCTATACCCTTCAGGGTGGGGCATTCCGAAGTTCCGCTTGATCTTGTTCTTGGTCCCCCTCCCCTTCTGCTCCCCAATGACCATGGTCCTCTGGCCATCGATATAGCCGAGATAACAGATAATGGCAGGATCGTCTCTGAAACAGCGGTCCCCATGGATCTCATAGGCACTCTCCATAAGGAGTCTCACATAGTCCAGAGCGTAGGGTCGGTCTGGGTGGCGGGCCAGTTGGAGTTTCTGGAAGTCGGTCAGATTTTTATAGGTCTTCTGGACCTCCTTCTCCAGCTCCTTCTCCAAAATCTCAATGGCCGCCTCATCTCCCCGGGCCTTGGCGGCTTCCAACTGCTCCTCCACCTCTCTGATCTTCTGTTCAAAGTCGAGATAGCTTGCCACCCTATACCTTTTTGAAGACCACTACACCGTTGGTACCGCCAAAGCCAAAGGAGTTACTCATGGCCACATCGATCCGGGCCTCCCGGGCCTCATTGGGGACATAGTCGAGATCGCAGTCGGGATCGGGCTCCTCATAGTTGATGGTTGGAGGGATCACCCCCCGTTCCATGGCCATGAGGGTAATGACAGCCTCAATGGCTCCCGCCGCCCCGAGGCAGTGGGCTGTCTGCCCCTTGGTGGAGCTGACAGGGGGGCAGTTCTCCCTCCCTCCAAAGAGCCGCTTTATGGCCATCGTCTCGTACCAGTCATTATATTTGGTACTCGTTCCATGGGCGTTGATATAGTCAACCCGCTCCACTCCGGCCATTTTGAGAGCCGCCCTCATCGCCCTATAGGCTCCCTCTCCCTCCGGTGCGGGAGTTGTAATATGGTTGGCGTCGCCGCTCTCACCAAATCCCACCACTTCGGCATAGATCTTCGCCCCCCTCTTTTTGGCGGCCTCATACTCCTCCAGAATGAGGGCTCCACTCCCCTCTCCCATGACAAAGCCGTTCCGTTTAGCGTCGAAGGGGCGGGAAGCATGTTTCGGATCGTCATTGGAGGTGGAGAGAGCCTTCATGGCGGCAAATCCTCCGATCCCGATGGGACAGATGGCCGCTTCAGCCCCTACGACGACCATCCTCTCCGCTCCTCCGAGCATAATGGTTTTAGCGGCCTCGCTGATGGCGTGGGTACCGGCGGCACAGGCCGTCACACTTGCCAGATTGGGTCCCTTGAGGGAGTGTTCTATGGAGACGAAGCCGCCCAACATATTGGCCAGGGCCGACGGAATGAAGAAGGGGCTGATCCTCCTTGGCCCCCGGGTACTGCAGATAATGGAGTTCTTCTCGATGGTTGGAAGTCCCCCGATCCCACTGGCACAGCTGACACCGAAGAGCTCCCTCTCTACGCTCCCATCTATCCCCGCATCTTCCATAGCCTCCCGGGCCGCCTTGATCCCCAACTGGATGAAGCGGTCCGCCTTCTTCACCTCTTTGGGATCCATGACCTCCCTGGGATCGAAATCCTTGACCTCGGCGGCAATCTGCACCGACTGGTTGGAGGGGTCGAAGAGGGTGATTCGGTCAACCCCCGTCTCTCCGGCGACGATCCGCTGGAAGGAGCTCTCCCGCTCATGCCCAAGGGCGTTGATCATACCCAGACCGGTTACGACAACTCGTCTCATACATCTCCCTCACCTTGATTTTTGCTCAACCGACCACCCTGCCTCGGCTCAACGGAAATCAAGGGGGCGAGCCCCCCGTCCCTCAGGACCTGTGCTCTTCGATATATTTGACGGCGTCGGCTACAGTCTGGATCTTCTCCGCATCTTCATCGGGAATCTCGATGCCGAACTTCTCCTCCAAAGCCATGACCAGCTCCACCACATCGAGGCTGTCGGCTCCCAAATCCTCTACGAAGCGGGACTCTGGCTTGACCTCATCGGGATTGGCGTTGAGTTGCTCTACAACAACCTCTTTGACCTGCTCAAAAATGTCTGCCATCACTACTCCTTCACTGAATTTGATGGCTCCATTGTAACAAAAAAAGTTTTATTCACCACTTAATCACATGTAGAGCCCCCCATTGACCTTGAGCACCTCTCCGGTAATGTAGCCGGCCCCATCACTGAGGAGGAAGGCTACAGCGTGGGCAACCTCCTCCGGCTCTCCGAAGCGGCGGAGGGGGATTCTCTCTACGAAACTCTCCCTGATCTCCGGCTTCAACTCATCGGTCATATCGGTGGCGATGAAGCCCGGAGTGATGGCATTGAACCGGATACCCCGTGGAGCCCCTTCGAGGGCAAAGGATTTTGTCATGGCGATAACTCCCCCCTTGGAGGCCGAGTAATTGACCTGGCCTGCATTTCCACTCTCTCCGACAACGCTGGAGATGTTGACCACGCTTCCAAACCTCTTTCGGGCCATAGTTTTGAGGGCCTCCCTACAGCCGATGAAGGTACTGGTCAGATTGGCCCGGATCACCTCCTCAAAGTCGGCCACACTCATCCGGAGGGCCAGCTTATCCTTTGTGATCCCGGCGTTGTTGACAAGGTAGCTCAACTCCCCATCACTCTCCACTACCGTCTTGATCCCCTCGACGAAACTCTCCTCATCGGTCACATCGAAGCCAATAACGGCCGCCACTCCCCCGGCCCTCTCGATCTCCTCCTTCAGCCTGTCGGCCGCCTCGGCACTGCTCCTGTAGTTGATCCAGACCTTCAGCCCATAACCGGCGAGCACCTGCGCCACAGCCGCTCCAATACCCCGACTGGCCCCTGTAACGAGGACATTTTTTCCGCTAAACCTCATCTCTCTCCTTTAACGCAAAATTTAGCTCTATTGTAGTACCATTTCACTTCAAAACCAATTAATTTTCGAGGAGTGGGAGTGCTCTACTGGCTCTATGAACATCTCGGTATCAACCTTTTCCAATATATCACCGTCCGGGCCGGCTTCGCCTTTTTCATCGCCTTCCTCCTGGTCCTCTATCTCATTCCCCGCTTCATACGGTGGGCGACGGCCAAACACTCCTACCAACCCATCTACTCCCTGGCCCCCAAGAACCACCAGAAGAAGTCGAAGACACCGACTATGGGAGGGGTTGTCTTCATCTCGGCAACCCTGATCGCCTCCCTCCTGACGGTGAAACTCAACAACCCCTTTGCCATTGGAGGGCTCCTGACCCTCCTCTTCTACTCCCTCATAGGGATCTCCGACGATCTGGGAAAGATAGTGGGGGGATCCAACAGGAGCGGGCTGACTCCCAAACAGAAATTTGCCCTCCAGCTCCTGGGGGCCATCGCCCTCTCGGCCTTCCTCTACTGGGTCGTCCAGCTCCCCTCCGATCTCTATATCCCCTTCTACAAATACCCCCTCTTCGATATGGGACCTGCCGCCATCCCCTTCTGGACCCTGGTTGTCGTGGCCACCTCCAACGCCGTCAATCTCACCGACGGCCTCGACGGGCTGGCGACGGTCCCCTCCATCTTCGCCCTGGCGACTCTGGGGGTCATCACCTACATCAGCGGAAACGCCGTTCTGAGTAGTTATCTCCTCCTCCCCAAGGTGATCGGAGCGGGAGAGGTGGTTGTCATCGCCGCCGCACTGGTAGGGGCCCTCATCGGTTTTCTCTGGTACAACTGCCACCCGGCCGAGGTCTTCATGGGGGATAGTGGAAGCCTCGCCCTGGGAGCCTTCATAGCCTATATGGCCATCATCTCCAAGAGTGAGATCCTCCTCATTCTCATCGGATCGGTCTTCGTCATGGAGGCCGCCAGCGTCATTCTCCAGGTCTGGAGCTACAGGACTCGGGGGAAGAGAATCTTCCTCATGGCCCCTATCCACCACCACTTTGAAGAGAAGAACTGGAGTGAGAGCAAGATTATTGTCCGCTTCTGGATCATCGCCCTCATCTCCAATATCATCGCCCTCATCACATTGAAGGTACGGTAATGGTCGCTCTATTGGGATATGGAAAGACAACAAAGGCCCTGGCCAAGAGAATCGGGAGAGATGCCACCATCTTCACCGATCTAGAAGGTGGAGCTCTCCCAGAGAGTGATGGGGTCAAAATCCTCCCTACGGAGGAGTACAATCCCGA
>JAADDW010000017.1 GCA_013153715.1 Campylobacterota bacterium | reverse complement strand
ACCAGAGGAGGGTTCTGAGGGGCTCTCCATCTCCCCACCAGCAGGAGAGGAGGAGGGAACCTCAACACCTCGATGGGAGGGTGAGAATCTCTCCCCTCTCCCATCTCTCGGCCCTCCAGCAGATGGAGATTGAAGGGGTGGAGAGGCCTTCCTCTTCCCCTCTCCCCAGGGTGGCTGAAGCCTCCCCCCTCTCCCCTCGGCAACCCTCTCCCCAGAGTGGTAGCGAAAGTTTTGGAAATCCGGAATTTGAAGGGGAAGGGGAGGCGGCTGTAGAGGAGGGGGGAGAGCCCCTCTTCACACCGACCCATCTAGAAGAGTTTCAGGAGCTCTTGGAGAATCAGCCCAAACGGTTCCTCCGCTTTCACCTTCCCGATACTCGGGTAGAGGTTCAACTCCTCCAGAACAGGGTGGCCATGGAATTCATTTCTGATCAGATCTTCCAGAGCGAAGGGGTGGAGGGCTATATTGATGAGGTGATGCAGGAACACGGTTTCGAGAGGTACCAGGTGGCCCTCAAAGATCGAAGGAAGAGTCTCACAGTCCGCTCCAGGGAGGAGGGCAGAGGGGGTGCCACACCGAGGGGCGCCGTAGATGTCAAGGTTTAATCTCCTCCTTCTCCTCTTCCTCCTGGGAGGGGGATGGGGGGGAGAGAGGGAGGACCGCTTCTACCACTATTTCAAGAGCGGTCTCCGGGACTATAAGATCGGTTCCTACTACGACGCCCTCAATGAGTTCAACCATCTCGCCAAATATCCAGATAACCCCTACTACCTGGACTCCCTCAAGTATCTGGCCAAGACCTACCTCCAGATCGGAAAGCGGACAGGGGAGAAGAAGTACCTCTGGACCGCCCAGAAAATTCTCAATACCTATCTCTCTAAGGGGGGGGTCAAAGATGCCGACTACTACTACACCAAGGCCTCCATCTTCGAGGTCCTCGGCTTCTACGAACGGGCCCTGGCCAACTACAAGATAGCCCTCCCCCTGGCCCATAAGAGATCGACCCAGCTCCAGATTGTCATTGGGATCCTCCGTTCCGCCGTCTGGTTGAAGAAGCTCGATGTAGCCACCCGATACATTGTGATTCTCAACATCGAATCCCTTTCCAAGTCCCAGATGAAGGAGTTCCAATTCCTCAAGGGGATGTACCACTTTGTCAAGGGGGAGTATGATAGAGCCCTCCAGTATCTGCGGAAGAGCTATCGGGAGTATGAGAATTTCCTCATCGAAAATCCCCAGTACTACTACATAGTGGCCGAAAACGCCTACCGTCTGGGAGACCTGGACTTTGCAGAGAGACTCTTCCGGAGGATATTGAACTATATCAAAAATAGGGATGTGATCCAGAAGAGCCTCCTCAGACTGGGGGATATTAAATTTCTGAAAAACCAGATTCGGGAGAGTACCAGCTACTACTACCGCCTCATTCGAGAGTTTCCTACCACCGATTACGCCACAGTTGCCCGACTCAAGATTCTCTACCTGATGGGGGAGGATCGGGAGCTGGCCTACTATATCAAAAAATTCCTCCCCGACGCCCCCTTTCTGGAGCACCCCCAAGAGTTTGTGGTCCGGACCCTTGTCGCCAACAGAAACAACTATGTAGGCTTCTTCGCCCTGGCCAATTTTGGGGAGATCGTCTTCAATCTGAGGAGCGAGAAGCTCCTGAAGCGGTTGAGTTGGGAGCTCTCCCTCCTCTCGGTGAAGCGGCTCCAGTTTGAACATAAGGAGTATTTCCGTCGGGTCTGGAATAGATTTCTCCCGGAACTGCCGGAGAGGTGGGTCTGCCAGCTCTATACAGCCAATCCCGATCTCTTCTTCACACTTTTCAGAGAGAGGGAGCTCCTCATTGTGGCCGACCGCCTCAGCAGGTGTGGAGATCGGAAGAGGTATAAGGAGTTTCTGGAGAGGCTGGCGGAGAGCTATCCGAAGAGGGAGCTCTTCCTCAAAGTTGTCGAAGCCCTCTTCCACCAGGGGGAGTATCGGGAGGCCCGGAGCTATTTGGAACGGGTGAGACCGGTGGACTGTTCGGTCTATCGGTGGAGGGCCAGAATCTGCTTTATGGAGGGGGGGAGATGTTCCAAAGAGTTCAAGGAGTATATAACCCGCTGTAACCAGAACCCCTTTGAGAGGGAGCTCTTTAGGACCCTCCTCAAGGGAGAGGTGGGGAGCGATTTCATCAGGGCCAATGTGAAACTCTTTGAGGAGCTCTACTTCAAAGATCCCCTGGTCCGGAGATATACAGAGATCACTGTCGGGAAACTTCTGGATGCCGATCGGTATGGAGATCTCATCGCCCTCCTGGCCCCCCTGAGCCGTTCCATTAAAGATTGTTCTCTAAAAAGTATATTAGCTTTGTCTTATGTTAGAAGTGGTAAAATTGCTCTAGCCAGCCAGATAGTGGAGAGACTCTCCGACTGCGACAGCCCGTGGTATCAGATTGCTATCAACGCTATCAAGAATTCACAACTCCAGGAAGAGGTTCAGAATGTGGGAAAAGATAGATAGTCTCGCCCTCGGGGCTTCCTACCATCTGGAGAGGTCCAAGGTGATCGAGGGGAATATAGCCAATGGGGATACACCGGGCTACAGACCCAAGGAGCTCCTCTTCTCCAGGAAGCTGGAGGAGGAGAGCCTGGCCCTCAGGAGGGAGGATCCCCGCCATATCGACCCCTCCTTTCCCAGGGAACCCTTCAGAGAGGTGGAGCTCGACACCCTGCGGGGTTACGACGACAACAGGGTCGATATTGAGGAGGAGCTGGCCAAACTGGCTGAGAGCTCCATTATGTACAAGGCCCTCGGGGAGAACTTGAAGAAGGAGTTCTCCAAGTTGAAACTGGTTATCACTGGGAGATAGAGATGCTCTTTAAAGGATTGGAGGTCGCCCAGACCGGTCTCTCGGTACAGAAGTATAGGATGGATATTGTGGCTAGCAACCTGGCCAATATGAACTCTGTCGATGATGGGGGAGAGCCCTACAGGAGGAAGATCCCCATCTTCAAAGAGGTCCTCGACAGGGAGGGAAAGATCCCCCTCTCCAAGGTGACCATTGAGAAGGTTGAAGAGGATCCCTCCCCCTTCAAAATGGAGTATGATCCCTCCAACCCTATGGCGGACGACCAAGGTTATGTCCGGCTCCCCAATATAGATCCGATGCGGGAGATGGTCGATATGATCTCCGCTATGCGGACCTACGAAGCCAATCTGACAGCCTTCAACACCCACAAAGATATGCTCATCAAGAGTATAGAGATCATACGGGTATAAGGAGTCCCATGCGCATTGAAGGAGTTGACCAGGGCTATACCCCCTCCCTCCAACCCCAGAAGGGAGAGAGGGGGGGAGGCTTTGGAGAGATGGTGGCCTCTCTCCTGGCAGAGACCAATAGCCAGCTCCACAGGGGAGCGGAGGCCCAGGAGGCCCTCCTAGAGGGGAAAGTGGAGAATATGACTGAGCTCATGGTGACCATCGAGAAGGCCGACATCGCCCTCCGCATGACCACAGAGATCCGCAACAAAGCGGTCGAAGCCTACCAAGAGATTATCCGTATGCAGATATAAAGGCTATAGTTGGCACTGGATCTGAATAGTCTCAAAGAGAGGGCGGGGAGACTCCTCTCCAGCAAAGATTTTGCCAAGACCCTCTTCCTCGCTCTGGGAATTATCACTATCATTCTCCTTTTAGTGGCCATCCTCTTGAGGGATATAAACGAACGGAAATATGGGGTTCTCTACACCAACCTCTCTCCGGAGGATGCCGGAAAGATATTGACGGTCCTCCAGGAGGAGAGGATCCCCTACAAAATCGAGGGGCAGGGATCCATCATACTCGTTCCCAAGGAGAAGATCTACGATGTCCGGCTGAAGCTGGCGGCCAAGGGGCTCCCCAGCTCCCAGACAGTGGGATTTGAACTCTTCAACGAACCCAAGATGGGGGCGACCCACTTCCAGGAGAATATCAACTACATTCGGGCCATTGAGGGGGAGCTGGCACGGACCATCAAACGGATCGACGCTATCAAAGATGCCAAGGTCAATGTGGCCATGCCCCAGGACTCCATCTTTGCCCGGGAGGAAGATGAGACCAAGGCCTCCGTTGTCATCTCCCTCTGGCCTGGGCGGGATCTTACCAAGGAGCAGGTCAAGGCCATTGTCTTCCTGGTCTCCCATGCTGTCCCCAAGCTGAAACCGGAGAATGTGACAGTTGTCGATAACAGGGGGCGGGTCCTCTCCGACCTCATCGAGGAGCAGGAGGAGGAGGTCAAGGATATTGTCGATATTAAACGGAAGTTGAAGCGGGAGATAGAGAAGAGTGTCCAATCCATGCTGGCCCGGGCCCTGGGACCCCAGCGGGTCGTCGTTCGGGCCAATGTGGATATTGAGATGGCCAAGATCGCCAAGGAGGACCGCTTCGTCGATCCCGAGAGGGTCGCCGTCCTCAGTGAGCGGAAGATTCAGGAGAAGATGCGGGGCTTCCAGAGGGATCAGGGGGGAGCCCCGGGAACACCCACCAATGTACCCGCCACAATCAATCGGGGGAACCGTAACCTTGTAAAGGAGAGTAGCAAGAAGGATACAACCACCAACTACGACATCTCCAAATCCCTCATCAGGACGGAGCAGAACCTCTTCAAGATCAAGAGGTTGACGGTGGGAGTCCTCATAGATGGGCGGTATGAGACCAAGATCGACGGGAACGGTACCAAGGAGGTGGTCTTCAAACCGAGGAGCAAGGAGGAGCTCCAGGCCTACGAAGATCTCATTAAGAGTGCCGTCGGATTCGATCCCGAGAGGGGGGATAAGGTGACAGTCATCAGCGTCCCCTTCGAGACGACCCGGGAGACCATGATGGCCAGCCAGAGTGGGGAGTCCCAGACCGAGCGCTATCTCCTCTACGGGGGAATAGGGCTCCTCACCCTCATTCTGGCTGGATTGGGGGGTGCCCTCCTCATGAGATCTAAGAGGGCCCGCCAGAAGGAGCAGGAAGAGGAGATGGAGGCCCTCCGGGGAGTGGCCGCCCTCAACCAGGCGGCCCAGACGGCCCATGCGGCCCACGAGAAGGAGATCGAGGAGTTCCATATCGACCAGGAGCCCACCTACAAGAAGTTGCTGGAGATCATCGATGAGAATCCCGATATTGTTGCCAATATGTTGAGTAAGTGGATGAAGGAAGAGGGGCGATGAAGCTGGAACTAGATGACTTCTCCACACTCCACAAGGTTCGGGAGGGAGAGGAGCAGAAGGAGGAGGGGAAGGGGGAGAATAACGAGGAACTCCTGAAGCTCCAAGAGGCCTATGAGAAGAGGATAGAGGAGCTGGAGAGGGAGTATAAGGAGCTTCTCTCCAAGGTGGGGAAGGAGAGTTACGAACAGGGGTACAGAGATGCGGAGAAGCGGTATGAAGAGCTCCTCAAGGAGGAGATAGAGCGGATTGTGGAGCAGAAGGAGGCTGAGAAGGAGGCGGCCATAGAGCAGGTCCGCTCCACCATGCTCAATATAGAAGATGAGCTCCGGAGACACTACCGGGAGTACCTGGGCAGATTTACAGATATTGTGGTGGACAGCATCGGAGAGATCTTGGATTTCCTCTACATAGACAAATCCAATGTCCCCATTGTCGAGGAGGCCATCGAAAAGCTCCTCAGTGACTTCAAGAGCTTCATGCCCTTCGGTATCATTGTCTCCCCCGAACTCTATGAGGAGACTCGGGAGAAGTTTTCCGACCTCCCCGTCAAGGTCGATCCAGAGCTCCACGGCAACGATTTTGTCATTGAGTTCCACGACTTCAAGATAGAGAACAAAGTGAGTGAGAAGCTCCCTGTAATTAAAGATGAAATTAAGAGAGAGACTAAAAAACTTACCTAGATTCATTGTCAAAGGGAGGATCATAGGGGTCAGCGGCCCCATTATCGAAGCCTACCTCCCCAATGTCTCCATCGGGGACAGCTGTCTCCTGGAGAGCGGCCTGGAGACGGAGGTTGTCGGCTTCAAAGATGGGAAGACCCTCCTCATGGCCTATGACGACACCCAGGGAATTCGGGTGGGGAGCTTTGTAGAGGCCTCCCTGGAGCCTGTCAATGTGGGGGTGGGGGAAGAGCTTCTGGGGAGTGTCATCGACCCCTTCGGTACCCCCCTCAACAAGGAGTCCATAGAGTATGAGAACAAGTACTATCTGAAAAATGACCCCCTCAACCCCCTCCTGAGAGATCGGATTCGGGAGCCCCTCGATGTGGGGATCCGCTCTATCAACGCCCTCCTCACAGTGGGAAAGGGCCAGAGGGTCGGGATTTTCGCCAGTGCAGGGGTCGGGAAGAGTACCCTCCTCGGCATGATCTCCCGCTATACCGAGGCCGATGTCAATGTGATCGCCCTCATCGGGGAGCGGGGGCGGGAGGTCAAGGAGTTCATTGAGGATAATCTGACCGAAGAGACCTTGAAACGGAGTGTGGTCGTGGCCGCTACCAGTGATAGGACCCCTCTGGCCAAGGTCAGGGCTGTCTATGTGGCCATTGCCATCGCCAACTACTTCTCCAACAAGGGGAGAGATGTCCTCTTCCTCGTCGATTCCCTGACCCGACTGGCCATGGCCCAGAGGGAGATCGGCCTCGCCATTGGAGAGCCTCCGACAACCATGGGTTATACCCCTTCGGTCTTCTCCCTCCTCCCCAAGATCATCGAGCAGGCAGGAACATTCAGGGGAAAGGGGAGTATTACGGGGATCTATACGGTCCTCTTCGAGGGGGAGGAGCTCTCCAATGATCCAGTGGCCGACTCGGCTGTCGGCTTCCTGGACGGCCACATCGTCCTCTCTAAGGAGTTTGCCAACAGGAGGATCTTCCCCGCCATCGATCCCCTCAAGAGTATTAGCCGCCTCACTCCCCAGCTGGTGGATAAGGAGAAGCTGGAGATGCAGAACCGCTTCATCAACCTCCTAGCCACCTACAGAGAGGCCGAAGATATGATCAATATGGGGCTCTACAAGGAGGGCTCCTCTCCGGAGATCGATAAGGCGGTCCGGTACCACAAGGATCTTATGGAGTTCCTGAAACAGCCTATCGACCAGAGGATCTCCCTCGACGAGAGTTTCACCCAACTTGCCAAACTCCTTGAGAAGATAGATCAGGGGGAGCCCCAAAGAAGAGATTAATGATAGTTGGGCTAAAATAGCGGTGTAGCCAGGAAGGGGGAGCGATGGCAGGAGAGATCACAACAATCCAGAGTATCAGCGGAAAAGAGATAGCTGTCTATGATGCGAACTACGACAACTCCCAGATGGATCAGGAGGGGTTTCTTGAGGTGCTCCTCACCTCCTTTCAGTACCAGGACCCCTTTGAGACTCAAGATATATCCAAATTCATCGATAATACTGTCAAACTCCATGAGTTGGAGATTATGAACGCCTTTGAGGAGAGTGTAGAGGGGCTCAACAACAATAATACCCTCTTCCTCACCGCCACCAACCTCATTGGAAAGGAGGTCCTCTACCAGGGGGAGAAGAGCTATGTGGAAGGGGGAGAGACCCATATAGAGTTCCAGCTCCCCAAGGAGGCCGATGTGGCCACACTCTACCTCTACGATAGCGAGGGGAGGGTTGTGGCCGAGCGGAGCTTCACCGACCTCGTCCCCAATCAGAGGTACACCTTCGATCTGGAGGACGAGACCGTTGCCGATGGCTACTACAGGGTGAGCGTTGTTGCCAAAAAGGAGACCACTCCGGTTGAAGCGACGATCTACTCCACTGCCCGGGTAGATGGGATAGAGAAGGATGGGGCCGATATTGTGGCCCTGATCGATGATGCGAAGGTACCGGTCAGTGAGATTATGAAAATTGGAGGATAGGGTATGCTACAGTCGTTCTACACAGGAAATACAGGATTGGGAGCCAACAAGCAGTGGCTCTCCGTCATCTCAGACAATATAGCCAATGTCAACACAACAGGGTATAAGCAGGAGGTGGTCAACTTCAAGGATCTCCTCTCCAGCTCTCTCACAACCTACTCCTCTGGAGGGACACCGATCAACAGGGAGATAGGGGGAGGGAGCTTTGTGGGGAGCACCTCCAAAGATTTCTCCCAGGGCTCCTTCAAGAATACCAACTCCCCCCTCAATCTCGCTCTAGATGGAGAGGGGTTCTTCATGGTCAAAAACCCCAACGCCTCCCTGGTCTACTACACCCGAGACGGAAATTTTCGGGTCGATGCCACCGGGGATATTGTCAACCAGTCCGGCTACAAACTCCAGGGATGGATGCTCGACGAGAATGGAAATATGGCGGGGGCTCTGGGGAATATCAAGATCCCGAGCTCCATCAACCCTGTCCCGACAACCCAGGTGAGCTACGAGTCCCCTACCAACCTGAAGGCAGACGACAGGATCACAGAGGGACCCTTCAATCCGGCCAACTCCGAGAGTTACAACTATGTCAACACGATTACGACCTATGACACCCTCGGGACTGCCCATGTGGTCACCCAGTACTTCAAGAAGATCGACACCAACAAGTGGGAGGTCTATACCCTCATAGATGATAGGGCTGTCACCTTCACCGACGGGGGGAACACCTATACGGCCATCGAGATAGAGTTCCAGGGGAACGGGAGTGTCAAGGGGGCCAAATATGCCAACCAGCAGTCGGACGGAGCCACCCAGACCATCGCCGCAGGGGATAGCGAGGCGACCCTGGAGACTCCCGTATTTGCCGGAACGGTGGAGATCAGTGACGATTCCAGCAACCCCCTCTACAACGACGACGGAAACGGGAACCTCATCGATCTCAAGACCGGAGAGCAGGTGGGGACCATAGACTATGCCACCGGGGCGATCCTCCTCAATACGGGGGCGGAGACCAATCTCCAGATCAACTACAAGAAGTTCGATGTGAACGCTGACGGAAATGATATTTCCGACCTCACCCAGATAGCCACCGATCCCATCAGCTATACCCAGGAGTACTCCCGAACCCTCAACGATGGGGCCAACAGCCGCTCCTTCAACTTCAGTGTCGCCAAATTTACCCAGCTCACCAGCGACTACATCTTCTACGCCCAACAGGATGGAAGTGGCAAAGGGGATCTCATGACCATCTCGGTCTCCGAAGATGGGATCGTCAGTGGCTCCTACACCAACGGCCAGGTGAGGAATATAGCACGCCTCGGGATCGCCACCTTCAAGGATAAGGAGATCCTGGTCAGGAAGGGAGATAATCTCTACCTCCCGAGTCAGCAGACCTTCACCCCTATCATCGTTCCTGGAGGGGTTCTGAGCAAGGTACGGAGCGGTATGTTGGAGATGAGCAATGTGGACATCTCCCAGGAGTTCATCAACCTCATCACAGCCCAGAGGGCCTATCAGGCCAACGCCAAGACCATCACCACATCGGATCAGGTTCTCCAGACCACTATGGATATTAAACGGTAAGGTAGTGTAGATGGCAGAGGGTAAAGAGCAGCAGGAGGAGTCCCAAGGAGGGGGGAAGAAGCTGATCATTCTGCTCCTCCTCCTGATCATCATCCTTGGGGGAGCGGCGGCGGCCTACAAATTTCTAGTTCTGGACCAGCAGGAGAAGGATCAGAAGGAGAAGAAGGCCGAGAAGATCGTAGAGGATATAAAGAATATCGAGAACCTCGGTATCCCCTTTGATGTGGGGACTTTCATTGTCAACCTCCAGGACAAGGATGCCGACCGCTATCTCAAGATCACCATCGTCTTGGACGCCCAGGATGAGAAGGTGAAGAGCGAGCTGGAGAAGAGGCTCCCCCAGGTGAAAGATGCCATTACCACCCTGCTCTTTACCAAGACCTCCCAGGAGCTCCGAACTCCCGAGGGGATAGAGGAGCTGAAGGAGGAGATTTTGAAGAGGGTCAATGCAATTCTCCCCATCGGGGGGGTGAAGAATGTCTATTTCACCGAATTTGTGATCCAGACAGCCTAAGATGGTGGAGCCATGGAGAATGTTGTCGATCCCAAGATAGAGTTTCTCTCCGATGTGAAGCTCCGAGTGAGTGCCAATGTGGGGCGGATAGAGAAGCTCCTCATCGAGATTCTCTCCCTCAAGGAGGGAGATATTATCGAACTGGATAAGAATATCGAGGAGTACATTGAGATACGGGTCAACGACAAGACCTTCGCCATTGGAGAGATTGTGGTGGCCAATGAGAAGTATGGGGTAAGGATAGTGGACCTTGCCTGAACTCTACGACTATCTCCGCTTCTTTGCAGGTTTCGGTATTGTCGTAGTCCTTCTCTACGGGGTCTATTACTATTTTGCCAGACTCTCCTCCCTCCCCTTCGGCCTCAAGTTGAGGTCTAAAGAGGGGAGAATTCAGGTAGTGGAGACCAGGGTTATCGGTAAGAACCGCTATCTCCTCCTCGTTGAGGTCGATGGACGCCACCTCCTCCTCCTGGCCAGCGACGAAGAGGGGATCCACCTCCTCCAGAGGTGGGAGAGAGAAGAGCAGTGAGGCTCCCTCTCCCCCTTCTCCTCTTGACTGCAACCTCCCCCCTCTGGGCGGCTTCGGGCTGGGACGCCATTATCGACCAGCTCCGGGATCTGGATAGCTCCCTGAAGATCCTCTTCCTCTTCACCATACTCTCCCTGGCTCCGGCCATCTTGATCACAATGACCTCCTTTGTGCGGATAGTCATTGTCCTCTCCCTCCTCCGCCAGGCCATGGGGACCCCCCAAGCCCCCCCCAATCAGGTGATCATAGCCCTCGCCCTCTTCCTCACCTTCTTCATCATGAAACCTGTCTATGAGGAGATCGACAAGAGGGCGATCCAGCCCTACATGGCCCAGAAGATAGACGATCTCACCTTTATTGAGAGGGCGGTGAAACCGATTAAGAGGTTCATGGTCCACAACACCTCCAAAGAGGATCTGAAGCTCTTCCTCGATATGGCCCGGGAGCGGCCTAAATCCCTTGACGAGCTCTCCCTTGTCACCCTCCTCCCCGCCTTCCTCGTCAGCGAGATCAAGATCGCCTTCCAGATCGCCTTCGTCGTCTTCCTCCCCTTTCTGGTTATCGATATGCTGGTGGCCAGTATCCTCATGTCTATGGGGATGATGATGATTCCACCCATGATGATCTCCCTCCCCTTCAAGCTGATCCTCTTCATTCTCTCGGACGGGTGGGAGCTCCTGATCCAAGCCCTTGTAAGGAGCTACAGATGAACCTGGACCAGGCCATTACCCTTGTGGAGCAGATGTTGAAGACGGCCCTCGTCGTTGGAACCCCCGTTCTGGCCACAGCTTTCACGGTCGGCATGATTGTCAGTATCTTCCAGGCCGCCACCCAGATCCATGAGATGACCCTCACCTTCATTCCTAAGATTGTGGCTACAGTTGTCGCCCTCATCGTCTTCGGCTCATGGATGTTTGTCACTCTGACAGACTATTTCCACTCCATCTTCGAGAACCTGATCCACCTCATCAGATGAACCCCATTATCACTCCTCAAGAGAGTGTGGCCTTCATTCTCATCCTGACCCGGGTAACGGCCCTCTTCATCTCCTTCCCCTTCTTCAATACCCCCATGGTCCCCCATACGGTGAAGGCTATCCTCCTCCTGATCCTCACCCTCTTCTTCATGAAGGTTGGAGGGATAACCCCCTCCCTGGAGGAGCCCCTCCTCTGGCGGACCCTCCTCCCCCTCATAGCCAGGGAGCTCCTCATCGGCTTCGCCCTGGCCATTCTGGTCAAGATATTCATTGCCGCCTTCAGCTATGCGGCTGAGATTATCAGCTTCTTCATGGGGTTGACTGTGGTCAACAGCTTCGATCCCACCTACGGTCAGGTCTCCGCCTTGAGCCGCTTCTTTCTCATGCTCTTCTACTTCCTCTTCTTTGTCTCCGACGGTTACCGCTACTTCCTCTCCTCCATTCTCCTCAGCTTCGAGAGGATACCGATCGGTCAGCTCACCTTGGACCAGGGGATCTGGAGGTATATCATTGAGATTTCGGGGAAGCTCTTCCCCCTGGCCCTCCAGTTGGCCTTCCCCTTCGCCCTCATTCTCTACCTCATCAACCTCTCCCTTGCCCTGGTTAATAGACTCATTCCCCAGATCAATGTCTTCATGGTGGGGCTCCCCCTCCAGATCTTCGTCGGATTGGCGGCCCTGGCCTTCGGGGCAGGTGTCATCCTCTATCGGGGGGTCGATCTCTTGAGGGAGATGGGAGAGGACTCCATCGCCCTCCTCAAACATTTGGGATAGGAGGGAGAGATGGCCAAAGACCCGAGTAAGACGGAGAAGGCGACCCCCCACCGCCGCCAGAAGGCACGGGAAGAGGGGCAGGTAGCCAAGAGTGCCGATATTCCCATTAGCGCCTCTCTCATCGTCACCTTTCTCGCCCTGATCCCCTATATTCCCTACGCCTTCGAGAGGCTCCGAGCCCTCTTCATCTACTTTCTCTCCGATCCCCTCCACTCCATTCCAGAGGAGAGCAGGGGGGCCCTCTTCCCCTTTCTCATCTCCAATCTCGCCCTCCTCCTCCTCCCCCTCTTCCTCATCTTCCTCATCGTCGGAATTGCCTCCAATATCGCCCAGTTTGGCTTCCTCTTCACCCTCAAATCCCTCACCCCCAAGCTGGACAAGATCAATCCGATAGCCGGTCTCCAGAGGATCTTCTCCCTCAAAACCCTCTTTGAGCTCTTCAAAAACCTCCTGAAGTTGGGGGTTGCCCTGGCCGTCTCCTATGGGCTCATCACCTATCTCCTGGATGATGTCTTCCGGTTCGCCTCTACCTCTATCTACGATGACGCCTACTACCTGGTCCGCTACACCCTCATTATGATCCTCGGCTTCGCCCTCCTCTCCATCCCTGTAAGTGCTGTCGATCTCTTCTTCAAGCGGTATGAGTTTGAGGAGAGCATCAAGATGAGCAAAGAGGAGATCAAGGAGGAGCAGAAACTCTTTGAGGGGAACCCCCAGATCAAAGGGGCCATTCGGAAGAAGATGCGGGAGATGAGTATGCTCCGGATGATGGCGGAGGTGGCCCAAGCAGATGTGGTCATCACCAACCCGGAACACTACGCCGTCGCCCTCAAGTATGACCGGAAGGGGGGTATGGAGGCTCCCACAGTGGTGGCCAAGGGGGTGGACCATCTGGCCCTCCGCATTCGGGAGAAGGCCTTGGAACACGGGGTCCCCATTGAGGAGAACCCCCCTCTGGCCAGGGCCCTCTACAGGAGCTGTGAGGTGGGGGAGACAATTCCCTACGACCTCTATGAGGCCATCGCCAAGATCTTCGCCAAGATCTACAGGAAGAGGGGAGAGAAGTTATAGGACCTGGGTCACCCGATCTCCCCCATCCCTCTTGGACTGGTACCGCCCGCTGTCTGCCCGTTTGATGACCTCTTCAATCTCGGTATCGCTCTCCGGGTAGAATTGGGAGACCCCGGCGCTCACAGTGACCCGATCCACCTTCTGGAAGGGGTACTCCCTGATGAGCTCCACTATCTTTTCCGCCAGAGCCTTTCCCCCTTCGATGTCGGTCTCCGGAGCTATGATAATGAACTCCTCACCGCCCCATCGGAAGAGGAGGTCGTAGGAGCGGATATGGCTCTTGACCAGCTGGGCCACAGTGGCGATAATATAATCCCCCACACCATATCCCTCCTTCTCGTTGATCTCTTTGAACCGATCTATATCGAAGATGACGACGGAGAAGGGCTTCCCATGTCTCTGGGAACGGGAGACCTCCCGTCGGGCCATCTCATAGAAGGTCCGACGGTTGAGGGCTCCGGTCAGCTCGTCGGTGGTGGCCAGCTCTCGGAGACGGTAGTAGATGAAGAGTCCCGCATAGATGAGGAGGAGAAGGGAGAGGATGAGGAGGGTCCCCAGGATGAAGTTCTGCCAGAAGACCCTTCTGAAGAGGGGGACAACCCTATCCTCCTTGTAGGAGATGAGGTAGCCGATATGGTCCTTCCGATAGGTGATGGCCAGGAAGGAGACCACATAGTATCTCCCATCAATTTCGGCCATGACGGCAAAGTTGACACTCTTGCCCAACCGATCCTTAATGGCCTCCCGAATGGAGCTGTTGATCCTATGGATGAGGGCCCTCTCCCTGTGGGACCTCCTCTGGACAGCCTGCTCCTCGTAGTAGTAGTTGGGATGGAGGTCGCTCTGGACGAAGAGGTAGTTGCCGTAGCGGAAGACACTCCTGTTGATCAGTTTGTTCCTCAAAATATAGGCGTAGGAGCCGCCAAAGAGCCTCTTGAGCTCCTGGGTGAAGGTGTTGTAGCTGGTGGCGGCGCTGAAGATGCCGATCACCTTGTCGCCGAGATAGATGGGTTTTCTAAATCTGATGAGGAGGTTCCCTCCCCCCTCTCCCTCCCCCTTTCCCTCCAGGGAGCCCTGGTGCATGGCCACCAGGACCTTTCCCTCTGGATTGTAGATTGTGAGGTACTCGATATTGTAGTGCCTCAAAATCTGGTAGGGGCGGAGGAGGTAACGGCGGAGGGCCTTCTCCCTCTGCTTCTCTAGGAGGGTGAGGAACTGGGGATCGGATCGGAGTCTGTCGTAGAAGAAGCCGCTCAATCTCCTATAACTGGTGTGGACTGCCCGGAATTCCGCCTTGAGCCGATCTATCTGGTGGGTCAGATAGCGGGCACTCTTCTCCCTCATGTCGAGGGAGAGGTAGGAGTAGAGGAGGGCCGTCAGGAGGGCGAAGATGGCGACAAAGAGGATCTTAACGACCAGATCTCTTCTCATACCGCTTCAGCTCTGTCAATATCTTGACAATCTTGTTGACCATCTTGGGATCCACATAGTTGAGGGCATCTCCGGCCTTTCGGGAATTCATATTGTAGAGGATATAGGCGGCTATCTTGGGATTGTCCATGTTGGAGAACTTCTCTCCGGCCATCTCCGGTTCCATACTCTCAAAATCCTTGGCCAACTTCTTATACCGCTCCTTCTGGATCTCCTTCTGTTCCCGTTCAATCTCCTTTTTGAACTCCTCCAGCTCCCTCTTCTCCTCCTCGATCTTCCGGAGGATCTCCCTATTTTCCTGGAGCCTCCGCTGGATGGTGGACCTCATCTTCTGAAGCCTCTCCACCTCCTTCTCAATCTCCCTACAGGGATTTTGGGCCGATAGGGCGCTAACGAGTAGTAAACTTACGGGCAAAACTCTCATCGGCAATCCTCTTTTCCTGGCGCATACGCCGCTTGTACCGCTCCAGCTCTATTTTCTGGAGGAGCTTTTCCAGCCCCTCCCTCTTCCCGTAGCGCTCCTTCAGTCTCCCCTCGATCTCCTGGATTCTCTCTTCCTCGGCGGTAATGGCCCTGTCGAGTTCCCGAATTCTCTGGAACTGCTCTCCAATGAAATTTCTGTGGTGGATGAGCTCCATGGCTATCTGGGGAGGGTTCTCCTCCCTCCTCTGGATCTCCTCCTTCAGCCTCTCCCTCTCCTTTCGGTACTCCTCCACCCTCTCACGGGCCTCCCTGAGGGCAGTCCCAATCTCCTCTATCTCGATGGTGAGGGCCTTCAGGAAGAGTTTGAGACTCTTCTCCCTCATGGGGTGCTCTTCTGCCTGTTGAGCTGGGCCATCCTCAAGAGTTCCCTCTGGACAAACTCCATAATCTCATTCTGGACACTCTCATCTATATCGACGAAGGTTCCCCTCAGACAGAGGCTCTTAGGCGATATATCCTTCTCTAAGACCTTGAATTTCAGCTGGAAGGGGGTGCCGAGGAGTGTGAAGCGGAGGAGGAGGGTATCTCCAAAATGGAGCTTTTTGAGGGGCTCTTCCACCTTCTCGAAGCAGATCCTCCCTCCCCCTGCCCCTATATCTCGGAAGCGGCCCTGGAAGACCCTACCATCCTGACCCTCCCAATCCAGAAGCTCCACCTGGACAGGTTGGTCTATCTTGATTCGGGGGTACTCCCTCCTCTGGGTCCTGTAGAGCTCAAATGTGTGGGGGAGTTTGACCAGGGTCCTCCCCTCTTCCCTGATAATTTCGGTAATAGGGAGGGTGATTGTGTAGATCCCATCATCTTTTCTGATGAAGATCACCTTGGCCGGATCCCCTGGAACCACGGTATCGGGTAGATCGTCGTTGACAACGAGCCAGTACATGTAGCGCTCATCTTTGTCGTAGAGGGCTACATCGATGGCCCTATTATCGACGATCATACGGCCCCCTTGGAAGATCTCTATATCCTTGGTGGTGATGAGGGGGACATAGGGGGAGTGGACCATAAAATCCAACTTTTTCCGCATATCCCTAATCAGATTTTCATCTGCATTGGGGTCGCTCTTCACATAGAGATCTATCACCTTCTCAAAGGGGGCTTTGAATTCCAGGACCAGCATAGGGTCCCGCTCCATCTTCTGGGCATACTCCCAGAGAATCTCGATCTCCCTATCTGTCAGTTTCCTATTCTTCGCAAACCGGATAAAGAAGGCCTTGGCGTTCTTGCTCTTCAGGTAGCGCTGGAGGAGGAAGCCGCTGAGGAGGAGGATCACGAAGGTCAGGATGAAGATGATAATGATGAGAGTTGCCGTCTTGCTGTCTCCGTGCCAGTACTGGGTGGCGATCTTTATGGTCTCGAAGCGGTCTAACTGCTCATTCATCGGAAACCCTATTAGTTAGATTTAATCGGAGTTGTACTATTATATTCAATATAAACTTAAAACAAGAGGGAAAGTTGTTTCACGGAAAGAGAATTTTGATTACAGGGGGAACGGGGAGCTTCGGGAAACACTTTACCCGACGGCTCTTGGAGGAGTTTGAGCCGGCCAAGGTCATTATCTATTCCAGAGATGAGCTCAAACAGTTTGAGATGGCCCAGGAGTTCAACCTCCCCTGCATGCGCTACTTCATCGGAGATGTTCGGGACAAGGAGCGGCTCACTAGGGCGATGGAGGGGGTTGACTATGTGGTCCATGCCGCCGCCCTCAAACATGTACCGGTAGCCGAATACAACCCTATGGAGGCCATCAAGACCAACATCATCGGGGCCCAGAATGTCATTGATGCCGCCATCGCCTCCGGTGTCCAGCGGGTCATCGCCCTCTCTACAGATAAGGCGGCCAACCCTATCAACCTCTATGGGGCTACCAAGCTGGCCAGCGACAAGCTCTTCATAGCCGCCAATAATGTGGTGGGGACTAGGGATCTCCGGCTCAGTGTGGTCCGGTACGGCAATGTGGTGGGGAGCCGGGGGAGTGTGGTCCCCTTCTTCAAGAAGTTGGTGGCCCAGGGGGCCCCCTACATTCCCATTACAGATGAGAGAATGACCCGGTTCTGGATCACCCTGGATCAGGGGGTCGATTTCGTCCTCAAGAGTTTTCGGAGGATGCAGGGGGGGGAGATCTTCGTACCCAAAATCCCCTCCATGCGGATAGTGGATCTGGCCGAGGCCCTGGCCCCCCACATCCCCAAAAGGGTGGTCGGTATCCGTCCCGGAGAGAAGCTCCACGAGGTGATGTGTCCCAAGGACGACAGCCACCTCACCCTGGAGTTTGAGGACCATTTCGTCATCAAACCGACAATCACATTTACCCACCAGGTGGACTACTCCGTCAATCTCTTGGGGGAGCGGGGGAGAGCTGTGGAGATCGGTTTCGAGTACAGCTCCGACAAAAATAGCTGGTGGCTGGAGAAGGAGGAGCTCCTGAAGATGGTGGAGGCACTATGATCCCCTACGGAAGGCAGTCGATCGACAGGAGAGATAGGGAGGAGGTCCTCAAGGTTCTAGAGAGTGACTATCTCACCACGGGGCCCAAGGTGGGGGAGTTTGAGAGGGCTCTGGCCGAGAAGGTGGGGGCCCCCGAGGGGGTGGCCGTCAGTAGTGGGACGGCGGCCCTCCATCTGGCGGCCCTGGCCCTTCTGAAGCCTGGGGATAAGGTTATTACGACTCCCAATAGCTTTGTGGCCACCGCCAACGCCATCCTCTATGGCGGCGGGGTACCCCTCTTCGTCGATATAGGCCCCGACGGCAATATGGACCTCCAGCAGGTCTGGGATCTCTGTGAACGGGAGGAGATCCGGGGACTCTTTGCCGTCCACTTCAGCGGCAGGCCTCTGGATAGGGAGTTCCTAGCCCGTCTCAAGGAGCGGTTCGGGCTGGTCATTGTGGAAGATGGGTGCCACGCCCTGGGAGCCGACTATGGAGATGGGGGGAGAGTGGGAGAGTGTCGGGCCAGTGATGCTACAATCTTCTCCTTCCACCCTGTCAAACAGATAACGACAGGGGAAGGGGGAGCTATCACCACAAGGGATCGGAAGCTGGCCGAGAGGCTGAGGAGGTTGAGGAACCACGGGATCGAGAGGGAGCAGTTTATCCATAGGGAGCGGGGCTACGATAGTCGGGGGAGGCGGAAACTCTGGTATTACGAGATGGTGGAGCTGGGCTACAACTACAGACTCAGCGACCTCCACGCCGCCCTGGGACTCTCCCAACTCTCCAAATTGGACTCCTTCCTCCAGAGGAGGAGGGAGCTGGCTGTCCGGTACGATCGGGCCTTCCAGGGGACCCAGATCGTTCCCCTCTACCCCTTCGATCCCCACTCGGCCTACCATCTCTATGTGGTCAGGGTCGACTTCTCCCGGAGCAGAATAGACCGCTCCGAACTCTTCTACAGGGCTCGGGAACGGGGGATCGCCCTCCAGCTCCACTATATTCCGATACCGTGGCACCCCTATTATGAGAAGCTCTTGGGGAGGGTGGAGCTCCCCTCTATGGAGCTCTACTACAGGGAGGCCTTCTCCATCCCCCTCTACCCCGATCTCACAGAGGGGGAGCAGGAGTATATCGTCACAACCCTTTTGGAGCTCCTATGAGTATCTGTATCATTCCGGCCCGGGGAGGGAGTAAGCGGATCCCGAGAAAGAATATTCTCCCCTTCCACGGGAAGCCCCTGATCCTCTATACCATCGAAGTGGCAAGGGAGAGCGGTCTCTTCCAGGAGATCGTCGTCTCCACCGACAGCAGGGAGATTGCGGAGATAGCCCAAGAGGGAGGGGCCCAGATCCACTGGAGGTCGGGAGCCCTGGCAGACGACCACACCTCGACTATGGAGGTCTTCGAGGCGGTCCTCGGGGAGTTGTCGGCTCGGGAGAGGTACAGTTACGGCTGTATGCTCTACGCCACAGCCCCCTTTCTCAAAGCCTCCTATCTCCGGAAGGGTTTGGAACGGCTCCAGGAGGAGGGGGCCTGCTACAGCTTTGCCGCCACGGAGTATGACTTCCCCATCTGGAGGAGCTTCGGAATAGAGAGGGGGCGGGCCCAGATGTTCTTTCCCCACTATATGGAGGTTCGGAGCCAGGATCTCCCCCCTGCCTACCATGACGCCGGCCAGTTCTACTGGAAGAGGCTCTCCTGTACCGTCCCCTTCCACTTCAACGGGGCTATACCCATAGTGATCCCCCGTTACTTCGTCCAGGATATAGATACACCGGAGGATCTCAAAGTGGCCGAGCTCACCTATGAGATACTGAAAAGGGAGGGATTATTGTAGCTGTTCGCCTCGACTTTGGAGGGAGAGTCGGATTGGGCCATCTGAAGAGGGTGGAGCGGTTCCTCCAGGGGGAGGAGCTGATCATTCTCTGTAGGGAGTGTGGACGGAGCTCCCACAAGACCGTAAAGATCGGGAGCGAGGAGGAGTTCTTGGAGATTGTGGGGAGGCTGGGGGTAGAGAGGGTGGTCATCGACAGCTATCGGGTCGGGGCCGCCGTGGAGAGGGAGCTGAAGAGGCGGTTTCCCCAGATCTATCTCACCGTCTTTGACGATACCTATCTCCCCCACTACTCCGATGAGGTGGTCAACCCCAACCCCTATGGGCGGGCCCACCGTTACAGGGGGAAGGTCCCTCCAGGGACCAAAATCACTCTTCCCTCCGCCCAGATAGCCAGATCAAAAAGGGTCCGACGGAGGAGGCCCAGGGGGAAGGGGATCTTCCTGAGTCTCGGAGCCACCGATCCCAGAGGCTACCTCCCTGCCGTCGTGAGGCTCCTGGAAGGGAGGGAGATCCACCTCTATACAACAAGAGAGAATAGGAGACTCAAGGGGCTCAGGAGGCTCTGCTCCCTCCGCAGGAACTGCCACCTCCACATCGATGAGAGTGTGGCTGAGGGTATGGCGGAGGCCGCCTTCGGAATAGTGACCCCCAGCACCCTGGCCTGGGAAGCCCTCTCTGCAGGTCTCCCCTTCATAGCCCTCCAGGTGGCTCCCAACCAGAGATTTGTCAGCCGTTTCCTATCTCAAAAAGGGATAAAGGTCTACCGTGCGCATACCATACAAAAAATTCCAAGATCTCTCATTCCCAGAGAAATTGGAGGTCTGGTACTGGAGAAATGATCCGACGGTGCGGTGTTGGATGGTCTCGACGGGAACCATCCCCCTCTGGGAACATCTCCACTTCATCAACAATATTCCTCCCCAGAAGGTCTACCTCAAGGTGGGCAATATGGGGGTCATCAACTTCACCCTCCTCTCCCGTGGAACTGTGGAGTTGGGGCTCCACAAGAACCCGACCCTCCACGGAGTGGGGAGGGCCCTCATGGAGGCGGCCCTCGAATATGCCCGGGAGGAGCTCCGGGCCGAGAGAGTCGTGGTCCGGGTCTTCACCAGAAATAGGCGGGCTCTCAAGCTCTACAGGGAGTACAATTTCACTACCCAAAAGGAGGAGGGAGAGATGGCCATTATGGAGTTGAAATTATGAGAATAGGGTCCCACTCCACCGAGGAGCGGGTCTTCATCATTGCGGAGCTCTCGGCCAACCATGGAGGGAGTTTGGAGCTGGCTCTGGAGACGGTCCATGCCGCCAAGGAGGCCGGAGCCGACGGGGTGAAGCTCCAGACCTACACTCCGGAGTGGCTCACCATCGATAGCGATCGGGAGGAGTTCATTGTGGGGAGGGGGAGCCTCTGGGAGGGGGTGAAGCTCTACGATCTCTACAGAGAGGCGATGACCCCCCTCCAGTGGCACGGGGAGCTCTTCGAGACAATCCGATCCCTCGGCATGGTCCCCCTCAGCTCCCCCTTCAGCAGGGAGGCCGTCGACTTTCTGGAGCAGTTTGACCTCCCAGCCTACAAGATCGCCTCCTTCGAGATCAGGGATTACGATCTTGTCGCCTATGCCGCCTCCAAGGGGAGGGCGATGATCATCTCTACAGGGGTCGCCCAGTTTGAGGATCTCAAGAGGGTGACGGAGATCTGTAGGGAGGCCGGAGTCGAGATGGCCCTCCTCAGGTGCAGTTCCGCCTACCCCGCCCCTCCGAGCCACCTCAACCTGAAGACGATCCCCTATCTCCGGGAGCTCTTTGGCGTCGAGGTCGGTCTCAGCGACCACACCCTCGGGGTGGCGGCCCCCATTGGAGCCGTCGCCCTGGGGGCTCGAATTATTGAGAAGCACTTCATCCTGGACCGAGGGCTGGAGAGTCCCGATCGGGAGTTCAGCCTCACCCCCCGGGAGTTTCGGGAGATGGTCCAGGGTGTTCGGGAGATGGAGGAGATGGTGGGGGGAATAGAGTTGGAACCCCAGAGGGGGAGGGAGTTTGCCCGGAGCCTCTATGTTGTGGCAGATATTGGGAAGGGGGAGAGGTTGACCCGGGAGAATATCCGATCTATCCGCCCCGGCTACGGACTCCACCCCAAATATCTCCCCCAGGTCCTGGGAAAGAGGGCCTGCAGACCCCTCAAGAGGGGGGAACCCCTCCGCTGGGAAGATATTACCGATTAGTGGAGGAGGCGGTCGTAGAGACCGCTGACTTCGTGGGTCCTCTGGAGGTGTTGGGCCAGGGGGGCTATATTCTCTAAAATCTGCCGATCTATGGGGTTCCGCATGGCCGCCTGAAAGAGGTGGAGGTACCCTTTCTCCAGCTCTCCCCTGTAGATGTAGTAGGCCGCAATGAGATTGTGGATAGGGGCTCCATCGTAGGTATCGAGAATATCCCGAATCAGCCTATCATCAAGCTCTTCAGCCTTCTCCCCCTGGACCCGAGGTTCCAACCATTTGAGGAGGCTCTCGGTATGGAAGAGCTTCTCGGTGAATCTCTCCTTCAGCTCCTCCTGGACAGGTTCCCGATCCACCATTTTCACCATCTCGGAGAAGAGCCCCATCTGGTAGTAGGAGTAGAGGAGGTTCTTGAGACTCTCCTGGTTGTGGAAGAAGAGGAGGGCCTTTTTGTAGAAGAGGGAGGCGTTGTAGTAGTCATGGTACTCCATGAGCCTATTGCCTACCAAGGTATAGGCCGTGGCGTAGGCCACCTCCTCCCGTTTCCAATCCAGGTGGTAGAAGAGCTCCTCCTGGAAGTTGTAGAGGGGGAGAATGGAGCGGAGGGTCTTGCTGTTGAAGGAGAGGTCCATGGGGGTTGGGAGCTCTGGGAGCTCGGCGAAGCTCAGGTCGCTGAGGCGGAGGGAGACCCTCTTGATATTCCTGTAGAGAAAGTTGTAGAAGGTGTACTCCTCCATGGACTCGTCGAAGTCGGTAAAGGCCCTCTTCTTGGTGCAGAAGGCTGTAGGGGGGATCTCCTCTTCCAGTCGGAAGGATTGGAGGAGCTCAATCTTCTTATCGGACCAGTCGCTGAAATTCTTGCTCCGCCCGCCGATGATGAGGTTGGGGTAGATGAGGTCCACCTCCCCCTCCTCCAGGAGCTCCCTATACTCCTCCAGAAGCTCCCCATCTATCCCAACCCCATCATGGAGCCAGATCAGATAATCGTGGGAGGCCCTCTCCACCATTTCGTTCGCCACTCTGGCGGTGTTCCTCTCCCCTTCCCCCACAATCTGACTCTCCACCCCTTCCACAGGGGATCTGCTCATCACCTCTCCGACGAGATCGCTCTTGAGGGCCTCCTTTGTTGAGGGAGGGAGCTCTCCCCTCCCGTTTAACAGACAGATGGTAAACTTCATGGAGATCCTTTTTTGGGAAATTATAACACTTTTGAAGGGGGAAGATGAATAGAGAGCTACTCAAGAGGTACAAGAGGAATATGCGGTTCCTCAAAAGGGAGAAGCCCGAGATCTATAGGGCTCTGACCCAGCAGAACTACGATACCGATTTTGATATTGAGGTCGAGGTGAAGGATGAGAAGCCCATCTTCTATGTGGCGGGGAAGAGGGCGATGGAGGGGATCGACCTCCACCTGGAGGAGATCTACCCCCAGATCCAGGAGAAGATACGGAAGCGGTTTATCACCATATCGATCAATTTCGATTCCGACTACTGGCAGGACTCCCTCCACTACGACTCCCTCAGGGCCATTGAGAGACTCTACAAGAGCTATAAGAGGGAGGAGTATATTGAGAGCCGCCACATTCCGATGTTGGTGGTTTACGGAGTGGGGCTGGGCCACCATATTGAGAGGATTCTGGAGGATTTCAAGGTTTACAACCTGATCCTCGCAGAGCAGGATATTAATCTGATCCGCCCCTCCCTCTACCTCCTGGACTGGGAGAAACTCTTCGGAGATGTGGATCTCCATATAGCCATCGGGAGAGATGAGGAGGTCCTCGGTCAGGAGATCTACAAGGGGATCAAGAGGTTGAACGAGCTCTTTGTCCACCACTTCGAGGAGTACACCCTCTATCCGAGCCAGCTCTTCCTCAAGACCCAGGAGTATCTGAAGGAGAGGAAGTATACCCTGGGCGATAACTGGGGCTTCTTCGACGATGAGTATGTGGCCCTGGAACATACCCTCACCAATATCGGTTACCGCCCCCCCTTCTATCTTCGGAAGAGGGAGGTTGAGGGGGAGACCCCCCTCTTCATCATCGGTTCGGGTCCCTCCCTGGACCACTCTATCCAGACAATCAGAGAGTTTCAGGAAAGGGCGGTCATCTTCTCCTGTGGAACGGCCCTCCGCCCCCTCCTCTCCTACGGAATTACTCCGGACTACCAGTTCATCCTGGAGCGGACAGAGGTCCCCTACAGAGCTCTAGAGCGGAGTGTCACAGAGGAGGAGCTGGAGGAGCTGAAGATCATCGCCGTCAACCTTGTCTATCCCAAAATCTTTGAACCCAGGAGAAATAGGTATATGGTCCTCCGGGGCCACGATCTCGGGAGCCTCCTCTTCGACCTCAAATATGGGGTCCTCACCAATATCGCCCCGACGGTGACCAATCTGGCCTTTGGCTTCGGACTCCATATGGGTTTCAAGAGGATCTACCTCTTCGGTATCGATCTCGGGGTGACCGAGGGGAGACACCACTCCAAGGAGAGTCTCTACTATAGGGATAGGGAGTTTGAGATCCAGCGGGACTATCCCATCGAGGTAGAGGGGAACTTTGGGGGGACCATCTTCACAGATAAGATCCTCCTCCAGACAAAATACTCCTTTGAAAACAATATTCGGCTCTATAGGGACCGCTACATCTACAACTGTAGTCGGGGGGCCAAGATAGAGGGGGCCTACCCTCTCGATCCCCATGGGCTCCAGATAGAGACCGATCCTTCCGAGAAGGAGAGGGCCCTCAGGAGAATTGAGGATTCCTTTGAGAAGGGGTTCTTCACCGATGAGGTTGTCGCCACCATCTGGAGCCGCTTCGCCTCGCTGGTCGAGGAGATCAAGGTCTTCACCCGCTATTTCCATATTCTCTTTGGAAGGGTGGAGTCGGTAGAGGAGATCTACCGCCGCTCCAACTCCTTCTACAGAACTGTCA
>JAADDW010000022.1 GCA_013153715.1 Campylobacterota bacterium | reverse complement strand
GGGTCTCCTCTATGATCTGGAGGTAGGTATCGTAGGCCTCTTCGGGGGAGACCCCCGCCTTGCTCTCCTCCCGAGCGCTGTTGATCTGGAGGAGACACTCCATCTTCTTCCCCTTGGCGTCCAACCTCTTGTCCAGCTCCTGCGCCAGTTGGAGGCTCTCCAGGGAGTGCATGAGCCACGGATCGAGATCGATGAGCTGATTGATCTTGTTCTTCTGGAGCCTCCCAACAAAGTGCCACTCTATGGGGAGGTCCTGGAGTTCGGCCACCTTGGAACGGAGTTCCTGGACCCTATTCTCTCCACAGGCCCTCTGACCGAGGTCGTAGAGCATCTCGATCTCCCGAGGCCCCACATATTTTGTGATAGCTACCAGCCGTACGATATGGTGTTCACTCCTCTCAATCCTCGCCTTCTCGATCCTCTCCACAATTTCGTCGAAGTTGTCCCTCAATCTATATCTATCCACCTTGCACTCCTAATAGTCGGTTGATGTCGTTGTAGAGTCCCAACCCCATGAGACTTATGAGGAAGATCCAGCCCATGAGGGTAAGGCGGTAGAGGACCTCCTCATTGGGGGGACGCCTCATAATCCACTCGTAGAGGTTGAAGATAATGTGGCCCCCGTCCAGGGCGGGAATTGGGAGGAGGTTGAGGATACCGAGGTTGACCGAGACGAGAGCGGTGAAGATGAAGAGTGTCGTAATCCCCTGTTCAGAGGCTTTGGCGGTCACATCCATAATAGTAATCACTCCCCCCACCTCTCTGGGAGAGAGGGCTCCGGAGATGAGATTCTTCAACCCCTTTACAATGAAGAGGCTCGAATCCACCACTCTTTCAAAGGCGAAGGGGATCGCCTGGGCCAGGGAGTAGTGGACCTCTATAATCTCCCGGGCAGGAGAGATACCGATCATCGGTCTCTTCACCCTCTCTTTGAAGATATTCTCACTCTCCATCATCTTGGGAGTGACGATGATCTGGAGGAGCTTCCCTTTCCGGTCGATGAGGATTTGGAGGGGGCGGTTCTGGGAGCGGGCGATAATTAGACTCAGATCGCTCCACTTCTCTATCTTCTGGTCGTTGATGGAGAGGATTCTATCCCCCGGCTCTATTCCGGCCAATGCGGCAGGAGAGTTTGGGAGGACCTCCCCCACCTTGGGAGCGAGATCCTCCACCCCCATGAGAGCCACTCCGATATAGAGGAAAAAGGCGAGGATGAGATTGGCCAGGGGGCCCGCCAAGAGTATGATAATCCGTTGCCAGGGATGTTTGCTGTTGTAGCTGTCTGGATCGTTACTCCTCTCCAAGGGGTTGAGATCGTCCTGTCCCTTCATCTTCACATAGCCACCCAGGGGGAAGGCGCTCAGGACCCACTCCGTTCCACAGCACTCCTTCCGGACGACGACGGGACCGAATCCGATGCTGAACCGCTCCACCTTGACGCCGAAGAGGCGGGCCGCCAGAAAGTGGCCCAGCTCATGGACGAAGATCAGAAGAGAGAGGACCAGGAGAGCAATGAGAATACCCATGGTTCAGACCTTTAGATAGGCTCGGATGTACTCGAAGCCGCTGTAGAGTGTGATGGCGACTGCCAGCCAGAGGAGGAGGGTCCCTCCGGGCCAGTTCATCATGAGGAAGCCGATGGCGATCATCTGGACGATGGTCTTCATCTTTCCCATGGGGGAGGCGGCGACCCTGACCCCTTGGGAGGCCGCCGAGACTCGGAGTCCCGTGATGAAAAACTCTCTGGTCAGAATGAGGTAGACAGCCCACGGATCGGCTCTCCCCAGCATCATCAGACCGAGAAAGCCGGCCAGGGTGAGCATCTTGTCCGCCAGGGGGTCGAGAATTTCACCCAGTTTCGTTATCTGCCCCAGTTCCCGGGCGATGAAGCCGTCGAAGAAGTCGGTGATGGAGGCGAGGACGAAGAGGAAGGCGGCCCAGTAGTCCAGCCAGCTCTCATGGATTCCGGTGAAGAGCTCCCTGTTGACCAGGAGCATAAACATGAAGGGAGCGATGAGGAGCCGTAGGAGGGCCAAGATGTTGGGGAGGTTGAGATTGAGTGCCATCAGCTGAAACTTGTCCCCCCATCTACTACGATGGTCTGTCCCGTGATCCAGCTGGCATCGTCACTACAGAGGAACCAGCAGGCTCCAGCCAGATCTTCGGGAGTTCCCATCCGTCGTAGGGGGCTCCTGGCTATTGTCGCCGCCTTCACCTCCTCGTAGTTGGGAAAGGCCCGGAGGGCGTCGGTATCTATGGGCCCCCCACTGACGGCGTTGACCCGTATTCCCTTCTCTCCCAGCTCGTGGGCGGCATATTTGACCATAGTTTCGACGGCGGCCTTGGAGCTCCCGTGGCCCGCATAGTTGGGGGTATAGACCAAATTTCCTGTGGAACTCATCGTAATGATCACCCCTCCTCCTCCCTTCTCCATCCGCTTGGCGGCCTCCTGGGCACCGATGACGAAGGCTAGGACCGTTGCGGTGTAGATATTATTCAGTCCCCGGGGTTTCAACCGCATGAAGGGGCCAAATCCTCCCACTACGGGGCGTCCCGATATGATGGCGTTGGAGATGAAGAAATCGACCCTCCCAAAATCGCTATCCACCTTCTGGAAGAGCTCCTTATACCCTTCAGGCTCAAGGATATTGAGGGGGTAGGCCCTCACATGGACCGAATACCTCTCCTCCAGCTCCTCCGCCAATTTCTGGGCCAACTCCCTATTGGAGTTGTAGGTGAAGGCTACATCGACCCCCTCCCGAGCAAACCGCTCTACAATGGCTCTCCCTATTCCCCGGGTTCCCCCGCTGATAACAAGTGTCTTTCCCATTAGACCACCTCGTATCTCTTGAGGACCTCTTCGATCCGCTCCATATTTTTGGGGCTGGGCGGAACTAGAGGGAGCCTGTACTCCAGGGTGTCGAGGAGTCCGGCCAGATACATAGCCGCCTTGATGGGGATGGGGTTGCTCTCGATGAAGAGGGTCTTGTTGAGGTCGAAGAGTTCATCGTTAATCATCTTGGCCGTATCGAACTGCCCCGCAAGGCCTGCATGGACCAGCATACTAATCCTGTCGGGGACCAGATTGGCGGCGACGCTGATAACCCCCATTCCTCCATTGGCGATGATGGGATAGTTGATGCTGTCGTCTCCGCTGATTACATAGAGGTCCGGTCTCTTGGCCAGGATCTCGACGCACCGCTCTATCGACCCTGTGGCCTCCTTTATGCCGTAGATATTCTCCACCTCGTCGAAGAGGCGGAAGAGGGTCTCCGGCTTAATGTCAACCCCTGTCCGTCCAGGTACATTGTAGAGGAGGACGGGAATATCGATGGCTTCGGCTATCGCCCTGTAGTGTTGGTAGATCCCCTCCTGGGTCGGTTTGTTGTAGTAGGGGGAGACGGAGAGGATTGCGTCGGCTCCAGCCTTCTCGGCGAAGCGGGCTAGATCGATGGCCTCCTGGGTCGAATTGCTCCCCGCTCCGGCCATCACTTTGGTATCGCTCCCCTTGCAGACCTCGACGGCGATCTCGATACACCTCTTATGTTCATCGTGGCTCAGGGTCGCACTCTCCCCTGTCGTCCCGACAGGGACCACCACATCGATACCGTGCTCTATCTGGCGCTCTATGAGCTCCCCATATTTGGCCTCATCGACTTTCCCATCTCTAAAGGGGGTTATGAGGGCGGTCATAGCCCCTTTCAATCTATTCATCTCCGTCCTTTTTTCTCAAGATCACGGTGGTAGCGTTCCTCTTTGTGAAATAGCGTCGGGCCACCTCTTGGAGATCCTTTACCGTTAGTTTATCAATATTTTCCTCATAAGTTAAGAGGGGGGTGAGATCCCCTTTGGCCAGATAGGAGCCAAAGAGATTGGCTACATCGCTGGAGTTCTCCAGGGAGAAGATGAAGTCGGCCTTGGTGTTGATCTTGATCTTCTGGAGCTCCTTCTCCTCTATCTTTCCCCCCTTCAGCCTCTCGATCTCTCTCCAGATCTCCTCCTCCACAGTTTCAGCCTTGATGCCTGGATTGGCTACGGCCAGGAAGAGGAAGATGCCCGGATCTCGAAGATCCATGGTATAGGCGAAGATCTGGTTAACAAGTTTCTTTCTGTCCACCAGCTCCCTATAGAGCCAGCTACTCTTCCCACTGCTCAGGAGTTCACTTATGGCTCCGAGGGCCACCTGGTCCCTATCCTTAAAGTTGGGGGTGTGGAAGGCGATGGCCACCATCTCCACCTGGCTCTCCCGCTCTATCTCGATCCGCTTCTCTCCATCCTGGGGGGGTTCGACCTGGTGGACCTTCGGAATGGGACAGCAGTTTTTGATCCCTCCAAAATGTTTCTGGGCCAGGGTGAAGACCTTTTCTGGCTCAATATCCCCCACGACGAGGACAATGGCGTTTTGGGGTTGGTAGTAGACTCTGTGGAAGGAGCGGATGTCGTCGATGGTCCAGTTGAGAATATCTCCCATGAAGCCGATGGGGGTCCAGTGGTAGGGGTGGTAGATAAAGCTGTTGTTGAAGAGACGGAAGTAGAGGTAACCCATGGGATTGTTGTCTGTCCTCCACCGCCGCTCTTCGGCGACGACCTCCCGTTCCGTCAGGAACTCCTTCTCATCCAGTTTCAGATGGGCCATCAGTTCGGCGAAGAGCCAGAGAGAGCGGTCCAGGTTTCGGGAGGCGCTCTTGATGAAGTAGTGGGTATAGTCGAAACCTGTAGAGGCGTTATCTACACCACCGAAGCTCTTGACTATCCTGTCGAACTCTCCGGCCTCCAGATTTTCGGTGGATTTGAAGTTGAGGTGTTCCAGCATGTGGGCTATTCCCGTCTTTCCCAGAACCTCGTTGCGGCTTCCCACCCTGTAGATAATGTCGGTGGTGATCACCTGACTCCCTCTGTTCATCGGAATGGCCACAACCTGGAGTCCGTTCTCCAAAACTTTGGTATAGTATTTGGGTAGACTATTTGCCATGAGTACTCCCCCCGTTATGATGAGTGTAGTTATGAGAGTCCGTATCATCTGTCTGCTCCTATCGCCTCGGTGATTGTGGCGAAGCCATCCCTCTTGAGGAACTCCAGGAGGGAGCTGTTGATCTCCCTGATGAGGGGTGGTCCGCCGTAGATAAATGCGGTGTAGATCTGGACAAGGTTGGCCCCTGCCCGAATCCGTCGATAGGCCTCTTCGGGACTATCGATCCCGCCGACGCTGATGAGGACCGTCTTGCCAAAGAGCTCCCGAGCTATGGCGTCGAAGAGGGCGAAACTCTTCTCCTTAATGACCTTTCCGCTGATCCCCCCCATCTCTCTAGCCCCCTTGAGGAGGGAGTAGTCTGTCGATGTATTGGTCGCTATGATCCCTGCCGCTCCGGCCTCTACAGCTGTTGCCGTGAGGTCTATCCCCTGGGCAGGCTCCATATCGGGGGCGATTTTGAGGAGGATAGGCTTCTCTGTGAGGTCGGAGGCCATTGTGAAGAGCTCCTTGATGAACTGCTGGTTCTGGAGATCCCTGAGGCCCGGAGTGTTGGGGCTGGAGATGTTGACGACCAGATAGTCGGCCAGATCCCGGAAGGTCTCGATGAGGAGGCGGTAGTCGTCGAGGCTCTTCTCCTCCGGCGTCTCCTTGTTCTTTCCGATATTGACTCCAATGGGGAATGGGGCCGGATAGAGCCGCCTCAGTCGGGCCGCCACAACCTGGGCCCCGTCGTTGTTGAACCCCATGGCGTTCTGAATTGCCTCATATTTGGGGTAGCGGAAGAGGCGGGGCTTGGGGTTTCCGATCTGGGGTTTCGGAGTGACGGTCCCGACCTCCACATGGCCGAAACCGAGGGCGTGGAGGCTCCGGACCATGGTCCCATCCTTGTCGAAGCCTGCGGCGATACCGACGGGATTTCTAAACTCCCTTCCGAAGAGGGTCTGGGTCAGCTCCTCCCGCTCCACGAGGAACCGCCTCTCCAACCCCCTCAGGAGGGGGGGGATGAAGCCCGCTAGCTCTAGGAAGAATTGGGCCAGATGGTGGGCACTCTCTGGGTCGAGGCGGAAGAGGAGCCCCTTTACTGTCTGGTATTCCATAACTCTCCTTCACCCTGTATTGAGTTAGGAATTGTACCTTAATTTTCTTGTCGCCTCCTCACTCTGAAGAGGAGATAGCCTCCCCCTCCGATGAGAACGGCCAGAAGTCCCACCTGGAGCCAGGCCCCCATGAGGAGGTTCTTCTGGAGTAGGGAGGAGTGGGTCTCCCTATCTATTGTCACCGAGCTCCACTGGGCGATGTGGCTCAGAAGGGAGACAGCCAGGTCTCTATCGGGAATGGTCTTGTGGCATCCGAGGCAGACCCCCCTCCGATCCAGCTTGAGGAGCTCCTCCCTCCCTAGAGCTCTGGAGAGCTCCCAGTGGTGGCCTACGGTGACCAGCTGGGTCATATTTCGATCGATAACTGTGGACCAATCGAAGGAGAGGGCGGGAATTGGGGGGTTCTGGGGGGTGATCTTCTTGGGAATAACCCTCCCCTCACCATCCATGAGATCGACTATGAGTTCCCTGTTGGGGGGGGCGAGGAGGTTTCCTCCCCCAATACCGAACCCCATCGTTTTCGGGTTGTTGTGGCAACTCTCGCAACTCCTCGCCTCCTTCTGGACTGTGTGGGAGTGGACCGGAGCCATGTCGATGGCGAGGACGCTCCTGTTATTGTCGGTGACTGTGAAGATATGGTTCTGGAGGAGGGCCTTCCCATCTCTCCCGATGACGGTGATCGTCACTTGACAGCCCGGAATGAGGGGGGCGATCCGCCCCTCTCCGTTGATGCCGAGGATGGGATCCTCCCACCGGAGATAGCTCCGGGTCTCTACCACCTCGCCATCGATCAGATAGTCCCTGAGGTTCCCCCTCTTCCCTCCATCTCTCCCATGAATATCGTGGTCGTGGGCGGCGGCCAGCCAATCGACCCCCCGTCTCCCCTGGCTGTAGTCGATCTTCACATGACAGCCGTAACACTGGGGGGCCCAGGTATCGTGGCAGGCGTAACACTCCATCTTCTCGGTATGGCTTCCGATCTGGTCCATGGCGACCATTCCGACGGGGCTCATCTTCCCCTCTTCTACCAACCCTTTGAGGGGGGTGAGGGTCAGGTCCTTACCGCTGGCCAAATGGACGATGACCCTTTTGCCCTCTCGGACAACATTGCCGAAGGGGTTACCCCGAGCTGTCAGGAGGTAACCATCTCTCGGTTCATAACTCTCCCCCTTTTTGAGGTAATCGGCCAGAGTCCAGGCCACTCCCCGTCCCTCTTTGGGGAGCTCCTTCCCAAACTCCTCCCCGTAGCCCAGAGGGAGTTCCCACGGATACTTTTTGGTCGTTCCGTGGCAATCTTCACACTCAATCTCGACGGAGGCCAGGGTCGTTCCTGCCAAGAAGCCGTCGCCGTGGGCCTCCAGGCTGGTATGGCAGTCCTGGCAGATCATCCCCTTTCTGTAGTGGACATCTTCGGCCATGTGGAGGTAGTGTTTGGTGTGGAGTTTAGGTTGGGGGTTGCCGTGGCTGTCAAAGGGGGGATTGTAGGGGGTCTCCATGAGTCCCTGATAGCTGACGCCAATCCGTTTTCCCCGGTTGTGGCAGGTTGTGCAGGTCTCCACGGGGATACCGCTGTAGCTCCTGCCATGAATATGGACTCGGGCATCTCTCCCCCCTTGAATCTGATGGGTCAGGAGGTGGCCCGGTTCACCTTTTGGAATGGTTGGATCCCTCCCCTCGTAAAAGCCGTTATTGGAGTAGGGAATATGACAGCTACTGCACCCCATTCCCCTATAATCTCCCCTTCTGCTCCGCCCCTTCGAGGCTGTGTGGCAACGGAGACACTCTTGGCGGAGATAGGTGTAGGCCGCCAATTTTGGCTCTTTTTCTACCTCCGCCGCCGTGGGAGCTGGTGGGAGCTCCTCCATCTTCTTGGGGAATACTCCTCCGTTCTCCTCTGCCACTTTCTCCATGTAGCGGTTGTAGCTCTCCGTTCCGAAGCGGCGGTGGAGGAGGTTGGTGAGGGTGTAGTTTCCAAATCGGTGCTCCTTCCCCTCCATGGCTCCGAAACTCCAGAGAATTCCCTGAATCTTGCCGGCTTCGGTATTCATGAGGGAGGTCCACTGGGCCGCCACCTGCTCCTTGTGGCACTGGCCGCAGGTCCGGTCGTTGATCCATTGGCTCCCCGGGTCGGGGTAGAACTCTGCCGGTCCCCCCATCTCTTTTAGGGTTTCGGGAGAGCCCCTGTGAGCCTCTCCCTTCTCCGTCGCCTCCGGATCTCCCCCGTGGCAGACAATACAGCTATTTCCTGGATAGCCTGCCCGACGGGCCACCTGGGCGATCTCCCGGGCCATCTGGCTCTGGGGGTCCCGAATATCTTCGATCCCTCTATGGCAGGTGAGACAGCTATTTCCTGCCGAGAGGGAGGAGACAATCAGGATAAGGGGTAGTAGGTAGTGCATAATCTCTCCTTATAGAGTTTCAGCTATGATACAATATTTCCATCCCTTATGGGTACCCTGTGAAGCGAGGAGACTATGGAACTGACCCAGGAGATGAGTAAGGTTGAGGTAAAGGGATTTGAGGCGAGGCACTATGACCGATTGATGGATCTTGTTACCTTGGGAACCTACCCCTTCTTCATTCGGAGAGCCATTGGGGATTTGGGGTTGAAGGAGGGGGATCGGATCCTCGATATGGGGGCTGGAACAGGGAGGAATGCGGCCCTCATGGTCCGATATATTGGGGAAGAGGGGCGGATCGTAGCTCTGGAGATCGGCAAGGAGATGAAGGAGCAGTTTGAGAGGCGGTGCAGTTCCTGCCCCAATGTAGAGCTCATAGATCAACCCATCGACCGTCCCTTCGATCTGGGGGAGGCCTTCGACTTCGTCTTCCTCTCCTTTGTCCTCCACGGCTTCGTCCAGGAGCGGCGGGAGATCATTATTCGGAACGCCTACAACCACCTCCTCTTCGGGGGGACCCTGGCGATTCTGGACTATGCCAACTTCGATCTGGACCGGGCCAACCCTCTGGTCCGCTGGTTCATCCGGAAGGTGGAGTGTCCCCTGGCCGAAGATTTCATCAGACGGGATACCAAGGAGATGCTCCGCTCCTTCGGCTTCAAGCGGTTTCAGAACCATTTTTACTACGGAGGCTACATTCGACTCCTCAAAGCGATAAAATGAGGTTATAATTCCAGACAAAAAAAAGGAGTGCCATGGAGCTCACGACCCCCCTCAAGCACAACTCCATTAAATTCCTCCTCCTTGGGAGTGGGGAGTTGGGAAAGGAGGTGGCCATCGAGGCCCAGCGCCTCGGTATCGAGGTAGTTGCCGTCGATCGGTACCCCAATGCTCCGGCCCATCAGGTGGCCCACAGGAGTTATGTTATCGATATGTTGGATCGGGAGCAGGTTTTAGATGTGGTTCTGAGGGAGCGCCCCACTTATATCTTGCCGGAGATTGAAGCCATCAGTATTGAGGCCCTCTTCGAGGCGGAGCGGTTGGGTTATACTGTCATCCCCAACGCCGAAGCGGTTAACAAAACTATGAACCGCAAAAATATACGGCGCTTCGCCGCCGAAGAGCTGGGTCTGCCGACCAGCCGTTACCGTTTTGTAACAACTCTGGAGGGGCTCCGAGAGGCCGCTGAGGAGTTGGGTTTCCCTGTAGTTGTCAAGCCGGTCATGAGCTCTTCGGGCCACGGCCAGAGTATAGCTCGGAGTCCCGAGGATTTGGAGAGATCGTGGGAGCAGGCCAAGGAGGCCCGGGGAGATGCCAGTGAGCTCATTGTGGAGGAGTTCATCGATTTCGACTATGAGATTACCCTCTTAACTGCCCGGACAGAGAGGGAGACCCTCTTCTGTGAGCCGATAGGCCACATCCAGCAGGATGGGGACTATATCTTCAGCTGGCAACCTATGGAGATGGGACGGAAGGTGGAGGAGAGGGCCAAGGAGATAGCCAAGACCATTACAGATGGATTGGGAGGACGGGGAATTTTCGGGGTGGAGCTCTTCATCAAAGGGGATCTCGTCTTCTTCAGCGAAGTCTCTCCCCGCCCCCACGATACAGGTATGGTGACTCTGGTAACCCAGAGCCAAAGTGAGTTTGCCCTCCATGTTCGGGCGATCCTCGGTCTTCCCCTGGGGTATAAGCAGTTGAGCGGAGGAGCCAGCGGAGCCTACAAAGCTAAAGGTGACCTCCAGGTTCCGACATTTAGGATCGACCCCTCCATTTTTGGGAGGGAGAGCTCCCTCAGAATTTTTGGGAAGCCGGAGGCCCACGGAGGGCGGCGTATGGCTGTCGTCCTTGTCATGGGAGAGCCCAAGGGGGCCCTGGAGAAGGCCCGGGAGCTGGTGGAGAAGATAGAACTCTACGACCCGCTCCAGGGAGGAGAGGGGGGGGAATCCCCTTCCCTGGAGAAGGAGGAGGGTGGAGAGAAGGCTCAGGAGAGGGAGGTTCAGGAGGATCCCCGGGGAGAGGGGGAGGAGCCGCCGACCTCTGAGGAGAGCCATCAGGAGAGGCCGACCCTCTTCCAACGATTCCTCAAGGTCTTCCAATGAAACTCTTTCAGAAAGTGATCACCCTCCCGGCAAAACCGAGGGGGTTTCATCTCATCACCAATCAGGTTCTCCAAGCCCTTCCGGAGATCTCTCAGGTAGAGGGGGGACTCTGCCACCTCTTCCTTCTCCATACCAGCGCCTCCCTCACCATCAATGAGGGTGTCGATCCCAGCGTGAGGAGGGATTTCCTCAAATTCACCGATTCCCTTGTCCCCGAGGAGTTTCCCTTCACCCACACATTGGAGGGGAGCGACGACATGCCGGCCCATATCAAAGGGAGTCTCTTTGGGAACCAGCTGACCCTCCCTATCAGTGGAGGGAAGATTGTCCTCGGAGCCTGGCAGGGAATATATCTCTGCGAGCATAGGGATTTTAGTTCCAATAGGAAGATCTATGCGACAATTATCGGAACCTGAAGGAGGGAGTGTGCGGATAGTTGTACTGGACGGGAAGACGCTGGGGGATGTGGATTTCTCCATCTTCGAGAGGTTTGGGAGTGTGGAGGTCTATCCGACGACGGGACCAGAGGAGACGGTGGAGCGGATAAGGGAGGCCGATATTGTGGTGACCAACAAGGTCGTCATCGGTCGGAGAGAGATAGATGCCGCCCCCCATCTCCAGCTGATCTGTGTCGCCGCTACAGGAATGAACAATATCGATCTCGATTACGCTGTTCAGAGGGGGATTGTGGTCAAGAATGTGGCCGGCTACTCTACCGAAAGTGTTGTCCAGCACACCTTTGCCATGGCCTTCTATCTCATCGAGCATCTCCGCTATTACGATGACTATGTGAAGGGGGGAGAGTGGAGCCGAAGTGGGCTCTTCACCTCCATCGATCGCCCCTTCTTCGAGATTTTCGGTAAGAGGTGGGGGATCATCGGCATGGGGGCCATCGGGAAGCGGGTGGCTCAGGTGGCCACTGCCTTCGGATGCGATGTGGTTTACCACTCCACGACGGGGGCCAATCTCCACCAACCCTACCCCCATCTCGGTCTTGATGCCCTCCTCTGCACATCGGACATTATCTCTATCCATGCCCCCCTCACCGAGAGGACCCGTAATCTCATTGGGGCTCCCCAGCTGGCCCGTCTCAGGGAGGGGGCGGTCCTCCTCAATCTGGGTCGGGGAGGGATCATCAACGAGTCGGACCTGGCCAAGGCCATCGATGGGAAGGAGATCTATGTGGGGCTCGATGTGACGGAGAGGGAGCCTCTCCCCTCCGATTCACCCCTCCTGAAAGTCCGCCATCCGGAACGGCTCCTCATCACACCCCACATCGGTTGGACCAGCATTGAGGCTCGGGAGAGGTTGATAGCGGGAATCATCGACAATATAGAGGAGTTTCTGGAGGAGAGGGGTATTCAGAGTTAGGAGACTCTGGGAAGATGGAGGTCATCATTCTCCTCACTGGAGGGAAAATATCTCTCTTCCCTTGGGAGTGGTTTGGAGTGGAGGCGTGGACAAGGTGAAAGGGAGAAGGGGGTCGGTGTTTCAGACTCCGCCCAGATACCCGCGGCGCCCGGAGATCCGAGGTGCTCTGCTGCGTTCCCGCCCTGAAGCCTTGCCTCGGACCTCCGTCGCACGGGTCTGAACGGAGCGCTCAAGGTAGAAGCTACCCTCAGCGATCCGTTCTTTTGGTGTAATTATATCATTGTTTTCCCAATTGTCAATCTCCCCCCTCCCGCCGAGGGTTTGGAGGGGCTAATTGGAGAGTGCCCGGTCGATGATGATGGCGAGGAGGAAGAGGAAACCGAGGTAGCCGTTGACTGTGAAGAAGGCCCTGTCGATCTGGTCGAGCCCCTTGGAGACGATCCTATGTTCGTAGAGGAGCATAATGGCCGCCCCCGCCACCCCCAGATAGGCTGGAAGTCCGAGGGAGGCCTCTACGACAAAGAGGAGCCAGAAGAGGAGGGCCAGGCCGTGGAATATGCGGGAGAGGAAGAGGGTACACTCCGGCCCGTAGCGGGCGGGAATGGAGTAGAGCCCCATCTTCCTATCGAACTCCATATCCTGGAGGCTGTAGAGAAGGTCGAAGCCGGCCACCCAGAAGAGGACACCGAGGGAGAGGTAGAGGGACCAGAGGGTGATCTCCCCCCGAACGGCCACGACGCCGGCGATGGGGGCGAGACCGAGGGAGAGGCCCAGGAAGAGGTGGGCCAGCTCGCTAAACCGTTTAAAGTAGCTGTAGGCTCCGAGAATGATGAGGATGGGGAAGGAGAGGATAAAGGCGAGTCTGTTGATGAGGGCGGCTGTCACAATGAAGAGGAGGCCGTTGAGAGCTATAAAGAGGAGTTGCTTCTTCTCATCGATCCTCCCATCGACACTGGGGCGGGAGGCGGTCCGGGGATTGAGGGCATCAATATCTCTGTCGAGATAGCGGTTGACCCCCATGGCGAAGTTCCGGGCTGTGACAGCGGCCGCCACTCCCAGGAGGAGGAGTCTCCAACCGAACCAGCCGTTGGCCCCTACTACCATGGCTATGAAGATGAAGGGGAGGCTGAAGACGGTATGTTGGAACATGACTAGCTCGCTGAAATCCTCTATGATCCTCTTCACCGATCTTCTCATCTCCTCTCCTCCCCTTCCACTCCCAGGATCTCCCCAATCTTCTCGATAGCCTCTCGGGCCCCCATGGCCAGGGAGATGGGAGCCCCTTCAGGCTCCCGAGGGTTGACCCTGATCAGGGTGGCTCCAAAGGAACGGGCTATCTCCTCTCCTGTCAGACGGACTGTCGGGACAGCCGTCCCGGCTCCAAATTCTATAATGGTCAAATTCCCTGCCGCCCTGTTGAGAAAGCTCCCAAAATAGTCTCGCTGGATCTCCGCCCTCTTCTCAACCCACTGCCAGTCGCTGAACATCAAGATATTGGGGCGGGCCAATCTCCCGCAGTACCTGCACCGGGGCAGGGGTTCCCGGGCCCGGAAACTCTCTTCATCGATCTCTATCTCGACTCCGTCGGCGCTCCAGATCTCCTGACAGCACGGCTCGGTACACTGGAGATAGTGGATGGAGCCGTGGACCTCGTAGATCTTCTCCTCTCCAAATCCGGCCTTCTGGAACTGCCCATCCACATTGGAGGTGAAAACAAAGAAATCCCTCTTCCTCCTGGCTATCTGGAGGAGCTGGAAAAAGCCCCGGTGGGGAGTTGTCTCCCTGTAGAGCTTCAACCTGTGTCCATAGAAGGCCCACGCCAGCTGGGGATCCTGGTGGAACCAGATCGGATTGGCCAGCTCTGCAAAGGAGAGCCCCAACTTTTTGGCGATGGGATAGGCCCTCCAGAACCCCTCCTTGCCCCTGAAGTCTGGAAGGCCGCTGTCCACTCCCATTCCCGCTCCGGCGGTGATGAGGAGATAGTCTCTCTTCTCAATGGCTTCTGCCGCCTCTCTAACCACTTTTCCCCCTTCTGGAGTTGGAGAGATTACATTATATCTTAATTTGTTCCCTTTCTTGAAAATATAGGACTATTTTGGAACAATAATAACTCAAAAAAATAGACCCGGAAGGCATCTCCATGGCACTCTACTCGCTGGCCCACTCTCCCGATGCAGATGATCTCTTCATGTACTCCGCCATTCAATTTGGTTGGATCACCCATAGGGAGATCGGGTTCAGGAGGGAGACCCTCGATATTGAGGGGCTCAACGAGAGGGCTCTGGAGAGTTTCTACGATGTGACAGCCATCAGCTTCGCCCTCTATCCTGCCATTCGAGATGAGTATGCCCTCCTCCGGACAGCCGTCAGTTTTGGAGAGGGGTATGGTCCCAAGCTGATTAAATTGAAGGGGAAGAGGCTCAAAAGGAATTTTCGGGTAGCTTTAAGTGGCCGTTACACGACCAACGCCCTCCTCTTCCGAATTGCCTATCCCGAAGCCCGTCCTCTCTATATGAACTTTCTGGAGATTGAGGGGGCCGTTCTGAGGGGGGAGGTCGATGCCGGTCTCCTGATCCACGAGTCTATTCTCGACTTCGATCCACGGTTGGAGGTGGAGAGGGAGCTCTGGGATGTCTGGGTGGAGTTGGCGGGAGGGGAGCTTCCTCTCCCCCTGGGAGGCATGGTCCTCCGCCGCTCTATCCCCCTCTTGAGGGCTATCGAAATTGAGGAGATGCTCACAAAGGCTGTGGCAGTAGCCCATAACCATAGGAGACTTCTCTCCTCCATGCTCTTGGAACGGGGCCTCGTCCGTATTGGAGGGGAGCAGTTGGAGAACTATCTCAATCTCTACGCTAACGAGCGTTCCATCGAGATGGAGCCCCGACAGCTGGAGGCCCTCAACAGACTCTTTGAGATCGGTTTTAGGGAGGGGTTCTACAGATGTCCCATCAAGGTGGAGGAGTATCTCATTCCGAGGGAGTACAAAGAGTTAAGGTTCTCTCCGTCGGCAACTCCATCTCCAAGGGGCGGATCTGGAGGTGGAGTGGAGAGGTGAGTGGAGTTTCCAGGTCGGTATGGCTGGTACTCTTGGAGTGCCGAGATATGGAGTATATCGACCCAGTTGGAGGGAGGGTCTTGAGAGGAGTTGGAGTCTCCCTTCAATCTCTCTGGATCTCCACCGACAAGGTGAGGGGTCTCTCTGGCCTATTTGACTCTGTGGTAGTTGCCGGCAGACCTGCACCAATTGCCATTCCGGAGGTGGTGTATGGACCCCGGAGAGGATTCCGTCCTCAAGTCCGATGGGGCAAGGGTAACCGCTCTCTGGGACGGCGTAGGTGTCAGCAACCCCCGGCTGAGGGCGGAGGCTTGGAGGTGAGTGAGGAGACTAACTTTAACCTCACAGGGTGGTTGATGTACCCGAACGGGTGGCATAGAGAGATTTTAACTCTCCATGTAGCCCGTTACTTTCCATGATGGAGATTATATCACACACTATCAAGAAAGGAGGAAGTAGGGCGCTCCTCCCGACCACTAGGGAGTGGACTCCCTACCGGAGTTCCAACCTTGGTGGCCGGGCTTTTGCGCTGAAAATTTTCTATGAGTAGCCCAGATCCCCTTCAGAACTTTAGACTCAATACGGCCCTCACCCTCACGATCTACACTTTTGTAATCATTACTCTCATTATCATTATTCAGATCTGGTTTCTCCCCATCAGAGAGATCCTCCCCCTCTTTGTTCTGGAGATTATTGCCGCCCTCTTCCTCATCGGGAGCCACTTCGCCCTGAAGCGCCGTTTTGGCTCCTTCGATCTCATACTCAACATCAACTTTACCCTCCTCCTCACCCTCCTCTATCTGGTAAAGTTCTACGGGATCAACGAGCTTGTGGGGCTCTGGTACCCCCTTACGGTCCTGGTGGCCCTCCTCATAGGGGATCGGTTGAGTGGCCTCTATGTCACCATGTTGAGCCTCCTCCTCATCAACCTCTCCTACTTTGGGAGCAACCCCCAGGCCATCTTCTCCCTCAACGCCTCTGTGATCATGGCTCTCCTCATCGGGAAGATGATCGACCAGAAGCTGAAGAAGGTCCTCAGGGAGAATGAGCGGCTCAAAAACCACTTTTTCCAGCTCTCCCATATAGATGAGCTCACCCAGATCCCCAACAGGCGCTACTTTCTGAAGAGGTGTGAGGAGCTCCTCGCCCTGGCTAAGAGAAAGGGGCGCTCCGTCGCCCTCATGTTTATTGATGTGGACAATTTCAAGAAGATCAACGATAAATTTGGCCACATCGAGGGGGATAGGGTCCTCCGGGAGATCGCCCAGAACTTTCGGAGGAACTTGAGGAAGTACGATCTCCTGGCCCGATATGGGGGAGATGAGTTTGTGGTCTGTATCTACGATGAGCCCAAGGAGGCCATCGAGATCATCGCCAACAGGCTCCTCAACAGTACGGCTCCCATTGTGGAGAACTCTCCGGTCTCCATCAGCATCGGGGTCGCCTTCACCTACCACTTCCACGAGAGCGATAAGCTCTTCGATGTGGCCGATAGAGCTCTCTATGAAGCGAAGGAACATGGGAAGAATAAGGTCGTTATCCACGAGGTCCGTTGATTTCGCCCGCTACTCCTCTATCAAGATCGGCCCCAAGGTCGATGTCGTTGTGATCAGGGAGATCGATCCCGACTTCGACAGCTTCTTCATTGTAGGAGGGGCCAATAACCTCCTGGTCTCACCAACCCCTCCACCCTTGGCCCTCTTGGGGAAGGAGTTCGACTATATTCGGTGGGAGGGAGATCGACTGGTTGTGGGAGGGGGGACATCGACGGGACGGCTCCTCTCCTTTGCCAAGAGCCACAATATTGGGGGCTTCGAGTTTCTCGCCAAACTCCCAGGGAAGATCGGCGGAGCCATCAAGATGAATGCGGGCCTCAAGGGGTATGAGATTGGAGATCTCCTCCTCTCGGTGAGGACGGCCCGGGGTACTATCCCCAAGGAGGAGCTGGACCTCGGCTATCGGAGGAGCGGGATAAAAGAGATTGTCTATGAGGCTCTCTTCCAGGTGAGGGAGGGGTATAGGGAGGGGTTGAGGAGAGAGCTCCTCAAGCTCCGCTCCAACCAGCCCAAAGAACCCAGTGCAGGGAGCTGTTTCAAGAACCCTCCCAATGACTACGCCGGTCGGCTCATAGAGGCTGTAGGCCTCAAGGGAGCCCGAATAGGAGGGGCGGCCTTCAGTCCGATCCATGCCAATTTTCTCGTCAATATGGGGGGAGCGACCTTTGAAGATGCCCGAAAGTTAATGGAGTTGGCCCAGAAGAGGGTCTATGAGGAGTTTGGAATCTGGCTGGAGGAGGAGATCGTCACTGTCTGATCCCCCCACAGGGGGAGAGATCAGGCCGCCGCCGCCTTCTTCGCCGCTTCGAGGGCTTCGTCGTAATTGGGCTCTTCGGTAATCTCGGGAACCAGTTGCTTATAGACAACATTTCCATCTTTGTCGATGATGAAAATGGCTCGGGCGAGAATTCCCTTAAGGGGTCCCTCGGCGATGACGACGCCATACTTCTCGCCGAACTCCCTATTCCTGTAGTCGGAGGCCACTGTCAGATTTTCGACCCCCTCTGTGGAGCAGAACCGCTTGCTGGCAAAGGGGAGGTCCATAGAGACAACGGTTACATCGACCCCATCAATGTTGGCCGCTTTCTCATTGAATTTTCTGGTCTCTGTGGCGCAGACAGGGGTATCGAGGGATGGAACGACGATGACCATCTGAACTTTCCCTTGAGCCCCTCCGACCTTCTTCTCTTCGAGGTCTGTCGTTACTACAGTTGCCTCTGGAGCTTTGTCTCCTACATTAATTTCATTTCCTTGGAGATTGACAGGATTTCCTTTGAGAGTGACAGTCGCCATCCTACCTCCTTTTGTGATGTTTGTGGTGCCTGGGGACACCTGGAGAATTGTACCAAAATGGGATAAATTAACTCCCATTTTGTTCTTACTAACTCTTATTATAAGAAAAAATTAAGTGATTAAACTCTTGGGACGGGCCTGTAACTCCTCCATAGGTGTAAAATCCCCCGCCCTGTAGGCTTCGATAGCGGCTCGGCCTATCATGGCCGCATTGTCGGCGCAGAACTCCAGAGGGGCCAGCTCAAAGTCGATTCCCCTCTCCCTACACTCCCTCTCGAAGAGTTCCCGAAGTCTCAGATTGGCGCTGGCTCCTCCAACGATGGCGAAGGAGGAGGGGCGGTAACGGTCCCAGGCAGTTCTGGTTTTCTGGAGGAGATGGGTGATGGCCGCCTCCTGGAAAGATGCGGCAATATCGGCCCTCTCCTGGGGGGTGGGAGTTCCGAGCCGCTCCAACTGGAGTCTGACGGCGTTTTTCAATCCCGAATAGCTGAAGGCGAGCCTCCTGGAGTTCCTCAAGGGAATGGGGAAGGGAAAACGGTGGGGATCTCCCCGGGAGGCCAGCTCCTCAATGATCGGTCCTCCAGGGTAGCCGAGGCCCATCATCTTGGCCACTTTGTCGAAGCTCTCTCCGAAGCTGTCGTCTAGAGTGGTGGCCAGAACCTCCACATTTCGGTACCCTTCCACATTGAGGATCATAGTATGGCCACCGCTCACTAGGAGGACCATTTTGGGGAGTCGGGCCTCCTCTCCGATGAAGAGGGAGTAGATATGGCCGATGAGGTGGTTGACCCCGATAAGGGGCTTGTGGAGGGCGAGATGGAGGGCCTTGGCCATGATGATCCCCTCCATGAGGGTTACCGAGAGTCCCGGTTCACTGGTGACAGCTATGGCCCGGATGGAGGGGAGGAACTCCTTGACCTCTTGGAGAATCTTGGGGAGGGCCTCTGCGTGGAGTCTGCTGGCCAGTTCGGGAACGACTCCTCCATACCGGCTGTGGGCAAGCTCTTGGGAGATCTTTTTGTGGAAGAGGAGACGGTAGCTCTCAATTTCGGTAACTGCGATGGAGCTATCATCACAACTGCTCTCGATACTCAGAATCACTCTCTCCTCCGCTGGCTCTTTTGGAGGATTATACCATGTTCAACTCCCCCTGTCGGGGAGAATGGGGACTTTGGGAGGGGAGCCTCTCTGGAGTTCCTCCTCTGGCGCTCCTCAATGTGGTATAGTATCTGGGACCGATGGGAAGGGAATAGAGAGCGGAAAAAAAGGAGGAAGATGGTACTCCAGTGGTACAGAGAGAAGGGGCGCCACCACCTTCCGTGGCGCCAGACTACCGATCCCTATCGAATCTATCTGAGTGAGGTGATGCTCCAGCAGACCCCTGTAGAGCGGGTGATCCCCTACTACCAGCGGTTTTTGGACCGTTTTCCCACGCTGGAGGCCCTCGGAGAGGGGGAGGAGGAAGAGGTACTCGCCCTCTGGAGCGGACTCGGTTACTATTCACGGGCCCGAAATCTCCACAGGACAGCCCGAATCTCTGGGGGAGAGCTTCCCCGGAGCTACAGGGAGCTCCTCCAACTCCCCGGTATCGGCCGTTATACGGCCAGCGCCATCTCTTCCTTCGCCTACGGGGAGGCGAGGGCTGTCGTCGATACCAATATCAAGAGGGTCTTGAAGAGGTACTGGGCCACCTCCGATGGGAGGGAGATCTGGGAGTTGGCCGAGAGGCTTCTGGATCGGGAGAATCCGAGGGAGCACAATCTGGCCCTCATGGATCTAGGAGCTCTCATCTGCAGGCCCAAGGATCCCCTCTGCTCCCTCTGTCCCCTTCGCTCCCGTTGTCTGGGAAGGGGTGATCCCCTGGCCTACTCCTCTCCCTCAGGGCGGAGTTATAGCAAGGTGGAACTCCATCTAGGTATCTCCCTTAGGGAGGGGTCCATAGCCCTCGTCCCCTCCCAGGGGAGGCTCTATCGGGGTATGCTCCTCCTCCCCTCAGTTCCAGGAGGGGAAAGGGCTGTGGCCACAATCTACCACACCTATAGCCGATACAGGGTGAGGGTTCTCCTCTACCCCCTCTCCTCTCCTCCTGCCGACGCCCTCTGGGTCCCCCTCTCCCGTCTGGGAGAGGTTCCTGTCCCCTCTCTGGTCCGAAAGGCGGTGAAGGCCTATCTGGAAGGGGGAGATTGAGGGGGATCTTCCCTCTCCGGCTGGATGGTTGCCTCGATGGGGGGCTCCCCTCTCTCCTCCAGTTTGGGAAGCTCTTCCCCCTTTCCCTCCCCTTTGAGGACTCCCAGGAGTCTCTGCTCCTGATCCGGTCTCAGCTTCCCTTGGGCAATGGTGTCGATAATCTTATTGGCTATGGCTATCTTCGCCTCCTGCTCCTTCATGCGGAAGTACTTTTCCAGATTATCGTTGTAGGCAATGAGTTTATCCCTCCGCTTCTTGTAGAAGTAGAGAATGGTCAATCCTGCGATGAGAATGAGTATGAGGCCGATGAAGCCGAGAAGGAGGAGCTCTCTCCTCACCTCCAGCTCCTTTTGGGCGAGGATCTTTCTCTGTTCCAGCTCCAGTTTCTCCATCTCCTGGGAGAGTCTCAACTCCTCCATCTTGTACTTCTGCTCCAGTTGGGAGAGGGCGAGGGTCTGCTCCATTTTGATCTTGGCCAGCTCTACCTCCTTCTCCTTCTCACTCTTCCTCTCTTCCAGGGCCAGCCGTTCTATCCGCTCCTGGATCTGGGTCAGGAGAAGCTCCTTCTCCCTATCCGCACTTTTCCGAGCCTCCAGGAGCTGGGCTTCAATTCGGGCCTTCTCCCGACTGATAGCGTCCCTCTTCTGTTCCATATTCTCCCCTTCCTGGAGACAGCCTGTCATCAGGAGGAGCAGGAGGATCAGGCTAGAGAGTCTCCACATAGTTCCGCACCTCTCTATCTATTCTGAATATCTGATCGATGGAGTCGATCTCCACCCTCTGAAATCTATGGAAGCTCTCGATAACGAGCTCTGCCATGGTGAAGAAGGGGATCTCCCCTCTCCGAAATTTCTCGACGGCCACCTCGTTGGCGGCGTTGATGACGACCCCCAGCTCCGGTCTCTGGAGGAGCTCATCTTTAATCTGCCAGATAGGGTAGCGTTCCGGGTCTATCTCCCTGAACTGAAGGCTCCCTATCTCGGTGAGGTCGATGGGTTCCACAATTCTCTCCCCCCTCTCCCCTGCCAGGGCGTAGGCGATGGGGAGGCGCATATCGGCCCTGCTCCCGTGGAGGAGGAGGCTCCCATCACTGAACTCGACTATGGCGTGGATCAGAGAGCGGGGCTCTATGAGGGCCTCCAGCTCTCGGGTGCCGTAGAGCCAGTAGGCCTCCAGGAGCTCAAAGAGTTTGTTGGTCATTGTGGCGCTATCGATGGTGATCTTGTACCCCATGGACCAGTTGGGATGGTTGAGGGCCTGGGCGAAGGTGGCCCGTTCCATCTCCTCCCTCGACCACTCCCGAAGGGCCCCACCGCTGGCTGTGATCGTCAATTTTCGGGCCCGCTCCCGTCTCCCCTCCAGTATGTAGGAGAGGGCGAAGTGTTCACTATCTATGGGGATGATCTTGGAGATGTCGATAAACTTCCCCCCCGCCACCAGACTCTCCTTATTGGCCAGGGCCACCGATTTCCCTAGCTCTATGGCCTTCAGAGTGGGGCGGAGTCCCAGAAAGCCGACGAGGGCGTTGACGACGATGGAGCTCCTGCTCCGTTGGAGGGCCTCCAGAATTCCCTCCTCTCCACTCAGGACCAGGGGGGCGTCGATGGCCTCCCGATCCCTCTCGTCGGCTACGACGACAATCTCCGGAGAGAAGGCGGCAACCTGTTGGCGGAGGAGCTCTATATTCCGTCCTGCCACCAGAACTTCGACGGGAAGATGGAACTCTTCGGCCACCTTGAGGGTGGTGACTCCGATGGAACCTGTCGATCCGAGGAGGATCATAGGAGCCCCCGGAGGAGGATGACCATGGCCGGAGCGGCAAAGAGGTAGCCGTCTACTCTGTCCAGAACTCCTCCATGGCCTGGAAGGATATTTCCGCTATCTTTCACCCCGGCCCTCCGTTTCAGGTAGCTCTCAAAGAGGTCTCCAAAGATGCTGGCCAGGGAGACCAGGAGGGAGATGGTGATGGCAAAGGGGAGATCTACAAGGGTGAGGGCGTAGTAGCTCCCTACAGCTGTGGCCACTATGACCCCTCCGACAACTCCCTCCCAGGTCTTCTTAGGAGAGGTGGGACAGAAGGGGTGCTTCCCGACCCCCTTGCCGACAAAGAAGGCGGCTATATCTGTGAGGGCGACGACGATGACCAACCAGATGAGGGCCTCCATGCCGAAGTCGTGGTAGAGGGAGAGGAGGAAGAGGAAGCTGGCCACAGGGTAGAGGAAGGGGAGGAAATTTCGGGTATCGTACTCCTGATGGTAGGCGAGGAAGGAGGCAAAGATGATGGCGACGACGAAGAAGAGGTCGTCTGGGTTGGGGTAGAAGGCGGCCACGACCCAGAGGGCCGCCGCCCAGAAGTAGAGGTGGTTGTGCTCCTCCATTCCGTAGAGTTTCAGAGCTTCGTAGAAGGCGAGGAGGTAGATGGCTCCGAAAAAGGCCCATGTGAGCCAGAAGTTGTCGACCCATGCCACCAGGGCGACAATGAGAATGAGCAGGGATCCTGTAATCAGCCTTTGTATCATTGGATTTTCACACACACCTTTCCGACCACCAACTCCCCTCCCCCTCGGGGGAGAGGCTCTCTCCGGTGCTCCGATGGTGGTTGGAAAGGGTGCGCTACTTCCCTCCTTTCCTAGGATTATGGTTTAAGCCAGGGCCGAGTGGGGAGCTGTGGCCCTGTAGTGCCTCTCCCTCTGCTGGGGAGGTCCACCCCAGATATTCTCACCAAAACTCTCTACCCCCCAAGGGCGGTATTCCCGCCCCTTTTTCCATAGGGAGAGATTGGGAGGTGGTGTTACCGTTCCCCCCTCCTCTTGTAGGGAAGGGGGTCCTCCACCCCCGCCAGCTGGAACCCCTTGAGTCTGAGGCGACAGCTGTCGCAGACTCCACAAGCCTCCTCCTCTCCTTGGTAGCAACTCCATGTAAGGTGGAGGGGGAGATTGAGCTGGAGGGCCCGGGAGACGATCTCCTCCTTTTTCAGATGGATCAGGGGAGTCTTGATGGTGATCTGGGTCTCATCTCGTGTTCCAAGGTTGATGGCCCTCTCCATAGCCTCGATAAAGGTCTCCCTGCAGTCGGGATAGCCACTGCTATCCTCCTCCACAACTCCGATGTAGATCGCTTCGGCTCCCTCCTTCTCAGCTATGGCGGTGGCTATAGAGAGGAAGATTCCATTCCGAAAGGGGACATAGGTAATCGGTATGCCCGGCTTGATCCCATCGGTGGGGACAGCCATGGTTCTATCGATGAGGGCGCTGGCTCCTATGGTGTTGAAGAAGGGGAGCTCAATCTCATACCGCTCCGCTCCCAGCCACTGGCTGATCTCCCGGAAGGCTTGGAGTTCCCGTTTCTCCGTCCTCTGACCATAACTGAAGTGGACCGCCACAATCTGGTAACCCTCCTCCCTGGCTATGGCCGCTGTGAGACTGCTGTCCATACCTCCACTCACAATGGCGACCGCCTTTTTCAAATGGTCCTCCTTTTTTGGTAGAATTATACAAAAAAGGTGGTCGATGGAGCGCCTCTTCTACTATTTGGGACTCCCCTTTGTCCGCTTTTTCAAGATGTTGGAGGGGTTTGGAGCCTTCATCATCTTCCAGCTGAAGCTGATACCCCTCTTCTTCAAACCTCCCTACAGGGTGAGGGAGACTCTCCAGCAGATGGAGATCATTGGAGTCGGCTCCTTCTTCGTCATCGCCTTGACAGCCATTTTCACCGGGCTCGTCGAGGCCATTCAGCTCTACCACGGCTTCCATAAGTTTGGGGCGGAGACCTTCATGGGTTATACCATCTTTGTCTCCATCTCCAAGGAGTTGGGGCCGGTCTTCGGAGCTCTCATGCTGGTCTCCCGGGCCGTCAGTGCCATGACTGCCGAATTGGGAACCATGCGGGTTACAGAGCAGATCGACGCCATTGACACTCTGGCTGTTGACAGCAAGAAGTACCTCATTATTCCCCGGGTCGTGGCGACAACCATCTCCACCCCTATCCTCGTCATTGTCTTTGTCTTCCTCGGGAACCTGTCGGCCTACCTCATCTCGACTATCGCCCTCGGCCTCAACCCGACGGCCTATAAGAAGACTATCACAACCTATGTCCAGTTCAGCGACATCGGGACAGGTCTCATCAAGGCCGTAGTCTTCGGCTACCTCATCAGTATCATAGGGACCTATATCGGTTACTTCACCAGGGGGGGAGCCCGGGGAGTCGGGCTCTCGACGACCAAGAGTGTCGTCTATGCGGCTATGACCGTCTTCGCCGCCAACTACTTCCTCTCCAGCCTCTTCCTCTATCTGGACTGGTAGCTAGTCGCACTGGTCGATACCCAGTCGGTTCAGGAGCTCCTCGAAGAAGGGGCCCGCCTTCTGGTCGTAGTCGTCATGGAACTCGATAATATAGCTCCCCGTCTCTATGGTTTCGGGGCGGACCTCGATCTGGGGGGAGATTCTGTGGTCCACAATGAGGTCGTTGACCATATTGCAGATCCGCTTCTTCTCCTCCACACTCTCATAATCCAGCTCTAGCCGGGCGTATCGCTCCTCCATACTGACATGGGCTTTACACTTCTTGGCCATCACCACTCCTTAAAATTGGTAACCGATACCGAAATAGACCTGGCTGGTCTCCATATCCATCGAGAAGTAGGGGGAGAAATTGAACTGGAAGGTGTCGAGGAGGGTGACCCGAGTATCATCTACCTCCCACTTCTTGTAACTGTAGCCGAGGGTGCAGAAGAGGCCGTCCAGTTTGGGGAAGAGCTGGTTGAGGTCGTATCGGAGTCCGAGGTCGAAGTTGTAGTTTGTTCCGTCGCTGTCAAAGGAGGAACGGACCCAGCTGTTTTTGATCTTCCCTGTCTGGCCGTTGATTGATCCCCTGGAGTAGATGTGGAGGTAGGGAAGGGGGGAGAAGGCTCCGCTGTAGCCGATACCGAGTTTGTAGGTTCGGACTTTGGTCTTGGTGGTGTCGAGCATCTGAAGGGTCAGTTTGAGGGCCTTCTTCATATCGTACATCTTCATATAGGGCATGCTGATCCCCGTTGTCAGAGCGACTCCGAAGAAAGAGCGGTCATCTCGATAGAGATCGTAGCCGATCTGGAGGGTGAAGTCGATACCCCGTACCTTGTAGTCCACAGGGGCCGTGAGGGGGGTGTATTTGTTGATGTTCTCGGAGATGGAGCCGAAGAAGGGGAACTCATGGGTCAGGGGTTGGGCAAAGAATGTTGTCATCTGGTCCAACTCTTTGCTCTTGTAGAGGGAGAGGTCGAAGGCGTAGTAGAAGTTGCTGTCAAATATATTGCGATGGGTCTCTACAAGGGAGAAGGTGGTCACATCGATGTCCAGATCCCCCGTAAAGAGCTGTTCTATTCCAAATGAGCTCTCGAAGTTGGAGTAGGCTACCCTCAATTCGACTGCTTCAACGACTGCCGCTACCACAGCTAGACTCAGAACGATCTTTCTCATCTTCTCTCCTTTGTTCTACATCCAATCTACAATTTTTTCGACACTATCCACTATAAAGGATTTTATCGAAATATCTTGAAGGGGCTTTGAAGGGATTACCGCCTTGCGAAACCCCTGATTGGTAGCCTCTCGCAACCGATTGTCCAACATCATGACCTCCTTGATCTCCCCTGTCAGCCCCACCTCTCCTATGAAGACGGTCTCCTCCCTGATAGGCCTCTCCCGAAAGGAGCTGAGGATGGCCGCTATGACAGCGAGATCGGCGGCTGTCTCTCCTATCTTGATCCCTCCGGCAATATTGACGAAGACATCGTATTGGTTGAAGGGGAGGTCCAATCTCTTCTCCAGGAGGGCCAGGAGCATAGTCAATCTTCCGCTGTCGTAGCCTGTGGAGCTCCGCTTGGGGCTGGGATAGCTTGTGGGGGCTACGAGGGCCTGGACTTCGAGGATGAGGGGGCGGCTCCCTTCGATGACCACTGTGGCGGCCGATCCAGCCTGGGCCCTCTTCCGACTGAAAAAGCGCTGGCCGATATTCTTGGCGCTCACCAGCCCCCTCTGGGTCATCTCAAATATTCCAACTTCGCTGATGGAGCCAAATCGGTTTTTGAAGCTCCTCAAGATCCGGAGCTCCCGGGAGCTATCTCCCTCGAAGTAGAGGACGGTATCGACCATATGTTCCAGCACTCGGGGCCCGGCGATCGCCCCCTCTTTGGTGATATGTCCAATAATGAAGATGGGGAGCTTCCTCTCCTTGGCTATCCGCATGAGCTCGAAGGTGACGGAGCGTACCTGGCTGACCGTTCCGGGAGCGGCCGTGAGCTGGTGGGAGTAGATTGTCTGGATCGAGTCGATGACGGCGACCCGATACTCTCCCCTCTCCAATTCCTCCAGGATATTTTCCAGAACCAGCTCCCCCATGAGGTAGAGGTTGGATGTTGTGGCCCCTATCCTCTCGGCCCGTAACTTGATCTGTCCCATAGACTCCTCCGCACTCACATAGAGGGCTCGGAAGCCCATCTCCGCCATGGTGGCACATGTTTTGAGGAGGAGTGTACTCTTCCCCACCCCTGGACTCCCTCCGATGAGGACGAGGGAGCCCTCTACCAATCCCCCTCCCAGGACGAGATCAAGTTCACTACTCCCTGTAGGGAGCCGTTCCACCTCTTCCTGGGCCACATCGGTAATGGGGAGAGCCTTCGATTTCTGGGGGAGGTCACTCTCTTCTCTCTTCCCCTCTGGGAAGATCTCTACAAAGCTATCCCACGCTCCGCAGTTGGTGCACCGCCCCAACCACTTGGAGCTCTGGAAGCCGCAGGCTTGACATTGGAAGAGGCTCTTTATCTTGGCCATTACTGGAAGAGGGCGTCGAGAATGGTATCGATATACTCATGGGGATCGAAGGGGACCAGATCCTCCATCTGCTCTCCGGTCCCCACATAGAGGATGGGGAGCTGGAGTCTGTTGGAGATGGAGAGGAGGGCGCCTCCCCTGGCCGTTCCGTCCAGCTTTGTGACGATGATACCGTCCACCCCCACCATCTCGTTGAAGGTCTGGGCCTGCTGGATAGCAGAATTTCCCTGGGTGCCGTCGATGATGAGGAGTTTCCTGTGGGGGGCTCCGGGGAGGGCTTTGTCGCAGACCCTCACAATCTTCTTGAGCTCCTCGGCCAGATTGGATTGGGTGTGGAGGCGGCCCGCCGTGTCGATGAGGATATGGTCGATCCCCTTGGCGATCCCCTTGGAGATTGTGTCGTAGGCGACGGCACTGGGGTCGTGGCCCTGTTTGGTGGCTACAATGGGGACCCCTACTCTCTCGGCCCACCTCTTGAGCTGTTCGATGGCGGCGGCCCGAAATGTATCTGCGGCCCCGAGGATCACACTCTTCCCCTCCCTCTTGTACCTGGAGGCCAGTTTGGCTATGGTTGTGGTCTTTCCAGATCCGTTGACACCGATGACCAGCTCTACGAAGGGATGGCTCTCCACCTCCTTCTGGGGAGGATTTCTGAGGAGGTAGAGGAGATCGTTTTTCAGCTGGATTCGGGTCACTTTGGAGGGGAGGGAGGAGACAATCTGCTCCACAAGGTCATACTCCACATCGGCCTCGATGAGGAGCTCCTCTATCTCCTCGGGGGTTGCCACCCTCTTCTTTTCGGGGAGGCTCTCCTCTATCTGCTGGACAGTCTTCTTCAGTGCTCTCTTGATGAAACCGAACATCTACTCTCCTAGGGCCCTCTTTATATCTATTTCGAGCATCTCTATAGGGAGAGCTCCTATATAGTGTATAACATATTTGCCCCCTTTAAGCAAGAGGAGGAGAGGAATGGGTTGGGAGGCGGGGGCGTGGACCATCTGGTAGATACAGCGGGCGATCTCCCTATTGGTCTGGTAGTTGTGGGAGATGAAGAAGGAGGTCTCCACCCTCTTTTCGTCGTCCAGTTGGATACCGATGATCTCCAACTTCTCTCCAAACTCCTTCTGGAGCTTCTCCAGCTCGGGGATCTCCGCCTTGCAGGAGGGACACCAGCTTGTGAAGAGCATAATGAGGGTGAGCTCCTTTGTGGAGCCGTCGATCTCGACCCTGTCGGGAGGGGAGCACTTGACGGTTCGGGTCTGGTTGGCCTCTTCCAGTCTGAAGATTGTGGGGGAGGGGGAAGAGGAGCTCTCTCCCTGGGAACTTCTATTACTGAAGGAGCTCTGGGCTGAAGCGTTCCTTTGTTCACAAGCTGTAAAGAATATTAAAATAAAAATGAAGATAGAGAGTTTTCTCAATTTCAATCCCTTTCGTGTTAAAATCGTAACGAGATTATAGTCAATGAAGGTTAAATATGGACTTCGCTTCCAAAGAGGAGTTTCGGAGCTACTGCAAGGAGAAGATACTCCGTCTCAGAGGAAGCCGAAGGATCGTAGAAAAACTTATCTGGCTTATAGAGGGGCTCGGAGGGAGAGAGCTCTTACTCTACCTCCCCATGGAACATGAACCCGATATTCTCCCACTCTTTTCCTATTTCCGCCGTAAACGGCGGCTCTTTGTCCCTCTCGTCAGGGGGGAGAATATTGAGATTGTACCCTTCCGCCTCCCTCTCAGGAGGGGGAGGTTCTCTCTCTTCGAGCCCAGAAACTCTCATTTCTCCAGACCGATCGATATAGCCGTCATCCCCGTTCTCGGGGTCGATGGAGAGTTTCGGCGGATCGGTTTCGGTCGGGGATTCTATGACCGGTTGGTCGAAAAGATGCCGTACCCTCCTATTACCATCTTTGTTCAAGAGGGTCTCTGTATGACCAGGAGGCCGTTGGGTGCGGAGCATGATGTTCAGGGGGATTTTCTCGTGACCCCAAAAGAAATAATTGTAAGAGGGGATAGTGATGTGGGTAGAAGTTTTAGTAGGAAGTTCTGCCGCCATACTCAGTGGCGCTGCAGGATATATGTTGGCAAAAAAGGTAGAAAAAGAGCGGTTCAGCGTCTATGAGGAGCAGGCCAAGGCCAAGGCTCGGGCGATAGAACATGAAGCTGAGAAGATCCTCCAGAACGCCCAGATTAAGGTGAAGGAGACGGAGCTCGCCCTGAAGCGGGAGTTTGAGGAGAAACTGAGTGAGCTGAAAGAGGATTACGACCGCCGCTTCACAGAGCTCATGGAAAAAGAGATGTCCCTGAAACAGATGTTCAAGGACGAACTCAAACATATCACTCTGGAGAAGCAGGAGGTCAAGGCTGAACGGGAGGAGATCAACAGGCTCCGCCAAGAGTATGAGAGGCTGAAGAGAGAGTATGAGGAGCGGTACAATGAGGTCCTTGAAGCCCTCCAGGCCCAGGCCGGCCTCACAATGGAGGAGGCGAAACAGCTGATCCTCCAGAAGGCGGAAGAGGAGAGTCGGGCCGAGATAGCCAACATTGTGCGGAAATATGAGGAGGAGGCCAAGCAGGAGGCGAAGCGGCGGGCCAACTACATTATCGCCCAGGCGACGACCCGCTATGCCGGAGAGTTTGCGGCGGAGCGGCTCATCAATACGGTCTCCATTCCCAGCGATGACATTAAGGGGAGGATCATCGGCAAGGAGGGGCGGAATATCAAGACCCTCGAAATGCTCCTGGGGGTCGATATTATCATCGACGATACCCCCAATGCCATTATCTTGAGCTCCTTCAACCTCTACCGTCGGGCCATCGCTACCAAAGTGATCGAGCTCCTTGTAGAGGATGGACGGATCCAGCCGGCGAGGATTGAGGAGATATATGAGAAGGTGAAGGAGGAGTTTGACCAGCAACTCCTGGAGGAGGGGGAGAATATTGTCATCGATCTCGGTATAGGTCAGCTCCACCCAGAGCTGATGAAGCTGATCGGGCGCCTCAAGTTCCGGGCGAGTTATGGGCAAAACGCCCTGGGCCACTCTCTGGAGGTGGCCCATCTGGCCGGGATCATGGCGGCCGAGATGGGGGGAGATGAGATTATCGCCAAGAGGGCCGGGCTCCTCCACGATATTGGAAAGGCTCTGACCCATGAGTACTCCGGGTCCCATGTCGATCTGGGAGCGGAGATCTGCAAGAGGTATAAGGAGCCCGATGTGGTCATCAACGCCATCTACGCCCACCATGGCCATGAGGAGCCCCGGAGCATAGAGGCGGCCGCCGTCTGCACCGCCGATACACTGAGTGCCGCCCGCCCAGGAGCGAGGCGGGAGGTCTTGGAGGCCTTCCTGAAACGGGTTCAGGCCATCGAGGAGATAGCCTTGAGCAAGCCGGGAGTCAAGAAGGCCTACGCCATCAATGCCGGTCGGGAGGTCCGAGTCATCGTCAACGCCGATCTCGTCACAGACAATGAGGCCTACCTGCTGGCCAAGGAGATCGCCAAGGAGATTGAAGGGAGCGTCCAGTACCCGGGAGAGGTCAAGGTCAATGTGATTCGGGAGCAGAGGGCCATCGAGTACGCCCGTTAGGGGAGCTGGAGCTCCTCCAACCGATTGGAGGGCCGGAGTGGGAGCTCAACTGGAGGAGGTGGATTTGGCCCCTCCCAGAGTCTGAAGGGGGAGCCCTCGATTTCGGCCTGGGGACCTCTCAACTCTCCCGATGGGATCCCTGGAGCGAATCGTCGTAAGGGTCCAGATGGATTGTGAACTGCCACTGGCTCTCGGGGTCCAACTTTTTGATCTCCTCCTCAATTCTATCCGATACGGTGTGGGCTTCCACCAGGGGGATCTGGGGTGTGAAGACCAGATGGACATCGACAAAATTGGTATCCCCGCTCCTCCTGGTCTTGAGAAAGTGGTAGCTGGTCACCTCCGGCTGGCCCTCTATGATCTCCTTGATCCTCTCGACGAGACCTTCATCCAGGGAGACATCGAGGAGCATGAGGGTCCCCTCCTTGATGAGTTCAAAGGCCTCTTTGATAATGTAGATGGCTATGGCTATTCCGAAGAGGCCGTCTATCCAGTGCCACCCTGTCAGATGGATAAGGGCCAGGGAGAGGAGGACGGCGGAGTTGGAGTAGAGGTCTGTCTTGTAGTGGAGGGCGTCACTCTTGATCACCATATTTTTGGTCTTCTCATAGACCCTGTTGAGGAAGAGGACGAGCCCCCCTGTGAGGAGAATGGAGATGATCATGACGATGATGGAGCTCTCCAGGTGGTCTATCTGGCGGTGCTGGACAATGTTGATTACCCCTTTGTAGAAGATGAAGAGGCCGGAGATGGTGATGACCGTTCCTTCAATAACAGCCGCCAAGGCCTCGATCTTCCCGAGGCCGTAGTTGAACTTTTCCGAGGGGGCCTGTTCCGCCTTGGAGAGGGCGAAGTAGTTGAACATGGAGACGGCAATATCCAGAATGGAGTCGATGGCGCTGGCGAGAACTGCGGCGGAGCCGCTGATGATCCCCACAATGAGTTTAATGATGACAAGGATACCGGCAACTATGCTAGCTACAACGGTGGCGCTCTTCTGGAGAGTCATTCCCTACCTTTCACTTTTTCGGAGCTGTTGAGGTCCCCGATTATATCCAAAAGAGTATTAACTTTGGATCCTATTAGCTCCTCGGCCCTCTGGGGAGTTACCTCTGTCGGATCGTAGCGGTCGCTGACAATTTTGACCACTGTGAGGGCGAGCCCCAATCTTCGGGAGGCCACCACAATTCCGGAAGCCTCCATATCGACGAGCTCCCTGTACCGTCTGGTGGCTGGGTGGGAGAGGGTTCTCACCTTCCCGTTGGGGAGGGTGGGGCTCCTGGAGAGGAGGTAGCTCTTGGAGGAGGGATCGTCGATCACTTTGTAGATGTTGTAGAGCTCCCCCACCTCTTCCCCCCCGCAGAGCCCCACATTGAGGAGGGGGGATCTCCCCCTGAAGGCTGTGGCGACAGCTCCGTTGAGAGGGCCGATGCCGCTTACGATGAGCTCTATCTCCCCGTTGCTGTAGAGGGGGAAGGGGGAAGAGGAGAGGGGGTGGAGCCTGAGGAGTGCTATGAGGGGTTTCGCCTCTGCTCTGGTTGCTGTTATAATAGTCATGGAGAAATTCTACTATAAAGGTGGTAAATGGATATAGCGGCCCTTCGGAGGGAGCGGGAGAGATGGTTGGAGTGGAAGAATATCGCCCCCCTCCGGAGACTCTTGGAGACCCTCCCCTCCGTGGAAGCCGAGCTGGTAATCGGCGATGTGGTCCAAATTGTGGGGGAGATGGGAGAGGAGGGGGAGAGGAGAATATGGGAGACAGCCTGGGCCATGCGTCCATGGCGGAAGGGCCCCTTCCAACTCTTCGGAACCTTCATCGACAGCGAGTGGAGGAGCTTTATTAAGTATAGAATTCTCTCGCCCTTCCTCGATCTGGAGGGAAAGAGGGTGGCCGATGTGGGGTGCAACAACGGGTACTACATGTTCCGCTTTCTGGAACAGCGGCCGGAGAGGGTTGTCGGTTTCGATCCCTCCCCCCTCTTCAAGACCCAGTTCGATCTTATCAACTTCTACGCCCGAACCGATCTCCACTATGAGCTCCTGGGGGTTGAACACCTCCCCTTCTACGGGGAGCTCTTCGATACCATCTTCTGCCTGGGGGTCATCTACCATCGGAGCGATCCTGTCGCCACCCTCAAAGGGTTACGGAAGGCCCTCAAAAGGGGAGGGGAGCTCTTCCTGGATAGCCTCTATATTCCGGGCGAGGAGCCTATAGCCCTCTGCCCCGGGGAGAGCTACTCCAAAATCTCCAATATCCACTTTGTGCCGACAATCGCCGCCCTGGAGAACTGGGCCAAAAAGGCGGGATTCTCCCATGTCCAGGTATTGGCTACCAGGGAGACAGATAGTTCCGAGCAACGGCGGACAGAGTGGATTACCGGAGAGAGTCTCGAAGATTTCCTCGATCCCGAAGATCCGACAAAGACCGTCGAGGGCTACCCCGCTCCGAGACGGGTCTATCTACGACTGAAGGAGAGGTGATGGTCAAAGGTATTCTCCTCGATATTGGGGGTGTTCTCCATGAGGGAGGGGAGGTGGTCCCTGGAGCGATCGAGGCGGTAGAGAGATTGAGGAGGTCCTACCAGCTCCGATTTCTGTCGAATAGTAGCCGTATTCCCCCTCAGAAGCTCTTGGAACAGCTCCGGGCAATGGGTTTTTCCATTGGAGAGGAGGAGCTCTTCACCGCCCTCAGTGCCGCCAAGCTCTTCCTGGAACAGCAGAGGAGCTCGGCCTTTGTTGTCGCCACCGACGAGGCGGCCGACTACTTCTCCGATCTCGACTATCCCGAAAGGTATCTCCTGATCTGCGACGCCTACACCAACTTTACCTACCAGCGGCTCAATGAGGCCTTTAGGAAGCTGGAGGAGGGGTACGGCTTCCTGGCCACCAATGTAAACCGCTACTTCAGGGATAGGGACGGTCTCTTGAGCCTCGATGCGGGGGGATTTGTCAAAGGGTTGGAATATGCCAGCGGGAGGAGTGCCAAGGTCTTGGGGAAGCCCAACTGTGAATTTTTCGCCCTGGCCATTCGGAGTATGGGGGTGGCCAAAGAGGAGGTGATCATGGTGGGGGACGATATTGAGGGGGATATTGTGGGGGCCAAGAGCTGTTGGCTCAAGACGGTCCTCGTCAAGACAGGGAAATTCAGGGAGCACGATCTCCTCAAGGCAAAGCCCGATCTCCTCATCGAGAGTATCGCCCAGCTTCCAGACCGCCTGGAAGAGATGGGGGACTAGGTCGGGGAGTTGAGATACTCCCCGATCCTCCTCTGGGCCAGGTCCACATACTCCCTTTTGATCTCGTAGCCAATGTAAAACCTCTTTGACTTCAGGGCCGCAAGGGCGGTCTGACCGCTCCCCATGAAGGGGTCGAGGACGATTTCCCCTTGGAAGGTGTAGAGTTGGATACAGCGGTAGGGGAGCTCCACGGGGAAGGGGGCGGGGTGGCCGATCCTCTTTGCCGATTGGGTGGGGAAGGTCCAGAGGCTCTTGGTGAACTCCAGGAACTCCTCTCTAGTGATGGTGTTCTCCCTCCCCTCGGGTTTCTCCCTCTTAAAGCTCCCCTTGGAGAAGACTAGAATGTACTCATGGAGATCCCGAAGGGTGGGATTGGTGGCCGAGAGCCAGCTCCCCCAAGCGGTCGATGGACCGGCACTGGACCCTTTGTTCCAGATGATCTCCCCCCTCATGAGGAACCCTATCTTCGTCATATCCTCTATAATGAGGCAGTGGAGGGGAATGTAGGGTTTCCTGCCCAGATTGGCCACATTGATACAGACTCTCCCCCCAGGGACGAGAACACGGTAGACCTCTTTCCAGACCTCTCTGAGGAGTCCCCTGTACTCCTCTAGAGTGAGGTCTCCATCATACTCCTTTCCCACATTGTAGGGAGGGGAGGTGACAACAAGGTGGATACTGCTGTCGGGGAGTTCATCCATCTGCTGGCTACTCTTCCAGAAGATTTGGTTAAGGTTCTCCTTGGGGATCTCACTCTCCCTGTATACTCCCTTCTTCTCCTTTGGTAGACCTCTGTAGAGGTTGCTTGAATAGAAAGGAGTTGAGTTGTGACTCACCCTTCCCGAAGTACCAAAAGTGCTGGTTTCTGTCCCTTTGCCTTCTCTTTTATGGCCCACATTCTCTCCTTAATAGTTCCAGAAGGGACTTCCCTCTCTCCCTGGAGGTTGATCCGCCCTGGAAAGCTCTCTCCACTATCTCCCCCAACTCCCTTAGAGATCTCATTCCAGAGAAGAAGTGCCCCTCCCAAGTGAGGAGGGAGGAGATCTCTCTCTTGAACTCTCGGTAGGAGTCGAACCGAAGGAAGCCCCTTCCAGGAGTGGATTTGATGTTTTCCCTCTCATGGGGATCCTCTCCAGGCTGGGGAGTGAGGGAGAAGAAACCCTGAATGATCCCGGCCTTTTTCAGATGGTCTACCTTTTCATAGTAACCCCTCCTGATGGGGGTATTCCCTAGGACGACAATGGGAATAGTTGCTGAGTTGGTGGGAGATTGGGAAGCGTCTCTTCTCTCTGCAGAGGGCTATATCTGCAGGAGAGCGGGGGGAGAGGCCGATCTCTTCACAGACCAGATGGCGGACTGCATAGAGTCCGCTCTCTCGTGCCACCTCCTCAAGGAGGTCCCTGACCCATCTCTCTGTAAACTCTCCAATGAGGCTATTTCTGCTCTGGAGAGTTCCCTTTGGTCCCCTGTAGTTTCGGGACCAATAGGTTCTGTACTTTCCCCCTTCCAGATAGAAAAGTCGGTCCGGAGAGGTATGTTTCAGAGCTTCCAGGAGAAATTGTCTCTCCCTCTCTTTTCCCCATAACTCTCTGACACCCATCGGATCTCCCATTTCCGTAGCAAGATAGGTATGGGGATTATCGGTTGGAGAGGGGGAGAGATGAGGGAGAGATGAGGCGGGAAGGGGTCCCCTCCTCTACTTCTTGTCGAAGTGGTAGATGGAGTGCTCCTTGGCCCGCTCCCCATCTTTATAGACGATGTAGGAGGCTTTCAGATGTTTATAGTTATTGGAGAGCTCCAGAATGATATGGTGGACATGGGCTTCATCGCTGTCACAGACCTCGCTCCGATCCTCATCGCAGTCAAAGACCAGTTTGGTCTTGGTACTCTCTTTGGTATTGAAGATGAAGCTGGGCTGGTTCTGTTTAGCGCAGTAGTGGGTAGCCAGGAGCTGGTTACACTCCTTGAAATCGTCACAGTGGTACATGGTGACCATGTGGCGGACCGTTCCGGGGAGGAGCTCCTCCTTCAGGGATGAACCCCGTCCCACAACCTCATACTCCATTCCTGTCTTCTCAGTCCCCAGGAGCCTCTTGACGGCAGGGTGGTTGTGGGCCCCCGTTGTTCCTATCTGCTTTTCGGCAGGGGAGAGTTTCCACTCTCCAGGGAGAACTTTGACCATATGGTCGTAGGCCTCTCGGGGAGCCATCTGGGCCAGAAGGGCGCCTGCAGTCAGGGCGATCAGGAGAAACTCTCTCATAAGACCTCCTTTTTTGGGGACCATTGTACCGTAAAAAGATTACTGAGTGTAATGATCCATGTCAAAGTAATTATAAGTTAATTTTATTCTCTACTTTCTCTCTCCTTATGTGTGGACCAGCTTTTGGGATATTTTTCTCCCCTCTATCGTAACCAATCTCATGGGGTAACGGTCTGGGGCCAGGGCGTTCTTGAAGGCCCTCGTTGTGATGGTCCAGACATGGCCGATACGGCTCTCGGTATCATCTACATGGATATGGCCCGAGAGGGTGAGGAGGAGGTTGGGATAGGTGAAGAGCTCCCTCTGGACCTGGTCGGTATTGTTGAGAACATATTTTTTGATATTTTCAGGATCTCTGCTCCCCCAGAAGTTGAGGTAGGGGTGGTGGTCTAGGATGATTGTCGGCTTCCCGAAATCCAACATCTTTTTGGCAAAGGCAAGGGTCTCCTGGCTGAAGCGGCCGTTATTGTGGTGATCTATGGGGCTGTCCAGTCCCAGAATGAGATAACCCTTGTGGATAACCGCCCAATCCCTGTTAACGGTGAGCATATCGTCGGTTCTGAAGAGTTCTATAAACTCCTCTCCGTCGATCTGGGGGTCCCCTGTGGGAGATGCCTCCTTATTTCCCCGGACGGAGTAGGCCGGCATTGAGAGTCCGGAGATGATCTCTTTGAAGAGGAGGGCGTCGCTGGCCCCTCTTCCGTTGTTGTTAAAGTTGTCTCCACCGAAGAGGACAAAGTCCAGATCGGGGTATTTGAAATTTATGGAGCGGACCATGAGCTTCAGAGCCTCCACACTCTCCGGCTCCCCCATATCGAGATGGGTATCGGTAATGTGGAGGAAGGAGATTTTCCTCCTCTCTTCCCCTCCCCAGAGGGGGAGGGCTACTGCCGTTGCCACTGCTCCCTTGATAAACTCTCTTCTCTCCATAGATTACCTCCTCAGATAGTCGATCCAGCTCTCTACGGTTCTCTGTTCCCGGGAGATGGTTGTCGGCTCCCCATGGCCTGGGTAGAGGGGACGGTCGTAGTCGATCTCCTTGAAGCGGATGAGGCTCTCCGCCATGGCGCGGGGATCGCTGTAGGGAAAATCGACTCTCCCGATACTCCCTCGGAAGATGAAGTCTCCGCTAAACCAGTTTTCCCCGATCTCTATGACACAGCTCCCCGGAGTGTGGCCCGGAAAGTGGTGGAAGGTAATGGGAATACCTCCAAGTTCTATCTGTTGGCTCCCTCTATTCCCCTTGATGGTGATGTCGGCCCTGCTGGGCGGAAGTTCCAGGGCAAACTGTTCCCCCTCGATGAGGAAGGTATCGGCCTCATGGATCACGATGGGGACCCCCAACTCCTTCTGGAGCTCCCTGTTGCTCCAGACATGGTCGAAGTGGCCATGGGTATTGAGGATCGCCACAGGGTTCCTCACCCTCTCCAGAACCCACGGAGTTGCACCGATCCCGGGGTCGATAACGAACTCCTTATCATCAATTGATACAATATAACAGTTTGTGGCGTAGGACCCCATCGGTCTCGACTCTATCTGCATAAAGGACTCCTTCATGGAATTTTTCTCGACCCTCCGAGAGATTATAGAGCTCTCCGATCCCTATGAAAAGATAGCACATTTTAGAGATTTTTACCAAAGGTTCCAGGAGGGAGAACTCCTCTGGGATGGGGAAGGTGATCCTGTAGTCTTCCAAGACCCCTCCTACCTCTCCTACTGTAGAGTGGTTCCTCCCCACCAAGTTCCGAAGCGGGGAGGGGTGGGGAGTCTCCGGGGACAGATCTCCCTCCTCCACTCCATAGCCCATATCGAGTATAGTGCCATCGATCTCGCCCTCGATGGGGCCTACCGCTTCCGGGGACTCCCCTACCAGTTTTATAGGGATTGGCTCCAGGTCGCCGAGGAGGAGTGCCGCCACTTCCTCATGATCGATCGACTCCTCAGGGAACGGGGATCCCGTTACGGGGCTCTTCCTGTCCATAGGAAGCTCTTCGATGTTGGAAGGGCTACCCAGACCCTCTTGGAGCGTATGGCTGTGGTTCCCCGTTACCTGGAGGCCAATGGCCTCGACGCCAACCCCCAGATTATGGAGAGGTTGAAGAGAGTGGGAGATCCCTCCCTCGCCCCTGTCCTGGAAGCCCTGGAACTCATTTTGAGGGAGGAGATAGGCCATGTCCGAAAGGGGGATCGGTGGTTTCGGTGGGCCTGTAGGGAGAGGGGAATCGAGGATATTGAAGGGGAGTACAGGAGAGTTGTGGAGCGGTTCTTCCCCGGTGGCCTCAAGAGGAGGGATATTAATATTTGGGCACGGAAAGAGGCCGGATTTAGCTGTCAAGAGATTCGGTCTCTTGCTCAGAAACCGATCAATTGTTAAAAAAGGTTTAAAACGGAGGGAGAATTTTAAGGGAAAAAGTTAATTATAAAAGAGAATATTAAGCTCTAGTTTAGTATAATGAAACGCTTAAGAAACGGAAGAGAGAGGATAGGGTATGAAGCGAATCGGACTGAACTATGTGGCTGTAGGTGAGGGTGAGAGGGAAGAGATAGAAGAGGCTCTAGGGAAGCGGGAAAAAGAGAGGGAGTTGGAAGACCATTTTCGTAACTATATCGGAGTTCCCTTTGCAGTTGCGACCAGTAATGAGACGGCGGCCCTCCATCTGGCCATGACCGCCATAGATTTGAAGAGAGGGGACAAGATACTCTGCAGTGTCAATACCTTTCCCAATGTGCCAGAGGTTGTACGCCATTTCGATGCGGAACCGATCTTTGTCGATATTGATCCTGAAGATTACAATATAGATCTCGATGAACTGGAGAGAATTCTGGCCAAAAATAGGAACAAGAAACTGAAGGGGGCCATTATCTCCCACATAGCGGGTCAGCCGACCAACCTGGATCGGCTCTACGAGATGGCTGAACACTATAACATCATTGTGGTGGAGGATGGAAATGATGCCCTGGGAGCCACCTATCGGGGGAAGAAGATAGGATCGCTGAAGGGGGCGATCACAACTTTCAGCTTCAATCCCCATAAGACATCGAGCCTCAACAACGGGGGGATGCTGGTTACCTCATCTGAAGATTTGGAGGAGCGGGCCCGACTCCTCAGGGCCAACGCCATGATCACAAATGAGTGGGGAGAGGGGGAGCTGGGCTATATCTACGATGTTGTCGATATAGGGCTGGAGTACGATATGGGTGATCTTAACGCCGCCTTCAATCTAGCCCAGCTCAAGAGAAACGATGCCGCCATTGAGAGGAGGAGAGAGATCGCCTCCATCTACTATCGGGAGCTGGCCGATGTTCCCCATGTGGAGCTCCCTACCCAGAGGGAGGACCATATCTTCACCAAGTTTATCATTAAGATCGATAAGAATAGGGATTCCTTTGCCAAGGAGCTCTACAGGCGGGGGATCGAGAGTGGTCTCCACTACATTCCCCTCCACCTTTTGAGCTACTACAAACAGAAGTACGGGCTACGGGTCAATGACTTTCCCAAGGCCCTCAGAAACTACCAGCAGGTCCTCTCCATACCGATCCATACAGGTATGGACGATGAGGATGTCTCCTATGTTGTGGAGCAGATTAGAGAGGTGGCCCAATCGAGAGGATAGTCTCCCTCTTTGAGGAGCTCTCCTACGATCCCAAGGGGTGGCACTGGGTAATTGCCCTGGGGCTCCTCCCCGCCTCTCTCCTCTTCTGTGGAGTTTCGACGGCACGGAAGCTTCTCTGTACCGCCCCTCCCTCCTTTCCCGTTCCGATTGTCAGTGTTGGAAACCTGGTGGTTGGGGGGAGCGGCAAGACACCGTTGATCATCGCCTTGGCCAGGGAGTTTGAGAGGGCCGCCGTCGTTCTCCGGGGGTATGGGAGAGAGAGTCGGGGTCTGGTTGAGGTGAGCAGGGAGGGAGAGGTATTGGTAGGGGTGGAGGAGAGTGGTGATGAGGCCCTCCTCATTGCCCGATCCCTTCCCCGGGGATCGGTTCTGGTCAGTGAGGATCGGAGAGAGGGGGTAGAGGCGGCGGTAGAGAGGGGGGCCCGAGTCATCTTCCTCGATGATGGCTTCCACCACTGTCTGGAGAAGTTGGATATTCTCATCGGTGTCGATCCTCCCAACCCCTTCTGTCTCCCCTCCGGTCCCTTCCGTCTCCCTCGGTTTCTGGAGAGGTACAGTGACCTTGTTGTCCGAGAGGGAAGGGATTTTCAGCGGGTGGTGAGGATCGAGAATCGGACGGAGAGAATGGTTCTCCTGACGGCCATCGCCCGCCCCAACCGGTTGGATCCCTATCTCCCCCCCCTCCAAAACCGCTACACCTTCAGGGACCACCACAACTTTAGAGGGGAGGAGTTGGAGAGAATCTGGAGGCGGGAGAGGCCCACCTCCTTTCTGGTCACCGAGAAGGACCTGGTCAAGTTGGAGAGGTTCGACTACCCCTACTCGGTTCTCCGTCTCGATCTCCTGTTGGCCCCCCACCTCCTCAAGGTGGTGGAGGAGTACATTGAAAGGGGTTTCCATGCAGAAGAAGCTACAGACTGTCCAGACACTCCTTGACGCCCTCCCCTTTATCAAGAGGTTTCAGGGAGAGACATTTGTCATCAAGTATGGGGGTTCTGCCCAGATAGACGCCACCCTCAAGGAGCGGTTTGCCCAGGATATTCTCCTCCTCTACACAGTCGGGATACGGCCTGTCATCGTCCACGGGGGAGGGAAACGGATTACGGAGATCCTCTCCCGCCTCAAGATCGATACCCAGTTTATCGATGGACAGCGGGTGACGACGGCTGAGGTTATGGAGATTGTGGAGATGGTCCTGAGTGGCGACATCAATAGGGAGATTGTCAGCCTCCTCAACAACCATGGGGCCAAGGCTATCGGTATGAGTGGAAAGGATGCCAATTTTATGAGGGCCCGCCCCAAGGATTTTGAGAAGTTCGGTTATACGGGGGTTGTGGAGAGTATCGATCCGGAGGTGGTCAATAGGCTCCTGGAGGAGCAGTTTGTCCCTGTCATCGCTCCCATAGCGGCCAGTACCGAGATAGGCCACCCGGGCTTCAACATCAACGCCGATCTGGCCGCTAGCAGAATTGCAGGGGCCCTCAAGGCGAAGAAGATCATCTTCCTCACAGATACACCAGGAGTTCTCGATGGAGAGGGGCGGCTCATCTCCACCCTCACCCGGGAGAAGATAGGGCTCCTCAAGAGGGAGGGGGTCATCAGAGGCGGCATGATTCCGAAGGTGGACGCCTGCCTCGAAGCGATTGAACAAGGGGTCGAGAAGGCCCACATCATCGACGGGAGAATTGAGCACAGTATTCTCTTGGAGATCTTCACCAGTCAGGGAATAGGGACCCAGGTGGTCGGAGGTTAGGAGACTATCTGAAGAGTTCCGACCGCCTCTCCTGCATATAGTCGATGACCTTTACGATCTCTTCGTATCCCATCCGCTCCGGACTCTCGAAGAGTTCATCTACCAGATTGAGGTAGGCCTCCACAGCCAGGGGCATCTTCTCGTCGGGGACCCCTGCGTAGTGGAGGGCCGCTCCCAACATGTCGGCTAACTGAATGGCCATCTCTTCCACCTCTCCAACTATGTGTCGGAGTTGGTTCCTGCAGTGCTCGCTCATGATCTCTCCTTTAAGTAGTGCTCCATGAAGGATTTGAGCTCCTCATAGGTAAAGAACTCCTGAAACTCCTTGATCCGTCCTCCGCTGGCGTTGGGATGTCCCCCTCCTCCGGCGATCTGGTCTGCCATGGCGGCCACATCCAGTTGGTTGTCGGCCCGCAGACTGAATGTTCCCCTCGATGTCACATTCATGAAGAAGTGAAAATCGGGATTTGCCCTGAGAAAGGCGTTTCCGATAATAGAGCTGTTCTGGATCCCATAGGTGAGGATCCCTTTGGATTCCCGGTAATGGATGGTCATCTGCTCCCTCTTCAGTGTCAAGAGCTCCAGAATATACTCTGTAACTAAATTATCGAGCGTATCGTTCCTCTCTTTAATAAAAAATCTCTTCTTTGCCTGCCATATTGTATCGTCAAAGGGAATATGGCCCATCTCCATATCGAGATAGGGGAGGGCCTCCTTCAACATATGGTGGCGGTAGGCTATATTTCCCTGGGGGAAGGTGATCCTGTTGATCTCTTTGGCCTCGTCGATGGCCCTCATGAGGACCTTCCCAAACTCGAAGAGGGGATCCTCCCGCAACCAGATGTCGACGGCGTTGACCGCCTTGACCAATCTCTCGAACCCCTCGATCTCCGGGGAGAGAAAGTATTCATAGGTGATCATTGTGGCCGATTTTGTCAGATCGAGGTGGTACCAGCTGTACTCCATGGCCATGTCGAGTCCCGAGAGATGGTGGTCCAGGAGTTGGAGCTTGAGGGAACCCTCCCTGTTGAGCTCTCTGACCCGTCGGTCTAGATAGGATGCCTCCTCTCTGGTCAGGTTGAGGTCTGTAATGAGGAAAAAACCCTCCCTCTGGGGATCCCGTTCTATCTCTCGGAGGATCTCGTCGATCCTCACGAGGACCTCTTCGCCGTAGTTGGCGTTGACAAAGTAACCTTCTGGGTAGAGGGTCCTCGTCAGGAATTGGCATGTGTAGCCGTCGAGATCGGTGTGGGAGAGATGGTAGAACCTCATGCTACAATATCCTTTAGGGTCAGGTTGTCCAGGAAGGTATCGACCTCCACCTGCAGTTTATGGAGAAAGGGCCAGAGGGTGCAGAAGTCCCCTTGATTGCTGGGGCAGGCCCTCTGATCGCTGGAGCAGTCGAAAATATTGATAGGTCTTCCTTCGGCGGCCTGGGCTATCTCCTTGATAGAGATCTCATGGGCCGGTCTCGCCAATCTAAACCCCCCTGCCGCCCCTTTGTAAGAGATGAGAATATTCTGTTTCGCCAGTGATTGGAGTATCTTTGCGAGAAAGCTCCGGGAGATATTCAATCTTTTGGAGAGGTACTCTGTTCCCAGGGGTTTCTCCTCTCTGGCTATGATAATGAGTGAGAGTAGAGCATATTCGGTCGCTCTGGTGAAAAGCATCTATCTCCCTTCCTGCCTAATGAAAATTCTTTCAATTATACTCAATCAATCCTAATCCAAGCTTTTGGCTATTTGTTATTTTTTGTGTATAATAGCGCTTTGCTAAATCAAGACCAATCAGGAGGCTATCATGGCTTTGGATTCGGCGAAGAAGAAAGAGATTATCTCTAAATTCGCACAATCGGAGAACGATACCGGAAGTCCGGCGGTACAGATCGCCCTCCTCAGCGAGCGGATCAGCTACCTCACAGAGCACTTGAAGGAGCACAAAAAGGACCACTCTTCCAGATTGGGACTCCTCAAACTTGTGGGACGGAGGAAGAGACTCCTCAACTATTTGAAGAGAAAGGACTACGATAAATATACGGAGGTCATTAAAGAGCTGGGAATTAGAGGGTAACCTCTAACTCCCAGAGACTCCCCAATAGCCCCTCTACTTAATAAACTTGACACTACCTCACTCAATAATGTATAATATCCCTTGCAAAACTCGGTATGAAGTGCCAATATGAATAAACGAGAGTATATTCTGCTCAAGTTGGTTGAACAGTATATACAGAGGCCCGAACCTGTGAGCTCCAGGGAGCTCCAGAAACAGCTGGATATAGCCCTCTCCACTGCGGCGATACGGTACTACTTTAAACAGCTGACAGAAGCTGGCTCTCTCCAGAAACCCCACAGGAGTAGCGGAAGGATTCCGACCCTCCAAGCTCTCAGAGGTTTTTGGAGAGAGAGATTGAAGGGGTTGGGAGAGATGGAGGTAGGAGATGAAGAGGAGGTGAAGGTTGCCGCTAAGAGCAGTCACATCTTCTGTGAGTACTACCTCTTCAGAAATAGGGCTTTTACCGGAATGGAGCGGTATAGGAACTATCTTGTCTGCACATTTGAGGGGCGGGAACTCATTGTGGAGTATAATAAAAATATGGAGCGGTTTCTCCAGAACCAGATAGGGAAGAGGGCCTTTGAGCTCAGTGAGGACTGTCGGACCATCGGTCTCGTCCACTTTGCCAAGAGTGTCCGGGCACTCCTCCAGGAGAGTTTCACAATCTGTACAGTTGAGGAGATTGTGGAGATCTCCAGGGAGAACCCCAAATGGGCAGACGAGAATCTCCCGACCTATCTTGATGGAACCCTCCTCTACGAGAGGGATCGGGGACTCCTCTTTGAATCCGATCTCCTCAGCTACAAGTTCCAGATCGTGAAGGAGGAGGATCTGAAGGGGGAGATGCTCCTTCTGGGTAGGGTCTATCGAGATTTTGGCGGATTTATCAATACTTTGAAAGGAGTTGACCATGGGTAGAAGAGAGAGAAGGGAACGCAGGTCCAAGGGGCAGGAAGAGGTTCGAGAAGAGCCACAGCCCCAGGAAGACCATCGGGACCGCCAAGAAGAGCGGCAAGAGGGACAGCAGGAAGGGAGCGAAGGGCAGAGAGAGGAGAGTTGCCGAGAGTTGGAAGAGAAAGTTAAGGAGTGTGAGGATAAGCTCCTGAGGGTCCACGCCGATTTTGAAAATGCCAAGAAGCGGCTGGAGAAGGAGAAGATCCAAGCCATTGAGTACGCCTTGGAGAAGTTTGCCCAGGACCTCCTGCCAGCTCTGGACAGCCTCGATATGGCCCTCGCCGCCGTCAGTAAGGATAACCTCAACGCCGAAGAGGCTGTGGAGGAGCTGAAGAAAGGGATCCAGCTGACAATAGAACAGTTCATCAGGGCCTTCAACAAGAACGGTATAGAGGTTATCGAGATAGAAGAGGGGGGAGAGTTCAATCCCCATCTCCATGAGGCGATTCTCCAGGTGGACGATGCGGAGAAGAGGGCCGGAGAGATTGTCCAAGTCTTCCAGAAAGGGTACAAGTACAAGGAGAGGATTCTCCGACCTGCCAAGGTGAGTGTGGCCAAGTAGTGCTACTAAAGTAGCGGAGAAATTAAGTGAACTCGACTATAATGTGAGAAAAAATTTCGGGAAGGAGCGGTAATGGGAAAAGTTTTAGGTATCGACCTTGGAACAACGAACTCCTGTATGGCTGTCTATGAGGGGAACGAGGCGAAGGTGATCCCCAACAAGGAGGGAAAGAATACGACCCCCTCTGTCGTCGCCTTTACAGATAAGGGAGAGGTCCTTGTCGGAGACCCTGCCAAACGGCAGATGATCACCAACCCGACCAGGACAATCTACTCTGTAAAGCGGATTATGGGGATGATGTGCAACGAGCCCCAGGCCCAGGAGGCCAAGAAGAGGCTCCCCTATAAGATTGTCGATCGGAACGGGGCCTGTGCCGTTGAGGTAGAGGGGAAGGTCTATACGCCCCAGGAGATCAGTGCCAAAATCCTCATGAAGCTCAAGGAGGATGCTGAAGCCTATCTGGGTGAGGAGGTGACAGAGGCGGTCATCACCGTTCCGGCCTACTTCAACGATGCCCAGAGAAAGGCGACCAAAGAGGCAGGAACCATTGCGGGCCTCAATGTTCTCCGGATCATCAATGAACCGACAGCGGCGGCTTTGGCCTACGGATTGGATAAGAAAGAGTCGGAGAAGATTGTCGTTTACGACCTGGGTGGGGGTACATTTGATGTGACGATCCTCGAAACAGGGGACAATGTGGTCGAGGTTCTGGCCACAGGTGGTGACGCCTTCCTGGGAGGAGACGATTTCGACAATAGAATTATCGACTGGCTGGTGGAGGAGTTCAAGAAGGAGACCGGTATCGATCTGAAACAGGATATTATGGCTCTCCAACGGCTCAAAGAGGCCGCCGAAAATGCCAAGAAAGAGTTGAGCTCCGCCATGGAGACCGAGATCAACCTCCCCTTTATCACAGCCGATCAGAGCGGACCGAAACACCTTGTGAAAAAGTTGACCCGGGCCAAATTTGAGAGCCTCATCGAGGACCTTGTCGATCGAACCATTGAGATCGCCCAGAATGTTCTCAAGGACTCCGGTCTCTCCAAAGATGAGATCAACGAGGTGGTCCTCGTCGGTGGTTCTACCCGAATTCCGATGGTTCAGAGAAAGGTTAAGGAGTTCTTCGGTAAGGAGCCCAACAAATCTGTCAACCCCGATGAGGTTGTGGCCATCGGTGCGGCTATCCAGGGTGCCGTCCTCAAAGGGGATGTGAAAGATGTCCTCCTCCTCGATGTGACACCCCTCAGCCTCGGAATTGAGACATTGGGAGGGGTTATGACCAAGATCATCGAGCGGGGAACGACAATTCCTGTCAAGAAGACCCAGATCTTCAGTACAGCCGAGGATAACCAGCCTGCGGTGACCATCCATGTCCTCCAGGGTGAACGGGAGATGGCCAAGGATAACAAATCCCTCGGTCAGTTTACACTTGAAGGTATTCCCCCTGCCCCCAGAGGAGTACCCCAGATCGAGGTCACCTTTGATATTGATGCCAACGGTATTCTGACTGTGAGCGCCAAGGATAAGGCGACAGGTAAGGAGCAACAGATCAAGGTGACTGGATCCAGCGGTCTCAGCGAAGAGGAGATCCAGCGCATGATCCAGGAGGCCGAAGCCCACAAAGAGGAGGATAGGAGACGAAAAGAGCTGGTAGAGACCAGGAACCAGGCCGACGCCCTCGCCTATCAGACAGAGAAGAGCCTCAAAGAGGTAGGGGATGCCATTACCCCTGAGGAGAGGGGACAGATTGAGGCGGCCCTCAACGATCTCAAGGCGATCCTCAAAGATGAGAACGCTACGAAAGAGCAGATCGAAGCCAAAGTTCAGGCCCTGACACAGGTGAGCCACAAACTTGCCGAAGCCATCTACAAGAAGGAGCAACAGAGCGGTCAGACCGGAGGGGAGCAGGCCACTTCCGGGGCCAAAAAGGGCGGTTCGGACGACGATGTCATCGACGCAGAGGTCGAATAGGGGAGAGCTCCAAGAGGGGCGGCTCTCCCACCCCTTCCCTCCTATTATCGATGGAGGGTCTCGGATCCTCATTCTCGGAACATTCCCCAGTATCACCTCCCTCCAGGAGAACTTCTACTACTCCCACCCCCAAAATCAGTTTTGGAGACTCCTGGCCGGAGTTCTGGATCACCCTCTCCCCCAAAGTGTCGAAGAGAAGAGGGATCTTCTCCGCCGTAACGGGATAGCCCTCTGGGATATGGTGGCCAGCTGTCGGCGTGAGGGCTCCCTCGATAGCGCCTTGAGAGATGTGGAGGTCAACGATATTGAGGGGCTCCTCAAGGAGTATCCCTCCATAGAGGCCCTCTTCTTTACGGGGCGAAAGAGTGAAGCCCTCTATAACTCCCACTTCTCCCACCTGGAGATCCCCACTTTCTACCTCCCCTCCCCCTCTCCAGCCAATAGACAGCTCAACTTTGAAGAAAAACTTAAAAAGTGGTCAATTTTGAGGGATTTCTTACGATAATATAGGTACCTAACTCTATCCCACCAAAAGGTATGCGATGTTCAAGGAGTTACTGGCCTCTGTTGCTCTGCTCTTCTCTTCCTTGGCGGACCATCCCCAGATAGACCACAAGACCAGTGTGGAACCTCAACAGGTAGAGAGGTCCCGTTCAGTTTTCCACTACACCTCCCCAACAGAGGTAGTTGGAAAGGTCTATGTCGGGAACTATGAGAGTATTACGACCGATACTGTCCGGAGGGAGTACCTGGTCAAAGGGGTTACCTTTGATGCGGGGCGGTGCATTATTGCTGAACAGGTCCCTTCGGAGAGTGGGAAGCTCGATTCCAACGGCTACTTTAATTTCAAATTGACCTTTGCCTCTCCCTGTCCCACAGATTTTATCTATGTCAGCGGTGATCTGGTCATGGAGAATAGTGTCAAGACGGGGGAGGAGACCTTCACATCCCAATCTCTCTCCCGCTTCGGTCCTATCAAAGTGGTCAATATGGAGCCCATTCGGTTTGGGAATGTGGATTTCATTGTGGAGGCTCCCCACATCCTCTACACCAATACCCAGGGAGAGGTGAGATTCCTCTTGATGGATCGGGATACCCGGGTCCAGGTGAAGGGTGAAGATGTCCAGGAGCTGACTATCAGATCTTCCAACTCCTCCCTCCTTAGAATTGTGACCGACGATGGCAAGAGTGTCGGGGAGGTGACCCTCTCCCATATCTCCGAAGGGAGCGTCCGGGTCGAGAGTTTCGGGGAAGATGGGGAGGCCTCCCTCATCATGACGGCCAAGATAGCCAACGAGGAGGGCTTCATTCAGAAGGTGAATAAGGTTGTCCCCTTCAAAATCCTCTACAAGCCCCAGAGCTATATGGTTGAGGTGGAGAATGAGGATCAGGCCATCATTGTGGGGCAGATCAACCATCTCACAATCAAGGTTATCGGATCTGAAGATCTCCGCCCCCTTCCGGCCCAAAAGATTGAGCAGGTGGTGGTCAAATCCCTCAATGAGAATGCCCAGCTTATCGACATCTATGGAAATCTCCACAGGCAGATTGTCCAGCGGGAGATCTCCTCGGGGAGTATCGATGTCCTCGTTAAGGGGGAGAAGGTCGGCCAGGCCGAATTTGAGGTGACAGTCTTTCTCAAGGGGATCCCCAATCTGACCAAGGTGGTCAAGAAGGTGAGCTATCCCGTGACCCAGCGGCTCAATAACACACTGACCCTGGAGTATGTGGGGAGCGAATATAACAGTTCGACAGGTTTCTTCATCGATACCTACACCTTGAAGCTCAGAAGTTCCCGCTACAACGGGAACAGGGTCCACATTACCCTCCTCAATCCCAAGATCGATACCGACTGGTACTACCAGCAGGGCCACTTCTTCACCTTCGACCCTTTGGCGGAGAATAGCCATGTCTATTTTGACGGCTTCCGAGATGGGCTCTTCACCGGTACTTTGGAGAGGGTGGGGGAGGATAGTCTCAAATTCTCCTCCTCCCTCTTCGATCTTACCAAGGTGGAGACCTACAGAGATAAATTGATCGTCATCCCCAACGGGAGCCGTCAGGATCCCAACTATCTAGGGGGGTGGACCATCACATCGATTATCGATAGAGATGAGATTCTCCTCCAAGGCTCCATGGAGAGGAAGAGGGTGGATCGGCTCACCTTTGTCATAGGGAATGAGAGCAGATGGGATCCGAAGAGGGAGACCATCTCCAGTATCATGTTGGACCATGCCGACGGAGTCTATACCATCAAAGATCGACAGGTCAGGTTCCAGATCATCTATCCCAAATTCTTTGGAGGGAAAGATATTTTCATCAACGCCTCCATCGGAGATGGAAGAGTTCGGTTGGGGAACTCCTTCAAGCGGACTTTGACGGGGACAGAGCTCACAATGCCCGAGACCATGAGCTGTAAAGATGCCTCTCTCTGCTCCTACCATCTCCAGATTGTCTATACCGATGCCAGCTACGGATTGAGCTACTCCAATTTCGGCGCCGAGTGTCTCGGTGAGAAGGTGAGCTACTTCTACTTCACCCCGACCCGTAATAGGTGTCTGAGCAGGAGCCAGTTGGGTTCCGTTACAGGGAGATTGAACCTCCAGAAGACCGATGGTTGGGGCTTCGTGAAGCTCTGTATCTACCCGGCCCCCAAATATGAGGAGACGAAGGACGAGAAGACCGGGGAGGTCCAGGTGGTGTTCAAAGGGTATGAAGATGGGACTGTGCGGTGCACCAATCCCGAGGTGGCCACAGAGTTCCCCTACTAATCTCCAAACCAGAGACCTGCGGCGAAGAAGGCGATAATTGTCACAAGGGGGGAGAGGATCAGGATGATCTTCCTCCCCTTCCCGAAGAGGTAGAGAAGGTAACTCCCCCACCCTACCAGGAGGAGGGAGATATGGAAGAAGAGGAGAGGGGTATAGACCCTCAGGTAGACGGTAAACCCTGTGGCGAAGAGGAGAAAGAGGAGGAGGACCACATCGAGAATGGCCTTCCGCAGATCTCCCTCAAAGTCCTTATGGATTTTGTAGAGTACTGCCAGAGCTAAAAGGGCTAGGGGTAGGATCACTTTAATCATCGGGGTACTCCATTATCTCTTTCAACTTCTCCAGTTTGGGTCTGATGACAAAACGGCAGTAGGGAAGAGAGGGGTTTCTCTCATAGTAGTTCTGGTGGTACTCCTCTGCCGGGTAGAATGTGCCATACTCTTCGATCGTTGTCACAACCCTCCCTCCCAGCATGGAGTCCATTCTCTCCCTGACCTCCTCCGCAATCCTCCTCTGTTCCTGGGAGAGGGGAAAGATGACTGAGCGGTACTGGCTCCCCACATCTGCTCCCTGTCGGTTGAGCTGGGTAGGGTCGTGGAGTGCGAAAAAGAGGAGGAGAAGCTCCTCATAATTCACCCTCTCAGGGTCGTAGTGGATGAGGACTGCTTCGGCACAGCCCGTCTCCCCTCTGGAGACCTCCCGATAGGTTGGCGGGTGGGGAGAGTTGCAACCTGCATATCCACTCACCACCTTTTGGACTCCGGGTACCCTCCGAAAGAGGGCCTCAAGGCACCAGAAACACCCTCCTCCCAAGAGTGCTTCAGCCATCGAGACTCCTCAAGATCTCCTGGCAACTTTCACTCTCCTTCCGGCAACTCTCCCTATCACAGAGGAGGTAGCTCCCATGTTCCTCTCCCTTGAGCAGGGTGAAAGGGTAACGGACCAGGTCGATCTGGAGGGTGCAGGGGGCTAGATTTTCGGGGGTTGAGGCGATCACTCTATCCTGATGGAGGTAGCGGAGGGTCTCCTCCACAAAGCGGCCACACCACGGCATGAACTTCTCTATCTGACCGCTGTAGGCCCGGAGTGTATCGAAGGCGAAATCGAAATAGCGGCTCTCCCTCAAGGCTCCGAGGGTGAGGAGGGCGTCAACCATGACAGCGGCACTGCTGGGATAGGAGCTGTCGTTGTAGTCGGCTTCGGTGCAGAACTCCCCCTTGCTGAACTGCCACCGCCCCCCGTCGAAGAACTCTACCAGACTATCTTCTACCAGGAGCTGGGCCTTGGCCAGATACTCTTCCTTGAGTGTGGTCTTGTACCCTTCCAGGAGGGCGATGGCCAGATAGGCGTAATCCTCCAGGAACCCTTTGATCTTGGGTCTCTCCCCGATAATGGTGCTGTGGTAGAGGTGGTCGTCGACGAGCATCAGCTTGAGGAGGGCTTCCATAGATTCCTCCGCCACCTCGAAATAGCGGTTATCCATTCGGGCGGCGATATAGAGGCTCCGGATCATCATGGCGTTCCAGCTGGTGATGATCTTCTTGTCGATGAAGGGGTAGGGGCGGTTCTTTCGGATCTCTTTGAGACTCTTGAGGACCGGTTCCTCATCTGTGCTGGAGAGGGGCTCCTCCGTCCTGGGGAGACTTCTCCCCCCGATGGCTCCCTCCCTCTTGATGTTGAGTCGCTCCAGAACGGCCTCGATCTCCTCCTCTCCAAAGCCGTCCCTCTTCAACTTCTCTACAACCTCCCTGTAATCGTAGGTGAAATACCCCCCTTCGACCCCTTGGCTGTCGGCGTCGCTGGCGCTGAAGAAGAGCCCCTTCTCCTCCATATACTCCATCATGAACTCAGCTATCTCAAGGGCTATCCCTCTGAAGAAGGGGTCCCGTGTGGTGTGGTATGCCCTCAGATAGCTCTCCATGAGGAGGGCGTTGTCGTAGGTCATCTTCTCAAAGTGGGGGATACTCCACTCTTCATCGGTGGTGTAGCGACAGAACCCTCCGTCCACAATGTCTCTCAACCCTCCCCGAGCCATCTCTCGGAGGGTTTTGGTTGCCATCTGGAGGGCCTCCTCCCTCCCCTCCAGTCGGTAGATTGTGAGGAGGGTGTTGATGATCGAGGTGTGGGGGAATTTGGGCTTCGATCCAAATCCCCCGTTGATCGGGTCGAAGAAGCGCCGAGCCGCCTCTAGAAAGTGCTCTCCAATGTTCCGATCCAGTGGGACCATCTCCTCTACCTTTGTTGCTGGTTTCATAAATTGGACTATCTGGTCTGCCTGATCGTAGATCTCCCGGGGTGCCCTCTTGAAGAGGCGGACCATATTCTCTATCAACTCCTTAAAGCCTACCCGCCCATCTCTGGGCTCCAGGGGAATATAGGTGGCGGCGAAGAAGGGTTTTCTATCCGGAGTCATGAAGATGGAGAGGGGCCATCCTCCGGACTGCTGGTTGAGGAGCCGATAGACCTCTTGGTAGTAGCGGTCTATGTCGGGACGCTCCTCCCTATCGACCTTGATGGAGATAAACTCCCTGTTCAAAAGGTCGGCGACTTCCCTGTTCTCAAAGACCTCCCGCTCCATTACATGGCACCAGTGGCAACTGCTGTACCCTATGGAGAGGAAGATGAGCTTCTCCTCCTCCTTTGCCCTCCGGAACGGTTCCTCCCCCCACTCATACCACTCTACAGGGCTCTCCCTGTTTCTCTGGAGGTAGGGGGATTGGGCGTTCTCCAATCTCTCTCCCATGACTCTCTCTTTCTAACTATTTTTGGTTACAATAGATTTTACCAAAACCCGCTTATATTCCTGCTGTGGATTGGAGGTGAGGGATCGGTCCCAGAGGAGGTCTCTCCGATCCGCTGTCGGGAGATTTGGAATTTGGGATAGAGGAGGCCTAGATGAGGATAGTTCTGTTACTGATCTCCGTTACCCTCTGGCTCTTCGGATTTGTCGGAGGGGTCGGAGGAGACCAGAAGATTCTCCCTGTGGAGGAGGCGTTCAAGCCGTCACTCTCCCTGAGAGAGGGAGAGGTAGTGGTCAGGATCGATATAGCTCCCAAGATCTATCTTTACAAGAAGAGTCTCAAAGTGAGGGAGGTGGAGCCTGAGGAGAAGGTAATCCCCCTGGAACTGCCGCCGGCTGAGAAGCTCCATGGAGATGAGGTCTATCGGGGGAGTCTCCAGCTCTCTATTCCTCTGGAGCTCCTCGGATCGGGGGATCTGAAGCTGGAGGTGAGTTATCAGGGGTGTAGCGAGATCGGGATATGTTACCCTCCCCAGAAAAAGGTGTTCTCCCTCCATGTTCCAGAGGGGAAGAAGGGGGGAGAGGGAGAGGAGAACCCCCCCTCTTCCCAAGGGGATGAAGATGAGGTTCTCTCCCTTCTGAAAAATAGGAGTCTCCCCATTATTTTGGGGACCTTCTTCATCTTTGGGCTCCTCCTGGCCTTTACCCCCTGCGTCTTCCCCATGATCCCCATTCTCTCTTCACTCATTGTGGGATCCAAGGATATGAATACACGGAAGGCCTTCCTCTACTCCCTGGTCTATGTCCTCTCCATGGCCCTCACCTACACCTTGGCCGGTGTTGTAGCCGCCCTCTTCGGTTCCAACCTCCAGGCCGCCTTCCAGAACCCCGTTATTATTACCCTCTTCGCCCTCATCTTTGTAGCCCTCGCCTTCAGTATGTTCGGTTTCTATGAGATCGGTCTCCCCTCCTCTCTCCAGACCAAGATCGCCAAGAAGAGTGACGAAGCTGGAAGCAGAGGGGGGCTGGTAGGGGTGGCCATTATGGGGTTCCTCTCTGCCCTCATTGTCGGTCCCTGTGTCGCCCCTCCCCTGGCGGGGGCCCTCATCTATATTGGCCAGACCGGAGATGCCCTCCTTGGAGGGGCGGCCCTCTTCTCCATGAGTCTCGGTATGGGGGCTCCCCTCCTCCTCATCGGGACCGGGGCTGGGAAGTTTATGCCAAAGCCTGGTGGCTGGATGGAGAGTGTCAATAGGGTCTTTGGTGTTGTCATGTTGGGAGTTGCCATCTGGATGGTGGGGCGGATTCTCCCTCCCTCCATCACCCTCCTCCTCTGGGCCGCCCTCTTTATTGGGAGTGCCGTCTATATGAGGGGACTTGAGGGGATAGAGGAGGGGGCCCACTGGTGGCACTACCTCCGGAAGACAGTGGCCCTCCTCCTCTTCATCTACGGACTCTTCCTCTTCTTTGGAGGTTTTACAGGGGCCACCAACCCCCTCGATCCCCTCCATATCCTCAAAGTTCGGGGGGGAGGGGGAGTCTCTGTCGATCGGGAGGGGGAGCCCCTCTTCCACCCTATCGAGAACCTCCAGGAGCTGGAGGCCATTCTGAAAGAGTCCCGAGAACCGGTTATCGTCGATGTAACCGCCCAATGGTGCACCAGTTGCAAGGAGTTGGAGGAGTACACCTTCAGCGATCCGGCCGTCATCGAGGAGCTCCGCCGTTTCAAGAGGTTTAAACTCGATGTGACCGACAATTCCGAGAGTGATAAGGCCTTTCTCAAGAGGTTCCATCTCTTCGGCCCTCCGGCCATTCTCATCTTCAAAGATGGGAGAGAGGTGGCCCGGGTCATCGGTTTCAAAGATGCCCAGAGCTTTCTAGCCATCTTGAAGGAGGTCAGATGAGAGAGCTGTTCCTCTCCCTTCTTGTGACGGTCTCCCTTCTGGGAGCAGATTTTGACTGGTACTCCTATGGAGAGGGTCTGAAGGTTGCCAAGAGAGAGGGGAAGCCACTCATGATCATGGTGACCCAGAAAGGGTGTGCCATGTGTGACTATATGGAGGAGGTGGCCTTTGAAGATGAAGAGCTGGTAGAGTTTATAGAGAACAACTATATTCCCGTTCGGCTCCTGCTGGAAGAGGCTCGGAAGTTGGGTTACAAGGCCTACGGAACCCCTACCTTCTACTTTCTCGATAGGGAGGGGAGGAGGATAGGGCGACCTCTGGCGGGAGCCGCTCCCGCCAAGCTCTTTCTCAAAAAGTTGGAGGAGATCAAGGGTGGTCTATAGAAATCTTTTTGCCATCGATCCAGATGGAGGGAGAGTGGTCGATATTGAGGTGGAAGGGGGGGTGATCAGACGGGTTGGAAAGCTGGAGGGAGGGATAGACCTCCAGGGAAGCTGGGTCATTCCCGCCCTTGTCGATCTCAACCTGACCCCCCTGGATGGGAGGCTCAATGGCGAGAACCTCCAGAGGCTCTCGGAAGAGGGGAGGAAGGGGGGAGTCGGGATAGGAGTCCTCTCCTCGACTACAGAGCCCCCCCTCAACGGGGAGATGACTTTGGAATTTGTCAAGAGTCAGGCCCTGGAGATCGATCTCTACCCGGCCCTTCAAGGGGTCTCTGGAGAGGGATTGAGTGAGATAGCCACCTTGGCTAGGGAGTTCGCCGTCGGAATAACCCTCTGTAGCGATACGAGGAGTGATCTCCTGATCCCTCTCTTCCAATATGGAAAGATGTTAAATCTCCCCCTCTTCGTCCGTCTCCGAAATAGGGCTCTGGTGGGAGATGGGGTGATGCATGAGGGGGCGGTCTCCTTTGAACTCGGCCTCAGCGGGAGGAGTGTCATAGAGGAGTATAGTGAGGTGGCCAAGATCATAGAGTTTGGAGAGTTCTACGGAGTCACCGTCATCTTCCAGGGAATCTCGACGGCCCACTCTCTAGACCTGATAGCCCAGAGTACCTACTCCTATGCCGAGGTTCCGATCCACCACCTCCTCAATACCGACGAGGCCTGTCGGGGGTACAACACCTTGGCCAAGCTGGATCCCCCCCTCCGGGATAGGGAGGAGCGGGAGAGGCTCCTCCAAGCCCTGGTAGATGGGAAGATCGACTTCCTCACCTCCCTCCACACCCCCCAATCCTATACGAAGAAGGATCTCAGCTTCGATGAGGCCGCCTACGGTATCGATGCCCTCTCCTTCTACCTCCCCCTCGCCTATACCCGATTGGTGAAGGAGGGGATTATCTCCATGGAGAGGCTCCTGGAGCTGACCAGCGCCAACGGGGCCGCCCAATTGGGGTTGAGGCACGGATTTATCAAGTGTGGCTACACCGCCCGATTGATTCGGTTCGATCCTGAGGGTCCGGTGGAAGGGAAGGGGCTCTACAGAGACCAGGAGATTTATGGTACAATAGAGTACCTCTAAAGGAGTGGGAGTGGGTAAGTTTCTCCGTAAATTCTTTGGCTTCTTCTTCCTCCTGTTCAGTGCCGGTTTTGCGGCGTGGTACCCCCTTATCTATCTCTTTAAAGGGTAGAGATGCCTGTCGCCCGACGAATCGACTCGACAACCTATGTGAAACGGACCAAGACCCTCGGAATACTGCTCTACCTCTTCCTCATCCCCCCCCTCATCTCGGTTGTCCTCGCCCTCTTCTCCCTCCAGATCGGGGCCTTCTTCCTCAACCTCATCGCCTTTCTCCTCTTCCTGGCCGCCCTCTACTTCTCCAAAAAGGGGTTTGCCGCCCAGTGGGAGTATGAGAGTGTCCATTTCGCCAAGGCCCCTAAACCATACAAGCTGACGGGGGCCATCTTCCTCTCCCTGGCCACCTTCTATTCTGCCTTCGTCCTCTCCCGGATGGGGCTCTTCCAATCCCTCTTTCTGGCTCTCATCGCCTTTGTGGGATACTATCTCTGGTACGGCTTCGATCCCATGAAGGATAAGATACCCGATACGGGGGATATGGGGAGCGAGGTGGCCTACAAAACCCTCCAGGAGGCTCGGGAGAAGCTGAAAAAGAGCCAGGAGCTGGTCAAGGATATTCGCAACTACGATCTGAGGAAACGGGTGGAGCGGACCTTGAAGAAGGCGGAGGAGATTCTCCAGGAGCTGGATAAGAAGCCCGCCTATGTCAGGAGGTTGAGGAAGTTTCTGGTGGTCTTTGTCGATTCGGTCTATGATGTGACCCAGAGCTATGTGAAGACCCAGGAGGAGATCAGTGAGGAGATGAAGAGCTCCCTCTTCCACCTTATGGATGAGGTGGAGCGGCGGTTCGATAGGGAGTTGGAGAAGGTTCGGAGCCAAGGGGCCAACGAGTTGGATACGAAGATGAGAACTCTCGATAAACAGATCAAAGAGGAGTGAAAGGATTGCCATGGAAAATCAAGTACGGGAAAAGATAGAGCACGCCATCATCAAAAAGGAGGCTGAACCCCTTCCCCCAGTGGCCAAGGAGGAGCAGGAGCTCATCGAGAAGTACAAGGAGGAGCTGGACTACAAGAATAGGAACTCTGTCATCTACTTTGGAGTCGAGGCCCAGGAGAAGCTGGACGAGATCTCGACCCAGATGATCGAGGGGGTGAAGAATAAAGATATTGGAGAGGCGGGGGAGACCCTCAACAAGATGGTTGCGGCCATACGGGGATTTGATATTGATGAGCTCAAGGAACAACAGAGCTGGTGGCGGAAGCTCCTGGGGTTGACGACCCCTGTCAGCAAATTTATCCAGCAGTACGAGGAGGTACGGGATCAGATCGATACCATCGCCAACAATTTGGAACGCCACAAGTCCAAGCTGATGTCCGATCTGGTCTCCCTGGAGAAGCTCTATGAGGCCAATCTAGACTACTTTAGGAAGCTGGAGCTCTACATCAAGGCTGGGGAGGAGAAGCTCAAGGAGTTGGATGAGAAGCTGATTCCCCAGTTCGAGGAGGCCGCCAAAGATGGGGATATGCTCAAGGTCCAGGAGCTCAGGGAGATCAGGGAGTTCAGGAACGATCTGGAGCGGAGGGTCCACGACCTCAAGCTCTCCCGCCAGGTGGCGATGCAGGCCCTCCCCAGTATCCGTCTGATCCAGGAGAACGACAAGGCCCTCATCAACAAGATCACCTCGACCCTGGTCAACACCGTCCCCCTCTGGAGAAACCAGCTGGCCCAGACCATCACCATCTACCGCTCCAAAGATGCGGCCAAGAGCCTCAAGGAGGCGACAGATCTGACCAACGAACTCCTGGAGAAGAATGCCGAGACCCTCAAGGAGGCCAACAGAGAGGTAAAAACCCAGGTGGAGCGGGGGGTCTTCGATATTGAGAGTGTGAAGAAGGCCAACCAGACCCTCATCGAGACCCTCAACGAGTCTCTGAAGATCGCCCAGGAAGGCAAGAGGGCCCGGGAGTTGGCGGAGGAGGAGTTGAAGAAGGCAGAGGAGGAGTTGAAGAGGGCTCTCCTAGAGATCAAGGCGAAGAAGGAAGCGGCCGATGGGGCTGTTTGATTGGCTCAAAGATCAGTTTATCGATGTCATTGAGTGGCTCGACGACACCCATGATACCATTATCTACAGGTTCGACCGCCATGACAACGAGATCAAGTATGGAGCCAAGCTGATTGTCCGCCCCTCCCAGGTGGCCGTCTTCGTCAACGAAGGGGAGATAGCCGATATTCTCGGGCCGGGGACCTACGAATTGGAGACCAAGAACCTCCCCATACTGACAGATCTCCAGCACTGGGACCACGGCTTCCAATCCCCATTCAAGGCTGAGGTCTATTTTGTCTCGACAAAGCGGTTCAGCGACCTCAAGTGGGGGACGAAACACCCGATTATCATCAAGGACCCCCAGCTGGGGCCCGTCAGGGTGAGGGCCTTTGGAACCTATGAGATCAGGGTCAAGGATCCGGCCAAGGTGATTGAGGAGGTGGCCGGAACAGATGGACTCTTCACAGTCGATGAGATCGATGATCGGCTCAGCGACCTCATTGTCTCCAAACTTCCTGAAGTCCTGGCCAAGAGCGGAATATCAATTCTGGAGCTGGCCAAACATTATAGGGAGCTGGGAGAGCGGATCAGGGAGCAGTTGGCTCCCTACTTTGAGGAGTACGGCTTCTCCCTGGAGAAACTCCTCATCGAGAGTGTCTCTCTCCCCAAGGAGGTGGAACAGGCCCTCGATGAGAGGAGCGCCATGGAGATTGTGGGGGATAAGGGAGAGTATCTCCGCTATAAGACGGCCAAGGGGATCGAGAAGGGGGGAGCGGCAAGTGAGTTAGTGGGACTTGGGGCCGGTATGGCCGCCGCCAACCAGGTTTTCAAGGCGACTCCCCCTCCCATTCCGGATCGGGAAGAGTTCTATATTGCTCGGGATAAGACCCCTGTGGGCCCCTTGACGAAGGAACAGCTCCTGGAGTTGGTGCAGAATGGGGAGTTAGGACGGGACGATCTGGTCTGGAGAGAGGGGATGGAAGAGTGGAAACGGGCTGAAGAGGTGCTCCCCGATCTCTTCAAAAAGGTTCCTCCGCCCCTTCCATGATAGAGACCAAGCGGATAGTCTGTCCCTCCTGCGGGGCTTCCATGAGGTATGAGAAGGATCGGCTTGTCTGCGACTACTGCGGCTCCCACCGCTCCCTCTCCCTCAGAATCTCCTCCATTCGGTACCATCCTCTGGAGGACCATCTCCCCCAGTGGAGTGATAGGGAGTTCCACTGCTCTTCCTGTGGAGCCACCTTTGAGGCCCCCTCCTATCTCCATTCGGGAGAGTGTCCCTACTGCTCCAGCCACCTCATCGCCCCAGCCCAGAACGGCTATGAGCTCCCCTATATCCTCCCCTTCACCATTACCCAGCGGGAGGCCTACCAGCGGCTCCGCCAGAAGATAGGCTCCCTCTGGTTCGCCCCGGATGATTTCAAGAGGTTTTTCAAGAAGTACAAGGAGCTTAAATCCTACTACTATCCGGCCTGGGTCTTCTCCTTCCGTATCCGGGCCCGCTATATCGGAAGGAGGGGGGTCGACTATCTCTACACCGAGACCATCTATACCAGTCAGGGGCTCCGGAGGGTCCAGAGGATCAGGACCGAGTGGTTCCCTGTGGAGGGGGAGGTTGACCTCGGTTTCGAGGACATCTACGCCTTCAGCTATACCGATACCCCCATGATGGCCAGGAGGCTCCTCTACAGATTGGGAGAGAGTGTCTCCTTTCGGGAGGAGATGTTGGCGGGACAGGAGAGCTACGAGTACAACACCTCCACCCGACAAGGTTTTGTGGCGGCCCAGGCGGCTGTGGAGGGAGAGCTCCGGGCCGCCATTCGGGCAGATATTGGAGGGGATCGGCAGATAATCTCCAAAATCTACCGCCACTACTATGATGGGCGGTACAGCGGTATCTACCTCCCCATGTTCTGGGGGAGTGTGGAGTATAGGGGGAAAATCTACGAGTTCTTCGTCAACGGCCAGAGTGGCGAGGTCATCGGAAAGCGTCCCTACAGCTGGATCAAGATTGTTTCGGCCATCGTTATCGGTCTGGCAGTTGTAGCCCTCATTCTCTTCCTTCTCGATCACTTTGGTTATATCGATATTTCGATGCCAAATCGTCTGATATATTGATGAAGAGGAGCCCCAAGGCACTGGAGAGGGCTGTCAGGAGGAAGAAGAGGAAGCTGAAGGCGACGCCGACGGCCGGATCGTAGCCGATAAGTTTGAAACCATAGAGGAATGTTGCCTCCCGGGCCCCGATCCCTCCGATGGTGAGGGGGAGAACAGCCACAATACTACTGAGGAGGAAGAGGGTGAGGGTCTCCACCAGAGGGGGAGGGTGGGGGAGGGCCTCGATAAGGGCAGATGCGGCAAGGAGTTGGAGGAGCTGGACAGCCAGGGCGAGGAGGGTAATCTCCCTGAGATAGCGGGAGAGTTGGGGGAAGAGGCGGCGGTGGAGGGAGAGGGCGACGGGATAGATGGCCACTCCCCCGGCCAGAGCGAGGGGACGGAGAAGGGGGAAGGAGCGGCTGTAGTCGGAGAAGAGGAAGAGGAGGGAGCCTAGAAAGAGGAGGGCGACCAGTCCACTCAATCGGTCGAGGAGGGCTATCTGGAGGAGCTCCTTGACTCCCCCCTTCCGATACCTCTTGATGAGGTAGATTTTGTACCCATCTCCCCCGATCCCTCCAGGGAGGAAGAGATTGTAGAACATGCCGACATAGTAGAGTTTGATGGCGAGGGGGAGGGAGAGTTGGGAGCCGATCCCTTTGAGGTAGTAGTTGAACCTGATGGCGCTGACTATCTGGGAGAGATTGAAGGCGAGGAAGGCCAGGAGGAGCCAGAAGGGGGAACACCTTCCAATGAGGGAGAGGAGTTCCTGGAAGTCGATCTCCCTGAAGACCCAGACGAGGAGGAGGAGGGAGAGGGAGAGCTTAAGAGCTACTTTTGGGAGACGGCTCATAGATCTCTTTGATAATGTAGGGTCTCTTCTGCTGGGCCTCGTAGTAAGTCCTCATCATAATTTCGGCTAGGAAGCCTGTGGTGATCAGCTGGATTCCCCCCAGTGTCAGCATAACTCCCAAGATGAGGAGGGGGCGCCCCCCAATACTCTCCCCGAGGAGTTTGAGGATGAAGAGGTAGAGGTTGATGACCATTCCGACCCCCAACATGGCTATTCCGAGGGTTCCGAAGAGGTGCATAGGCTTTGTGGCGTACTTCTGGAAGAAGAGCATGAGCATCAGGTCGCTAATCACCTTGAAGGTTCTCCCTATCCCATATTTGCTGGTCCCGTGGAGGCGGGGGTGGTGGCGGACCTCCATCTCCGTCATTCTGGCTCCATAGAGCTTGGCCAGGACGGGAATGAAGCGGTGGAGCTCTCCATAGAGCCCCAGATTTTTAGCGACCTCCTTTTTGAAGAGTTTCAGGGTGCACCCGTAGTCTCGGAGGTAGACCCCTGTACTCTTTCTGATAATCCAGTTGGCTATCTTACTCGGAATTTTTCTGAGGAGGAGGCCGTCCTGCCTGTTGACCCGGACACCGGCCACCACATCGACCCCCTCTTCCCTCATCTTCTTGAGCATGAGAGGAATATCTGCCGGATCGTTCTGGAGATCCCCATCGATTGTGGCGATAATCTCTCCCCGGGCCCCGTCGATTCCGGCCATCATGGCGAGACTCTGGCCGAAGTTGCGGCTGAAGACGATGAGCTTCGTCCGTTCTGTAGCCTCCCTCTTAATCTCCTCTACAGTTCTGTCTGTAGATCCGTCGTCAACAAAGATGAGTTCGTAGTCAATCCCTTCCAGAGCCTCTCGAAGGGCTTTGAAGAGGGGTTTTATATTCTCCTCCTCATTCATGACCGGTATCACCACTGAGAGCTCCATCTCTCCTCCTTTCAAAAAATAGGTAGTAGAGTCCCCCTGCAACCAGGAGATCGATGACCATGGAGCAGAAGACATCGCTGAGGAAGTGTCCTCCCTGGACAATTCTCCCGATCCCGACGGCCCACCCCCAGAGGAGGGCGACGGCTAGGACGATCCATCTCCTCGGCCCTGAGAAGAGGGGGACCCAGGCCAGGAGGTAAAATGCGGCCGCTGCGTGGCCGCTGGTGAAGGAGCAGTTCCTCTCACACTGATCGGCGACCACCAGGGCAGGGGTGAAGCTCTTGGACCCTCCAAAGTAGGTGGTCTGGGAGGGCCTCGCCCGCCCCATCTGGTTTTTGAGACCGACATTGACAATGAGCCCCGGTCCGAGAATGAGGGTGGATAGGAGGTAGAGGAGGACCCTTCGGGAGACTATCTCCCTCCCCGTCACCAGGGAGACGGTGAGGAGGAAGAGGAGGGTGACAGCGATGGAGGCTGTCAACCAGATGGTGGCCTTGTAGAGGGCGAGGGCCAGGGGGTGATCCTTGAGGTAGAACCCCCCCTTGTAGAAGAGGGAGCTTACGGCGAGATCGATCTCCGGGTAGAGGAGGAAGAGGGGGCAGAGTGAGGCTAGGATGAGGGCAGTCAGAACCATCTTTCTCCCCATTAGTACCCCTTGAAATGGGTGAGATAGTAGATATAGTACCTCCTGGTGAGGTCGGGGTAGAGGGGGAGCTCTATAACCGCCTCCAACCTCCCCCCCTCAAAGTAGGGTCGGACCCTCTCGATTCTCCCCTTTTCCGTTGTGATATAGAGGAAGTTCTGACCCAGGTGGCGGTTCATATCGGTAGTGAGGTGGTATTGGCTGGCCAGGAGGTGGTCGGGATTGAAGATGACGGCATCAAAGGGGTGGGGGTTGAGGTAGTAGATCATCTCCGCCATGATGGAGCGGTTGTCGAAGAGGAGGATCGCCTCGGGATGGCTCTCAACAATGGGTTGGAGCTTCTTGGCCAGAAGGGAGTATCCCGTTACCCTTTTGTAGGGGTCGATCTTAGAGGTGAGGGGGATATGGAGGACCTCCAGGACGGTATGGTAGTGGTAGAAGAGGAGGGCCAGGAGGAGATTGATGGCTATACCGATCTTGAGAAGCCGTTCCCGATGGCGCTCCAGGAGGTAGGCGACCACCATAATTGTAGCGGCGATATAGACAGGGGCGGCCCAGTTGGCTAGGGCCCTGGAGAGGAGGGCCTGGAGGGAGATGATGGCGAAGAAGGGAACCGTAAAGGCGTAGAGGGGTTTGAAGGCCCTTTCACGGAGGGGGTGGACCAGGAGGTAGAGGAAGATGGGGAAGAAGAGGGGGCCGAAGACGGCCAGTTGCGCCCCCCAAAATTCAAGGAGCTTGTCGGGGTTGAAGAGGTGGTGGGCACCCTCTATCTTGCTGATATTTTTGGTATGGACAAAGGAGATGAACTGGTGGGTCCCATTCCAGATGAGGTTGGGAAAGTAGATGAGGGCGGCAATGAGAATAGCCATATAGAGTTTGGTACTCTTCAGATAGTGGCGGTAGCGGGGCTCCATTCCGATATAGAGGAGGGCGCTGATGAGGAAGATGATCATTGTATATTTACTCAGGAGACCCAGACCTGCAGAGAGACCTGCAATAGCCCAGTAGAGCCCCCGATCCTCCTTGAGGGCTTTGAGGAAGAAGTAGAGGGCCATGGCCCAGAAGAGGAGAAAGGGGACATCTGTAGAGATGATAAGGGAGCTCATGGAGACTGCAGGGAGGGTAATAAACGCCACTCCGCTCCAGAAGGCCACCTTCTCGTTGAAGAGCTCCCGGGCGATGAGGTAGATGAAGAGAGTTGTCACCGGATAGAGGAGGAGGGCGGGGAGTTTGATGCAGACCAAAGAGTCTCCACAGATGGAGGTGAAGAGGGCTATGATCCAGGCTATCATGGGGGGTTTGGAGAAGTAGCCAAAGGCGAGTTCCTGGCTCCACCCCCAGTAGTAGGCCTCATCGACATAGAGGTCTATCTGTGCATTAAGTAGCACAGAGAGGCGGTAAAGTTGTACTATAATGGTGATGAGTATCAGCGTGGTAAGGTTGGTCCCCAAGATCGGCCTTATCTCTTTTTTCGTAGTGTACTGAAAAAGGGTTGAAAAGGGGATAAAAGATGAGACGAGCGGCAAGTGTAGCGGGTATGTTCTATCCTGCCGAGTGTGGCGAAGTGGAGGGGATGATCGCCCAGTTCAACAAGATCCTCGACGGGGCTCTCCAGGATACCTCTCTCCTCTCCCTCAGACCTCGGGCTATTATAGCCCCCCATGCGGGCTATATCTACAGCGGCTTCACAGCCAATGTGGCCCATAGAGTTCTGGCCAACGGCAGGCCGAAACGGGTTGTCGTCATCGGTCCCAGCCACAGAGTCTATCTTCGGGGGATGAGCGGAAGTTTCTATGAGACCTACGAGACCCCCTGTGGCGATCTGGTGGTGGATCGGGCCTATCTGGAGTACCTTGGCTCCCTCTATGAGATCGATTTCCTCCCAGAGGCCCATGCCGAACATTCGACGGAGACCCAGATGCCCTTTATCTACCACTACCTCCCTGGGGCCAAAGTTGTGGAGATTGTCTATGGGGACCTGGATCCAGCCTATCTGGCCAAGCTCTGTGAGACCGTTCTCAAGGATCCAGCCAACGCCATTGTTATCAGTACAGATTTGAGCCACTACTACCCCAAGAAGAGGGCGGAAGAGCTGGATTCCATCTGTCTCCAGGCGGTCCATGACCTCAACCCGGCCCTCCTCCATCGGGGGTGTGAAGCGTGTGGGAAGATCGGCATGGAGGCCATCATTCTGGCGGCTGTGGCCCTCGGGCTGAAGCCCCATATCTTGGATTACAGGACCAGTGCCGACGCTACCGGCGACGCCAGTGCCGTCGTCGGCTATATGAGTGCGGCCTTCGTCTGATGTGAGGGGGAGATGATGACTCCGTACCGCCTTGTAATCACAACTGTACCGACCATCCAGGAGGGACGGGATCTGGCTAGGAAGATTGTAGAGGAGAGGCTGGCCGCCTGTGTCACCCTTCTCCCCCAGGGGGAGTCCTTCTATATCTGGGAGGGTGAGCTCCAGGAGGATCGGGAGTATCTCCTCCTCATCAAGACGGCTGGCCATCTCCTTCCAGCTCTGGAGAAGAGGGTTCAGGAGCTCCACTCCTACGACCTTCCGGAGTTCATCTCTCTAGCCATCGATGAGGGGAGTGACGGGTATCTGGAGTGGATTGGAGAGATGGTCCGCTGAAATGGTCTCTCGGGGTCTTGGAGATCTCCTCTCCCTCTTCTTTATGGGATCACACCTGCCTAGAGATGGGGAGGTATGTCAGGGGGGAGTCTCGACTCCCCTGGATCTACCGAGGAGCGGAGAGACTTCCCACTCTCTCTATTTTGAAATAGAGATAAGATGGGAGAGCTGACGGAGTGTCCGATCTGACGGTCGCTGGTGGTGGGGTGGAAATACTTACCCTATGGAAGGTATTCTGCCTCCATCAGAGAGCGGCTCGGTGGAGGGTCTCGCAGACGACAAGGCTCATCGCCTGAGAGCCGCCATTCTGGATGGTTTGAGTCTGGGGTAGTTGCCCGTATGGGTGTCGCTTCCGGAGGGATATTTATCACATTTTTTGGAGAGAGGAGGAAGGAGGCTCTCTCCTCTACCTAAAATAGGGGTATCTGCATTTGAAAATTTTGATAGAGTAGGGTGAGGAATTTCTCTTGGGGAAAGTGGTGGCCAGAGGCGGACTCGAACCGCCGACACAGGGATTTTCAGTCCCTTGCTCTACCAGCTGAGCTATCTGGCCCCAGAAGTTGGACTGAAATTATAACACATCAACCTTAGTCTTCCCTTAACACAAGCTCCTTGAACTGCTCCCCCCGCTCCCTGTAGCTGGAGAACTGGTCGAGGCTGGCACAGGCGGGGGAGAGGAGGGCCACACTCTCCCGATTGTGGACCCTCTTCATCGATTGGACGGCACTACGGAGGGTTCTGGACTCCTGGACATCTACCGAGTGGCGGCGGCAGAGGGAGACTATGTGGTCTGTAGCTCTGCCGATGGCGAAGACCCTGGTCCCTGGGGGGAGCCTCTCTATGAGGGGTTCTAAGGTGACCCCTTTGTGGTCCCCTCCCAGAATGAGGAGGAGGGGGCGCTCCCCATATCTTCTGATCGCTTGGAGGGCGGCATCTATGTTAGTGGCCTTGCTGTCGTCCACCCAGAGCCTCCCCTGGCTGTCGAAGAACTCCTCCTGCTTGTGGGGGTCGAGTTGGAAGGAGTTGAGTCTCTCGTAGTCCACCTGGAAGAAGAGGATCTGTTGGACTGCGGCGGCCAGAACGGCATCCAGGAGGAAGGGGCCTTGGAAGGAGAGTCTCTCCACCTCTATCTCCAGGTATTGGGCTAGATCCTGGGGAGTTCTGTAGCCTATAACTGTGCCCTCTGTCGGAATATCCCTGTACTCTCTGGGAACGATGGCGATCTCCCCCTCCTTGAGGGCTCTAATGGGTTTGAGTTTGGCCGCCTCGTAGCTCTTGAAGTCGCCGTGCCAGCTGAGGTGGTCGGGGGTGATGGGGAGGAGAATATAGAGGTTCGGCTTGGCGGTTTGGGTGTAGTGGAGGGTGAAGGAGCTGGTCTCCAAGACCCAGATGGGGGCCCTGGGGTCTAGATCGGCCACGGGGGTCCCTATATTTCCTCCACTCACAGCCCCCCGATCCTTGAGGAGGTGGGTGATCATCTGGGTCGTCGTCGTCTTCCCGTTGGTTCCGCTGATCCAGATGGTGTAGGGAAAGGTGTGGAAGAGGTAGTCGTAGTCGCTGATTACCTTCTTCGATCTTCTGACCAAGGGGTGGGTGGG